>CAIUVD010000077.1 GCA_903902515.1 uncultured Planctomycetota bacterium | reverse complement strand
GTCGCCGGACGGACGAACACCGGCGCCCTCACGGGTTCCTATGCGGGTGCCCTGGCCAATCCCAATCCTGGTGAAGGCTTGAAATTGCAGGGCCAGACCTGGCGTCTTGCCGAAAATTTCTATGCCAGCGCTATTTTGGAAGCAGTTCAGAAGCACAAGAAGGGCAACGTTATCTACGAACCCGACCTGACCATGTTCAACGGTCAGCAGGCCCATATCGTCAATCTGAATCAGCAATCCTATATCGCTGATTACGACGTGGTGCAGAACCAATACGATCCGGTGGTGAGCGTACTGTCCTATGGCACGGTGCTGGATGTCGTAGCCATCGCTTCGGCCGACAAAAAGTACATCACCCTGACCCTACGGCCCTCCAACGCCCAGGTCGAGTCGTGGCGTCGTTTTGGTCCGGCCCTGGCTGAGGGCGCCTTCCCTGGCGGTCCGGTGCAGCAGTCCGGTACCAGCATCGGGTCCAGTGCGGGCACCACGGTCACCACGGGTGGCGACGAGAACGTTTCGGTCATCGCGATCGACTTCTCCCTGCCCTCCGAGAACCCAATGCTCATTCCCGAGCTACGGTACGAATCCAGCCAAACCTCCGTGACCATTCCGGATGGCGGCAGCCTGGTGATTGCAGGCATGACCAACAGCAGCAGCGGGCGTGAACACCAGGGCATTCCGTTCCTGAGCCACATCCCGTTCCTGGGCCGTCTGTTCTCGACCAATGCGCGTCAGGAAAGCCTCCAGAAGCAGATGTTGGTGGTGCAGGCTGATGTGGTGCTGTTTGAGGAAATCGAAAAGAATCTCTGACGGAAATTCGCCGCGTCCCGACCGGTGCTACGCACCGGCAGGCTACGCCTGCGACCCCTTCGGGGTCGTCGGGACACGGCTCCCCGCCGGCTACGCCGTCGGCCGCGCGTAACCGCGCGAGAATTTCCTGTCGACGCTGCGCGCCGCCGATGGCGGTGCTCGGTCGACGCTGTTCACGGGGGCTGCACCCCCGCTACGCCCCGCCCAAGGGCTCTCGCCCCTGGACCCGCACCTTATGCGACATCTGGGGCTTGCGCCCCTAGCCCCCCTGGCTTCGCCTTGAAGCTTGAAGCTTGGAGCTTGGGTCTCCGGCCTTTCTTCGGCATTGCACGAGGGCGAGGGTTCCGCGATGCTTCGTCATCCAAGGAACCACCATGGCCCGCAGCCTTTTTACCTCCGAATCCGTTTCCATGGGTCACCCCGACAAGGTGGCCGATCAGATCAGCGATGCCGTGCTCGACGCGCTGCTGGCCCAGGATCCCAAGAGCCGCGTGGCTTGTGAGACCCTGGTCACGACCGGGCAGGTCGTCGTGGCGGGTGAAGTGACGACCAACGGGTTTGTCGACGTCCAGGACGTGGTTCGCAAAACCATCAAAGAAATCGGTTACACTGAGGCGGGCATTGGGTTCGATGCGGATTCCTGCGGCGTGCTGGTGGCCATTCACAAGCAGTCCCCGGACATCGCCCAGGGCGTGGATGAATCCAAGAACCATGAGCAGGGCGCCGGCGATCAGGGCCTGATGTTCGGGTATGCCTGCGATGAGACTCCCGACCTGATGCCCCTGCCGATCCACCTGTCCCATCGTCTGGTGGAAGAACAGGCCCGCCTGCGGCAGACCAAGAAGCTCAAGTATCTACGGCCCGACGCGAAGAGCCAGGTGACCGTGGAATACGAAGGTGACCAGCCGGTGCGCATCCACACCGTGGTCCTGTCGACCCAGCACACGCCGGAAGCCAAGATGTCGGTGATCAAGCGTGACATGATCGCCATGTGCACCGCCGTCATCAACAAGCACAGCACCAAGTGCAAGGTCGACAAAAAGACCATTTTTCACATTAATCCCACCGGTCGCTTCGAAGTTGGCGGACCCCACGGCGATTCCGGCCTGACGGGCCGCAAGATCATCGTCGACACCTACGGTGGCATGGGTCGCCACGGTGGTGGGGCCTTCTCGGGCAAGGATCCCTCCAAGGTCGACCGCTCAGCGGCCTACGCCGCCCGCTGGGTGGCCAAGAACATCGTCGCGGCCAAGCTGGCCACCCGTTGCGAGATCCAGGTCGCCTACGCCATCGGTGTGGCCCGCCCGGTATCCGTGAAGGTCGATACCTTCGGCACGGCCAAGGTCGGAGACGAGGTCATTTCGGCAGCCGTGAACGAGGTCTTCGACCTGCGGCCGAAGGCCATCATCGAGGCCCTCGATCTGTTGAAGCCGATCTACCGCCGCACGGCCTTCCATGGTCACTTCGGCCGCAAGGAATTTTCCTGGGAGCGCATCGACAAGGTGGCGGCCCTCCAGGCAGCGGTGAAGCGCCTGGCCTCTGGAAAGTAACAGGCCTCCACGGTGCCCACGGCTTCCCAGGAACTGATCCGGACTCGCGCGATTGCCGAAGCCGCCCAGCGGGTCCTGGCAGGCTGTGAGGGCCTGGAAGCCGTCGAAGTGGTCTGTCAGTGCCTGGGGGAAGTCCAGGATATCGACCGCTTTCTGGTGCTGGAGGCCGATGAGGGGCAATTGACCACCCTCTACGAGTGGATCCGGCCCCGGTCGGCAGATCTCGGAACCGCAGCTATCGACCGGGCTGGTCGGGAATTATCTGTCTGGCTGTCCACCATCGTTCCTTGGGACGGTCCGGCGATCAGTCGACGTGATGCGCCCCATGAGGGCCTCGGTCCTTTGGCGGCGATCCTGCATCATCCCCGTCCGGCCCTGTGGGTGGATGATCTGGCCGTGATGATCCTTCCCAATCGCGGCGGATCCCTGCTGTTGCTGGTGGCCGAACGTTTTACCAGATCCGAACGGGCCCCGGCAAACTCCTGGGACGCGACCGATCTGGAAATGCTGGCCGCCACCGGGCGTCTTCTGGGGACGGTACTCCAACGGGAGGAGATCCGCCGTCAGGACGCGGATCGTCTCGATGATGCTCATGCCCTGCGCACCATCATCGACGAGCAGACGGAATTGATCGTCCGCCGTACGGACGTCGGCACCATCTCCTTCGTCAACGAGGCCTTCTGCCGATTCTTCGGTCGGCGACGGGAGGAACTCATCGGCACCACCTGGCAACCGGAAATCCCTTCCCAAGACCAAATCCTGGTGGATTTCCGCTTAGCCAATCTGACACCCGAAAGCCCCGTGACGGCGATCGAACACCGGGTGGTCATGCGGGGCCATGAAGTCCGCTGGCTGTCCTGGACCGACCGCGCCCGATTCTCGTCCGAGGGGACGATCCTTGATGTCCAGTCGGTCGGGCGGGACATCACCGAGCAGCGGCGGGCTGAGGAGGCCCTGCGCTGCAGCGAAGAGCAGTTCCGCACGCTGATCGAACAGGCCCCCGAGGGCATTTTCCTCCTCGACCTCGACCTGGTGTTCGTCGACGTCAACGTCCGCGCCTGCACGCTGCTGGCGGTCTCCCGGCACCAAATCCTCGGTCAGCACCTGACCGTGGTCCTGCACCCGGACGATCACGGCGGTTTAGATGAGGAGCTGCGGGAGGCCCTGGCCGGCTCGACCATCTCCGGCGAACGACGGTTCGTGCGTGCCGACGGCCAGATCCTGCCCGGCGAGTTCATCGCCAAACACATGCCCGACGGTCGGCTCCTACTGTTCGTCCGCGATGTCAGCGAGCGGAAACGCTACGAGCAGGCCTTGATTGAGGCCAAGGAGCAGGCCGAGGAGGCCAGCCACACCAAAGGGTCATTCCTGGCCAACATGAGCCATGAACTGCGGACGCCCCTGACCGGCATCATCGGCATGAGCGAATTACTGGAGGAGACCAATCTTCAAGAGGATCAGCGGGATTTCGTCGAAACATTGCGATCATGCGCCTCCAATCTCCTGGCCCTGATCAATGATGCCCTCGACTACGCGAAGATTGAGGCCGGGCGGATGGAGCTGGAGGCAATCCCCTTCAGTCCATCCCAACTGGTCGAGGACACCCTCCAACTGCTGAGCGAGCAGGCCCGGGCCAAGGGCCTGGAATTGATCGCCGCCGCCAGCCCCGACCTCCCGTCCAGCCTGGTTGGCGACCCACAACGCCTGCGGCAGGTGCTGACCAACCTGATCGGCAATGCCATCAAGTTCACGGATTCCGGTGAGGTGGAGGTCCGCCTGACCCCCCACCCGGCCGAGGACACGGATCTCGTCCCTCCCATGGAGTTCACGGTCCGAGACACCGGTATCGGGATCGAACCGGGATCCCAGGCCCGCCTGTTCCAGGCCTTTGTCCAAGCCGACAGCTCGATGACCCGCAAATATGGGGGGACCGGACTGGGCCTCGCCATCACGAAACGCCTGGTCGAGCTCATGGGTGGGGCGATCCACCTCAGTTCGGCCCCTGGTCGTGGAAGCTCCTTCAGCTTCACCCTGCGCCTCCCGGCGGGTCCGTTGATCGAGGCGCGACCCCGGGCCCTGCCACCCCGGCGGGTCCTGCTCTTGGTGGGGAATGATTCCCTGCGCGGCTCCCTGGCCGGTCATCTCCTGTCCTGGGGCTTGGCGGTGCAGGCGGCAGCGATCCCGGAGCAAATTCCCATGGGCCCCTGGGACCTGGTGATCACCGATCGTCCCGAAGGTGTTGGAGTAGCCCCCCGGGCCCTCGCGCTCGTGCCCCTGGGCGAACGCTGTTGGGATGACGCCCTGCCGGTGGTCAGTCGCCCGGTCCGCCTCCTGCGCCTCCGGGAGGCCATCGAAGCCGGCCTAGCCCTATGACCCGCACCCGGATCAAATTTTGTGGTTTCACCCGGCCAGAGGACGTGTCGACCGCCCTCGACCTCGGAGTGGATGCCATCGGACTCAACTTCGCCCGTGGTCCGCGCCGCATCACGGTAGACCAGGGCGCGCGCTTGGCGGGTCTCATTCCGCCCTTCGCCGCAGCCACCGCCTTGTTTCTGGATGCTGACGAAGCGACCATCCTAGAGGTCATGGCCCGCACCCGCTGCACCGTGATCCAACTCCACGGCCACGAACCGCCTGAACTGGCGGCCGCCCTGGGTCGCCGGTTCCCCGTCCTGAAGGCCTTTGCAGTCCGCGGCCCTGAGGACCTGGACGCCATCCATGGCTACCCGGCGGATGCCTATCTCCTCGATGCCGCCGTGCCCGGCCAAGCCGGCGGCACGGGGGTAGCTTGGGACCATCATCTCCTGGTCGGCCGGGATCTCGGCCGACCCGTGGTCCTGGCCGGGGGGCTGACCCCTGAGACCGTGGGTCCCGCCGCCGCGGCGGTCCGGCCATGGGCCGTCGACGTGGCAAGTGGCATCGAATCCGCACCGGGTCTCAAGGACGCGGGCCGGATGGCGGCCTTCGTCCGCGCCCTACGGGAGTGACCGCCGGGCACCCCCTGCGCGGGTGACACGGCGACCCGCGTTGAACCGCGCCGAGAAAGCCCTTCGGTCTGGCAGCTGGGGCATTCCCCACGACAATGAGTCCACATGTCCGATACTTCCGTGATCATCCGCAGCGCTCGCCGTCCGGTCCTGGTCGCCCGACACCGGGAAGTGATCCTTGAGTTGGATGGCGCCTTGGGCGAGGCCTTCATCGTCGGGGTTCCCGGTAACCGCCGACTGGAGGAGATGCACCAACGTCTGGACCAACCAGAGCAAGCCGAAGCCGTCCGGAACTTCCTTGATGCCTTGTGCGAAGAGCCGGCCACCGCCCGACTCGATCTGCGCACGGCCCTGATCGAACAACTCTGCCTGATGCGCGAGGATGGATTGACCGAAGGCGCACGTCTTCAGGAGATGGCCATCGGCGCCTATCGTCAGCTGCGAATGGACATCGCCCGTCACCAGGGCGGGATCCTCCTCGATCTCGCTGCCCTGCGGGCCTTACCCGTGCCAACGGTGGCGGCGTTCCGGGTACCCCGGGCCTTTGGTGACCCCGCCTTCCCCCGCACATCCCTCCCGGGTTTCCAGCAACAGTTCCTCGGGGCCATCAATGCGTTGCTTCATCCCCAGAAGGCAGACAGCAACTGGCATGACGAGGACGGTGGTCTGCGCATTACCCTGACGGATGCCGCCACCGCAGATCCTGAAGCGGCGGCCCGGGACCGCATCCGGTCCTCCTTCTATCGTGGCGTGTTCATGGACTGGATGTCGCCGGACTCCCTGGAGCCCAAGGAAGTTGACAGCCATGCCCACGTCCTGGCCTGGCTCCAGGACCTCAATGCCACGCCGCACCTCTATCCATTTCTTCAGGGTCAGACCCCCGGGCAGAAGGCCTTCCGGATCGCCCAGCTGACCGGCAAACTGATCCGACTCTACGAACTCTACGCCCGGGTCGCCCAGGCCTCGGCCAGCCCGCTGCACCAAGCGGAATTGTCGCCCCTGGATACCCGGGGCCGCCTGACCGTGCTGGCCCGCCTGCGCTATCCCCCCATCCGGGCCACCGCCGAGCTGACCCTGGCCACGGCCGCCTGTCCCTTCCCAGTTCTGGTGGCCTTCATCCAGGACCGTCTCCGGCGGGGGGATCTGGTCCTCCCACCGGAACCCCGTCGCTGACATCCCCTCGTCGGAGCCTGACCATGCGCCGTCTTGCCACTCCCCTCCTCGCCCTTGCCCTGGCCCTGCCAGCGGCCGCACTGGAAAGCCCTTTGGTGGTCGGCAGCGGCAACCTGATGGTCTCCATCGATCCGGCCTTGGGGCTGGCAACCGTCCTCAATGTTGAGCAGAACGGCACCAGGCGCCTCGGCTGGAAACACTTTTTGGGGGATCTCAACCGGATCCAAAAAAGCGTCCAGATCCAAGCTGGAAAGCCCTACAGCATGCTTCGCCTCGGTTCACCAACGGTCTCACCGACGGTGGAAGAGTTCGTGCAGATCTTCCCCGACAAGCCCAGCAAGAAGGACGCTGAGGCCGGACGGGAGGCTCCCCGCAAGCGGGTCCGCGAAGCCGAGGATGCCTTCTGGGAAAAGGCCCCGCCGTATGACGGCAAACTGGCGGCGGCCTTCAATGGCCAGTACCTGATGCTGGCCTTTCCCAGCCTCCACGCCCTTCTGTTCTACGAAAATGCCAGCGAAAAACTCGAACTGCGCGGCTGGTACAATTACGGTCCCCTGCTGTTCGTCTCGACCGGCTGGAAGTCGGAACCCAGCCCCGCAAAACTGGCCGCCGGCCTGATCCTCGACGAGGATCAGAAGAAGCTCCTCGAAGGCCAATTGGCCGACAAGGAGGGCCAACCCGCCGCCGCGGCTCCATCCGAGGTCTGGGTGACCACGGACGGGGGAAATTTTGTGGTCGTCGACACCGCCAACCGCCTGATTTTCTCGGTGAGCTTCCCCGGGAAGAAGGCCAGCATCATGTCGGTCCGCAATCTCTCGGTGGATCTGCTGGCTCCCGGCTACCAGACCGCCCCGACCGACCAGGACAGCCTGCGGGCCTTCGCCAAGGAGCAGGGCCCGGTGCTCAAGGACCTGGGCATCAGCCAATTCGATACCGCCTATGTGAAGGCCCTGATTGCTGCCACGGCAGCGGGCGAGGTCGGCAAGGCCTCGGACCTCCAAGCCAACCTCATCAATGGTCAATTGGTCCTCGCCTTCCCGACTCAGCACAAGATCCTGACCTACCAGGTGACGGCCACCAGCCTCGATCTGAAATCCGTGCGGGATTCCCTGTTCGATTCCGGCCTGGCGACCATCAGCCGTATGGCCACGGAACGCGCGGAGGCCCGGGAGGCCCTCAAGGCCGCCGAGAAGGCCAAGCGTAGTCCCGAAGAAGCCCAGCGACTCCTTGAGATGGCCCTGGCCCTGGATCCCGAATTGGTGACCGTGGCCGAGAAATCCTCCACCTTGAAATCCATCCTAGGCAAGACCGCCGCCTGGGAGCCGACCCTGGCCGCCGGGGCCAAGGCCGCCGAGGAGGCCAAAGCCAAGCGGGCTGCCATCGAGGCCGCTGCCCAGGCGGAGCGCGACAAGAAGAAGGCCAAGAAGCCGTAGTTTTCTGCGGGTGCGCCTGTCCACCGCCAGCCGCACTCAGGAATCCTGGGAGGAACCCCATGAAGACCCGTCGGCGTGGCCTGCTTCTGGTGATTCTCGTCTTGGTGCTTGGCGGCGGGGGATTCCTGCTCCGTCCCAATGCCACCGTTACCCCGGTGCCGACCACCACGGTCAGCTCAAGGCTCGTCGACTCCGCGCTCCCCGCCGTTGGCACAGCCCCAATTCCGCTCCATGAGGCGGAACTCGACGAGGATTTCCGGGCAGCACCCCGCCTCGCCGACAGCCCAAGCCAAGGCCAGGTCGGGAGTCCTGGGTTCCCCCGGGACCCGGCTGAGATGGCGGCACGCCTGGCCCGCTTCCGCGCCGAAGCGGCGACTACCCTCAAGGCCCGCACCGCCCTCACCGATGAGCAGATCACCGCCCTCCTCGACGCCCACCAACGCTACCGTAGCGCCGGCCGCGACCTGTGGCGCAGCCACCGTCAGGAGGATCGGAACGTCCTCCGCGGGTTGATGGAAGAGGCCAAGAAACAACACCTCAACGAAGTCCAGCCCATGATCGGACCCGAGGCGCTGCCGATTTATCAAGCCTGGTTGGAGGAACAGGAAGCCCGTTTCCGGCGGCGATTTCAACGGCCCTCCGGCAGCGGTTGAACCGGACAACACCGTTGGCAGAGAGCGATCCCAAGAGCCCAGCGGCTCTTGGGGGTTGATCAGGTCGCCTTGGGAGGAGCCACGTAGAGGACCGTGGAGCCGTGGGACCGAGGGATCAGATCCGTGGGTTCGCCGCTCAGGGATTCGCTCGAACCAATCAGCAACATCCCCCCGGGCTGCAAAGTGCCGCGAATGGAGTTCACGATCCGCATCCGAGCGGCGCGGTCGAAATAGATCAGGACGTTCCGCAGTACCACCAGGTCGAAGCGCCCGAGGATGACCGGAGTATCGAGAAGATTGTGGCGTTTGAAGGTGATGCCGCCCCGAAGGGCCGGGATGGCCTGCCAGCGGCCATCGGCCCGACGGGAAAACCAACGATCCCGCAGGGCCGGGGACAAACCTCGATTGATCTCCAGGTCCGAGAACGCCCCCTCGGCAGCCGTGGCCACGGTTCGCTCGCAGACATCGGTGGCCACCATTTCGGGTGGGTCTTGGTTCGGTTGGGCGCGCCCCAGTTCCGCCACCACCATGGCCAGGGTGTAGGGTTCCTGGCCGGTGGAGCAGGCCGCCGACCAAATGCGCGGCCGCCGCCCGGCCTGGCGAGCCGCCGCAAGCACGGGCGGCAAGGCCTGCCGCAGGGCCTCCCAGGGATGGCCATCGCGGAAGAAGGACGTTTCGTGGGTGGTGATGGCGGCCACCGCCTCGCGGCGCAAATCCCGGCGGGTAGCGTCGCCAAGGGCCCGGGCGAGTTCCAGGGGCGTTCGCAGGCCAGCCGTCGCCGCGACGGCTTCGAGGCGGCTGACCAGCAGATAATCCTTCTCCGGGGGAATGGTGATGCCACACAGGGCTTTAACGGCATTCCGGAGGGCCGCACCATCCGTCGCCGTCAGGGTCCAGGACATCAGGCGACACCCCGGCAGCGGGCGACGACAGCTGCGGGGATCTCCATTAAGGGCGTGACCACATCCACCAGTCCGCCCGAGACGGCAGACCCCGGCATACCCCAGACAACACTGGTCGCCTCATCCTGGGCCACCACCTGGGCTCCGGCCCGACGCAGGGGCCGCAGGCCAGCCGTGCCATCCACCCCCATGCCGGTCATGACCACGGCCACCACATCCCCACCCCACACGGCGGGCACAGACCGGAACAGCACATCGGCCGCCGGACGGACGCCGCATTCCGGAGGCGTTTCCGTCAGGGCGATCTGGACCTGGCTGCCCTCGCGACGGACCGTCAGGTGCTTGCCCCCCGGAGCCACATAGAGGCGATGACCAACCACCGGCTCGCCGTGTACCGCTTCCGCCGAGGGCCAACCCGTGACACGCCCCAATTGTTCGGCAAAGGGGCCGGTGAAGGAGGCTGGCATGTGCTGGACGATCAGGATCGGTTTTTCCGTGCGGGCCGTCAGCATCGGCAACATCTGCAGCAGGGCCTTGGGGCCGCCGGTCGAGACGGCAATCAGAATGGCTTCGACCCGACCCGTGGACGGGCGGGCCTGGGCAATGGGTGCCGGTGGCGGTGCGGGCGGTCGCCCAAGCGCGCGACGGACCCCGCCCCGGGCCAGGGCACAGCAGCGGATCCGTAGGGGCAACTGGGCCTTAAGGAGGCGCATCGCCTCTTCAGGAGTACCCCCCGAGGGTTTCGCAATAAAGTCGAAGGCCCCGGCGGCCAGGGCCTTGAGGGTCGCCTCCGCCCCCGCCTGGGTGTGGCCGCTGACCATCACCACCCCAATGGGATGGTCGGAGCGATGGGCGTTGCCGGCCATGATCCCCTCCAGGGCCGCCAAGCCGCCAATACCGGGCATCTCGACATCGAGGGTGACCACATCCGGCGGATCCTGGGCAATAAAGGCCAAGGCTTCCTCGCCACTCCCCACCGAACCGATCACCGACAAATCCGCCTCGCTGGACAGGGCCTGGGCGAAGGCGTTGCGGAACATCCGGGCGTCATCAACCACCAGGACCCGGATCGCCTTGCGAGCCGTGGGCGGGACCGGGGGCTTCAGGCCATAAACGGTGGTACCGCCCCGGGATGGGGAGGGCTGCACGGGCGTGGTGTCGCTGGCCATGGCTCAGCCTCCGATGGTGGCAGCGACCCGCCGGGGATCGAGGACCACCAGCAGGTTGCCATCCAGGTGACAGACTCCCGCCACCAGGGCCGGGTCAGCGACCATACCGCCCCGGGCAACCTCAATGCGATCCCCCGGCACCGTGACGATGTCCCCGATCCGGTCGACGAGCAGGGCACAACTTTCCACCACCCGGGGCTTGAGGACCACCAGACGGCGTTTGACCGGCGTATCGTCGTTACTGCCCAGCAGATGCCGCAGGCACAGCACGAGGTGGATCGAGCCCCGGATGTTAACGTAGCCCGAAACCGCCCCCGGTGCATGGGCCACCGGGGTCATGGGCTGAAGGTCGACGATTTCCCGGACATCCAGGATATCGAGACCGAACAACTGCCCCCCCACATGGAAGGTGCAGAACTGGCGGTCAACTGCGAGTGTGGCGGATTCAGACACGGGGCTGCTCCTTGCCGTTCACGAGGGGCGGACGGCCGATGCGACCGGCCAGGAGGTCATCGACAGCGACCGTAAAGCGCGGTGGATCCATCTTCTGTTCATAGCGGTCGAATCCGGCCTCCAGGGCCCGCTGAATGGATTTCGGATCGCTGAGGGTCGACACCGCCAAGGTCGGAAGATCCAACTGCAGGTCCTGGCGGACCCGGCGCGCCAGTTCCCAGCCGTCGCAGCGCGGCATCTCCAGATCGCTGACCAGCAGGTCGAAGGTCTGCTTACCGAGGATCTCGACCGCTTCTTCACCATCATGGGCCACCGTGACGTGATGGCCGAGGCCCTCGAGGTAGCCCTTGATGAGCTGGCGGAAGAACGCGGTGTCCTCGGCCAGGAGGATGTTGGCGGCACGCTGGGCCTTGGCCGGAGCATGGGCTGGATCGTGGGCACCGGCCAGGCGGTAGAGGTCGGGGAACAGGGTGACCTTGCCGTCAATAAGCGTGGTGCCGAGCAGCAGGGAATTGGGCATGGCCTCGGTGGTGAGGGTCACGGCGGTACTGATGGTATCGACGATCCGCCCCGCCAGCAGGCCCACCGGTCGGGTGAGGTGCTTGGGCAAAAGGAGGAAGGCCTCTTCGCCCTCGATGAGCGTAGGGGACACCGGCAGGTGCTGCTCCAGGCGGATAATGGCCGTCGGCTGACCATCCACGGGGATAAACTCCTGGCCACCGATACGCTGGATGTCCTTCAGGAGGATCCGTTCGACCCGCCGGATGAGGGGCAGGGCCACCGCGAACCGTTCATCGTTGCCCCCGGCAAACAGCAGCAGGGTCTGGGCCTCGCGATCCTGGTCGCTGACGTGCTGGTCTTCGGCCTCGGAACGGTCCGGCTCGACCCCGGCGTGGGCTGCCAAGCCCTCGACCGCCAGGATCAGGGCCACGCTGCCATCGCCCATGACCGTCGCCCCAGCGAAACTGCTGAGCTTCTTGAGGGCCGAGTGCATCGGCTTGACCACAATCTCTTCGGTGCCCAGCACCTGATCGACGATCAGGCCGAAGGGCGTGCTGCCGGTGCGGACCACGGCGAAGGTCACGGGCCGTCGGTCCTGACGGTGGGCCCGGCCGATGTCACTGCGGTCCCGCGCGGTGAACGCCTTGGGCCGCTTGAGGATTTCATCCAGACGAACCAAGGGCAGAAGGTGGCCCCGCAGGCGGAAGACCTCCTGGTCGCCGGCACTTTCGATGCGGCTGGCGGCCTCGTGTTCATCGAGGCCCACCAGCTCCTCGACATTGGTCTGGGGAATGGCGTAGCGGTTGCCGTCGCACTCCACGATCAGGCTGGGCAGGATCGCCAGGGTCAAAGGCAGGCGGAGGTGGAAGGTCGAACCATGCCCCAGGCGACTGGTGATGTCGATCGTGCCGCCGAGGTTTTCGATGGTGGTCGCGACCACATCCATGCCGACACCGCGGCCGCTGACATCGGTAATCTGCTCGGCCGTGCTGAAGCCTGGCAAAAGAATCAGCCGGACCAATTCCTTCTCCGACATGGCCGCAAGTTCCGCGGCCGTCTTCAGGCTCTTTTCAAGGCACTTGGCCTTGAGGCGCTGGGGGTCGATGCCGGGGCCGTCATCACGGATCTCGATGTTCACTTGGCCACCCTCATGCCACGCCGCGAGGGTGACGGTTCCGGACTCCGTCTTGCCGAGGGCCAGCCGGCGCTCGGGGGTCTCCATGCCATGGTCACAGGCATTGCGGACCAGGTGCTTCATGGGATCGGCGAGGGATTCCAGAATCGAGCGGTCCAGTTCGACCTCGTTGCCGTTGGCCTGAAGGGCGATTTTCTTGCCGAGTTTGGTCGCCAGGTCGCGGATCACCCGAGGAAAGCGCGAGAACAGGTTGCCGATGGGCTGCAACCGCGTTCGCATGATAGCCTCCTGGAGGGAGGTCGTGATGGCATCCAGGCGCTGGATCTGGGCTCGCTGCTCGATGCTCGCCTGGTTGACGGCGATCAGTTGCTGGTTGCGAATCAGTACCAATTCCCCGGCGAGGGTCATCAACTGGTCAAGAATGGTGACGTGGATGCGGACCGTATTGGCAGCGTCATCCGTCGAGGCTGCGGGGCTGGTGGCCTGGGGGGCGGACGACGTGGCGGGCGCTTTGGCGACCGCCACCGGGACGGGGGCCGCCACCGGGGCTGCAGCGACGACCCGGGGGGGAGCCACCGGAGCCGGAGCGACGGCCCCAGGAGCCGAGACCTCCAGGGGGGCGACAGCTTCCTCCGGCAAGTCGTACAGACTGACCAGAATCTCGACCGGCATGGGCGTGGCCAACACCACCACCCAGGCACCACTGGGGTCATGGGTCAGCGCCAGAATCTCACCGGAGGCCTTAAGATTGGTGGTGATGGTCGGAGAAAGGGGCGCGGAGCCGGTGGCGGGAAAGCGGAGTCCCATCAGCAGCGGGTGATCCGTGTCCCGACCATGGAGGGCGGCTTCCGGTACGGCCAGGGCTTGGGCCCAGGGCTGGGGACCGGTGAGATTCACCATCGGGCCCGTGGTGGCTACGGGAGCCGCCGCCGGAGCCTGGGCATGCATCATGGCGTCCAGGCGGGCACAGATGGCGGTGACATCGGTGGAGGCCCCTTCCCGGCCTTGTTCCACCAAAGACGCCACCACGTCGGCCGCCTCTAACAAGAGGTCGATCATCGGTCGGTTCGGCGTCATACGGCCGGAACGAACTTGATCGAGCAGGGTCTCGGCCCGGTGGGCGACGGCGTTGATGGAGGTGAGGGACAGGAATCCCGCTCCGCCCTTCATGCTGTGCATGGCCCGGAAGACCCGGTTCACCAAATCCGGTTCCGTATTGGATTCCAAGGCCATCAAATCCCGCTCGATGGTCGAGAGATGATCGCGGGATTCGGCAATGAAATCGTGCAGGAGGCTGTCGTCGTCCATGGGATCCTCGGGGTCAGTGTACCCCCAGAAATCCCAGATCGCCAGGGGCCCTTGCACATCGACGGTTGTTCCAATCGTTCCCCCATGCGGATCGCCTGCGCCCAACTCGACCTCCTGATCGCGGACATCCCGGGGGCCATGAACGCCATCCGCGCCGCTGCTACCCAGGCCGCCGCCGCCGGAGCCCGCCTGCTGGTGTGCCCAGAACTGGCGGCCATCGGTGGCTACCCTCCCCGGGACCTCCTAGAGCGCCGCTATCTGGTGGAGGCCCAGTGGGCCGCGATCCAGGAATTGGCCAAAGACCTCCCCCTGCCCGTCGTCCTCGGGGCCGTTGAACCCCTCGAACCCGGCATCGGGCCGAGCATCGCCAATGCGGCGGTGGTCCTCGACCGGGGCCAGGTGGTGGGCACCTACCATAAGCGCCTCCTGCCAACCTACGACGTGTTCGACGAGCGCCGTTACTTCCGGCCCGGGCATAGCCCGGTGGTGGTCGAAGCCGGGGGTCTGCGTCTGGGCCTGACGGTGTGCGAAGACATTTGGAACGAGGCCTTCAGTCCCGATGGCAGCGTCGCCGCCGGCCTGCGCTACCGTCAGGATCCCGTGTCGGAATTGGCCGGCACCTGCGACCTCGTGATCAATGTCAGTGCCAGCCCCTACCACCTGGGGAAGAGTTCCCTCCGCCGTCGGGTGGCCCTGGGGGCTGCCAAGCGGGCTCGGTGCCCGGTGGTCTATGTCAACCAGGTCGGGGGTCAGGACGAACTCTTATTTGACGGCGATAGCGGCGTGGCCCTGCCCGACGGCCGGTGGCTGCCCGCCCTCGACCGCTGGCAGGACGGCACCGGCATCGTCGACCTGGCGACGATGCCGGACGCCGGACGCCAGACGCCGGACCCGATGGAAGATCTCCACGCCGCCCTGGTCCGGGGGATCCGGGACTACTGCCGGAAGACCGGCCAGAAGCGGGTCGTCCTCGGGCTTTCCGGGGGCATCGATTCGGCCCTGGTGGCAGCCCTGGCGGTGGATGCCCTGGGGGCCGAAGCGGTCACCGGCCTGCTGATGCCGGGGCCGTTCTCCTCCGCCGGGTCCGTCACCGATGCCGAGGCCCTGGCTCGGGCTCTGGGCGTCCGCACCCACACCCTCTCGATCGTTCCCGGCTACCAGGCGGCCCTGGACACCCTCGACCCGCTGTTCACCGGCACCGCCTTCGGCCTGGCCGAGGAAAACCTCCAGTCCCGCCTGCGGGGGGTGCTGGTGATGGCCGCCGCCAACAAACTCGGGGCCATGGCCCTGACGACCGGCAACAAAAGTGAATTGGCCACTGGCTACTGTACCATCTATGGCGACATGAACGGCGGCCTCGCCCCCTTGGGAGACCTCTACAAAACCCAGGTCTGGGACCTGTCCCGGCACCTCAACCGCCAAGCCGGCTTCGAGCGCATTCCCGTGGCGTCCATCGACAAGCCGCCCAGTGCCGAACTGCGCCCGGACCAGACGGACCAAGACAGCCTGCCACCCTACCCGGTCCTCGACCGGATCCTCCATGCCTGGCTAGAGGAAGGTCGCGACCCTACGACCCTCACCAGCGAGGATCCCGCCCTGGTGGCGCGGATTGTCCGCCTGGTGGAGGTCAATGAATTCAAGCGTCGCCAGGGGGCCCCGGTGCTGCGAGTATCGCCCAAGGCCTTCGGCGTCGGCCGGCGCATCCCCATGGCCCGGCGGTTCTAAGCCGCCTTACTGACGCCGAGGACCATGCAAAAACCCGGCTGAGGTAGGGCCCGGTCCTGAGGCCGCAGCGCCGGGCGATGCCCTCCAGGTCGTCGTCGTTATCGAACAGGGCCCGCAGTGAGCTGGTTTGGCGGGGCCATCAGGTTCCCGCTCCCACGTTCGGACCTGAAGGGCCCCGTTCGACGATCACGCGGTGCTGGGCCTTCGACCGGTTTAAAGGCATCTGGTTGCCGTGGATGGTGGTGCCGTCCACCACCAGTCGCTGGACCGGCCCAGAACCTTGGACAGAGATCTGGTAGGTGGCTTCGCCGTGTCGGTAGGTCACGGTGAAATTGCCAAACGTCGCCGGTGTCGTCGGTAGGAACTGCAGGGAGGTGCCATCGCGGAGGTGCAGGCCCAACAGGGACTCCACCACCAGTCGCCACATCCACCCTGCGGAACCCGTATACCAGGTCCAACCGGCTTGGCCCACATGCCCGGGGGAGCGGTACACGTCCGCCGCCATCACATAGGGCTCACCCCGCCAGCGGGCGCAGCCCGCCGCGTCACGGGCGTGGTGGACGGGATTGATCATCCGCGCCAGGGTCATGGCCCGGTCGCCATCGCCTAAGGCGGCATGGGCCATGGCGATCCACACCGCAGCGTGGGTGTACTGACCGCCATTCTCGCGCACGCCGGGCACATAGCCTTTAATATAGCCCGGTTGCAGGCTGGTCGCGCTGTCGTCGCGCGTGGTCCCGAACGGTGGATCGAACAACTGGATCAGTCCATCCTCGGTGCGGACCAGCAGGGCATCGACCGAGGCCAGGGCCTGCCGTGTGCGGTGCGGATCGGTTACACCGCTGAGGGCCGCCCACGCCTGGGGCAGGGCATCTATGCGGCATTCGGAAGCGTCCTTAGTCCCCAGGGGTTGGCCGTCATCAAACCACGCCCGCAGGTACCACGCCCCATCCCAGGCATGGTGATCCAGCCGTTGACCCAAGGCCACCGCTTCGTCGCTGATCCGTTCGGCCAGCACGTGATCCTCCGCCAGGCGGGCAACCGCCGTGAAACGTTGCAGGACCTCGGCCAGGAAAAAGCCGAGCCAGACGCTTTCGCCCTGACCGTGGGCGCCCACCCGGTCCATCCCATCGTTCCAATCGCCCGTGCCCATCAGGGGGAGTTCATGGATGCCATAGCGCATGCCGCGCTGGATGGCCCGCACGGCGTGTTCGTAGAGCGTAAACTCGTCGGTGCCGACCTGGGGCAAATCATACAGGGATTCCTGGTCCGCAGGAACCGGCGGCCCTTCCAGGAACGGAATCCGCTCGTTGAGAACCCCGCGGTCCCCGGTGGCCTGGACGTACCGCGCCAGGGCATAGGGCAGCCAGAGGAAGTCATCGGAAATCCGCGTGCGGACTCCACGGCCCAGGGGCGGATGCCACCAGTGTTGCACGTCGCCTTCCTTGAACTGCCGGGCCGCGGCTCGGAGGAGCTGTTGGCGCAGGAGGTGCGGGGCGTGGTGCACCAGGGACATGGCATCCTGGAGTTGGTCACGAAAGCCGAAGGCACCCCCGGATTGGGAAAAGCCGCTGCGGGCATAGAGCCGGGCGGCGATCACCTGGTAGGGCAGCCAACCGTTGGCCAGGACATCCAGGCCCGGGTCCGAGGTCTGCACCTGAACGGCGGACAACATCTGTTTCCAAAAGTCGTAGACCGTCACCAGGGACGCCTGGGTGGAGGACATGCTGGCATGGTTCCGGGCCAGATGGAGGGCGTGTTCCCGGGTGGTGCCGGCGCCCATGGCGAAGGCGAGGTCCTGCTCCTGCCCCGGATCGAGGTCGATGGTGACTTGAATCGCGGCACAGGGGTCCCATCCCGCTCCAGACCGACCTCCCAGGCGCTGCGCGGTCAGGGCGGCGGGCTTCTCGGGACTCCCGCCCCGACCGAGGAATTCGCTGCGGTCGCAGGTCCAACTGGTGGGCCGACGACTGGCACACGCAAAGGCCCAGCGCTGGGAGAACTCGTCGTGCATCGGGTTCGCTGCCAGCAGGACGCCGTCTTCGTGGCTGGTCGTCAGGTGCATAGCGGTGCGTTCGCGCAACTCGCCCATGGTCCATTCGAGGTACAGCCAGACGGTGATGCGCCGCTCACGTTTGCTGCGGTTGCGTAAGCGCAGGCTGAAATGCTTCACCGGATCCGTGGCATCGACCCATTGGTGGAGTTCCGTCGCAATGCCTTCTTCGTCGCTGGTGCAGGCGGTGTAGCCGAAGCCATGACGAACCACGTAGGTGCCGGTCCCGCGCCGGGGGCCGGCGGTGGGCGACCAGGCGATGCCGGTCTCTTCGTCACGCAGATAGAGGGCCTCGCCGGCGGGGTCCACCACCGCATCGCAGCGCCAGGGGGTCAGGCGGAATTCGTGGCAGTTCTCGGCCCAGGTGTAGGCCGATCCGCGTTCGCTGACAACGGTGCCAAAGCTGGGATTCGCCAGGACATTGCACCACGGCGCCGGGGTCGCTGCACCGGGCGCGAGGGTGATGATATATTCTTTGCCATCCCGGGTGAATCCGCCGGTGCCGTTGTCAAAAATCAGATCGTAGGTGGTCAGGGGTGCGGGGCCGTGGTCCATGCGGGCGGCTTGGACTTCCAAGCGGGGAATCTGGGGTGCCGGTCGCAGCCGCCGGTCGGCGTACTGGGTCAGGGTCCCGCCGGTATCACTGATGACCACGCGGGCATAGGCCAGCAACAGGTGCCGATCCTCCTCGGGCACCTGATCGGTTCGGCGCACAAATATCCCCGCTGGGCGGTCGATCACCTGAACCTGGGAACTGGCCGCGATCATGCCGATGATCCGCTCGGACAATTCCTGACGATACAGCGACGGGTCCTCAATCAGAATCACCAGATCCACGGCCAAGCCGTGACTGCGCCACCAGGCATGGGCACGCACCAGTTCCCGGACCAGATCAAGCCGGGTGCCATCGGTGACGCGCAGCAGGCAGATGGGCAAATCGCCGGAAATGCTGTTGCTCCACAGACCAGAACGGGTGCGCCGGTTGCGTAAGATGGCTGAGGATCCGGCCCGGCGGTGGCTGCTGGCGAAGACCAGACTGCTGGCGATCCGGGCATAGACCTGGACCTCGGCCTCGCTGACGCCGAGTTGCGCCAGGACGACTTGGCCATGGGTAACGGCGAGGCTTCGTGCCCGGTCGGCGAGATGGGCATCTCGGTAACGATCGGCCAGCACCACGGCAGCAGCGTGGGAATGCGCCATGGCATAGACCACATCCAGAACCACTTCCCCCCCCGGGGGCAGCTCCACCGTGCGACGAAGGGCCAGCACCGGATCCAGCACCGCCCCCAGGGTACCGGAGAGGGGGCCAGGTGGGCCGGAAAGCGCCACGGGATTCGCCACCGAGCGACCGCGACCCAGGAAGCGGCTTCGGTCAGTTTCGCAGCTTTGCGTGGTGGCCACCCCCGCGTGCTCGCCGCGGACCACCAGCAGGTGGACCAACCAGTGCCGGGGCTCTGCCGGCGAGCGGGGCCGACGGCTCGCCAGCAGGGCATCGCCCAACAGTTCGGTCTCGATGAACAGGTTGCTGAATGCCGGATGGGCCAGGTCCGCCGCCGCGGTCGCGAGGACCGGTTCGGCGTAGGTCGTGACCTCGATGGTGCGCACCGAGTCTGACCGGTTGGTCACGGTCAGGCGGCGCAGCTCCATATCATCCTCTGGCGAAACGATGATTTCCAGGTGGGTCGTCATGTCCCGGTCATTGCGTCGGAATTCGGCCTTGGCTTGGGTAAAGATCGCTTCGTAGGCATCCGCCGGTCGGCCGATGGGCTGGTGCGCCGTGGACCACACCGCTCCACTGCGCACGTCCCGCACGTAGCAGAACGAGCCCCAGTTGTCCCGCGTCGCGTCCTCACGCCAGCGAGTCATGGCCACATCCTGCCACCGGCTGGAGCCGCCGCCGGCGGCGGTGACCAGCACGTGGTAGCGACCATTGGACAACAGATGGAGCTCAGGCAGAGGGCCGAGGGGATCATTGACGATCCGCAGGGTCGGTTCCGCCGAGGGGCGTTGCTGATTTTCCGGACCGGATGCCTTGGCCTCCTTTGCCGCCGGTGCCGGACGTTCCTGCAACAACAGCCGGTGGGCCTGGAGCATCGGGTCCGCCAGAAAGCGTCGGTGCATGGGTGCTTCGTGCAGCACCTGCAGACACGCCAACAAGGACATGCCCTGGTGATGGGCCATCCACGAGCGGATCACGACGTAGTCTTTGCCACTCGGTAGCCGCGCCGGGGTGAAGTCCACCGCCTCGCAGTGGCCGTAGCGACCGATCGTCCCCAGCTGAGCCAGGCGGCGCAAATTGAGGACGGCGGCCTGGGGATGGGTCATCAGGGCGAGGGTGGTGGCGTAGGGAGCCACCACCATGTCCTCTGCCAACCCTCGTTTGAGCCCCAAGGCGGGGACGCCAAAGGCGCGGTATTGCCAGTTGAGGTGGGAATCGGTCAGCAGGTAGGCGGATTCGGAAATCCCCCAGGGGATTTTTCGACTTCGCGCATAACGGATATGCTCGTCAACGGCCACGCGGTTGGCGGTCGCCAGCAAGGTGCCCGCCGGTTCAGGCATCACCAGGGACGGCATCAAGTATTCAAACAGGGTGCCGCTCCAACTGACCAGGCAGGTGCCGACAGGCGTGCGAACGACCGGTCGACCGAGGCGGAACCAGTGTTCCTGGGAGATCTGATCCGTGGCGATTGCCACATAGGACCCCAGTCGGGCTTCGCTCGCCAGCAGGTCGTAATGGCTGCGATCCATCCGTTTTTCATCGATGTGGTAGCCGATGGTGAAGAGTTTCAATTCGTGATCGAACAGGAAATCCCATTCCATGGCGAGGGCCAAGGCCTGGGCCTGGTGAGCCAGCTTTTCCGCCCGAACCGCATGTTCCGTGGCAGTTGCAGACCAGTGCTGGAGTTCGGCCTGATGCGCCCGCAGTTCGCCCAGGGCCAAGTCGATCCAGGCCCGGGCCGGCTCGCTGACGGCGATCTGCGCCAGCAGCGTCTCGCATTGCCCGAGGGCCCAGCCAACCTCCGCACCCATGGCAGCGTTCGTGGTGAGGCCTGCGGTTTGGGCGGCCAAGCGCAGGACCCGCACGGCGGCATTCACTGGTATCCTGGCCGGGTCGCCGGCCGACAGGTCCTGCAGCGTACTCATGAGGGTGCTGCTACCGCCGCGCAGCCGGTCCGCGAGCCGGGCTCCACGATCACCCTGGGCTTGGCGCATGGCCCCGGCGAGTTCCCGCATCCCTGCCGCCAGGACCAGGAGGTGTCCTGCGAGATTGCCGCTATCGACCATCGACACATAGCGCGGCATCAACGGCGTCCCGGTGGAGAGGTCGTACCAATTGAGGAAATGGCCGCGGTGCTTGGGCAGGTGCTCCATCGCCGCGACGATGGCCTCAAGGCGGGTCAGCATTTTCGCGGTGGTCTGCCAACCAAAATCGTGGGCGGCGAGTTCGGACAGGACGGCCACGCCGATGTTGGTGGGCGAGGTGCGCATCGCCACCGCAGCCACCGGTTCGTCCTGAACGTTATCCGGTGGCAGCCAGCCACTGGTGGGACCGACCTGTT
Source organism: uncultured Planctomycetota bacterium (assembly GCA_903902515.1). Taxonomy (GTDB): domain Bacteria; phylum Planctomycetota; class UBA11346; order UBA11346; family UBA11346; genus CAIUVD01. The sequence continues at coordinate 2,117 of CAIUVD010000077.1, read as the reverse complement.
CGGCGAAGTAACGCCAGATCCGACGGGCGGTGCAGGCGATCTCATGACGCTCGTCGAGGGTCATAGCCCTCTGGAGGTGGCGTTCCCGGGACAACGCCCAGGCCACCACCGGTCCCATCAACCAGGCGATTCCCAGGGGCATGACGGCGGGAAGCAGTTCCGGATACGGAACCGCCACGGCCATGGCGGCGAGGCCAGCCACCGGATTCAGCCACATGGCCCGTAGGAATGACGACAGCGACGTGCCGGACAAACGCTCCGCATCGCAGGAGGTTTGCCATTCCAGCAAATGACGATGCGAGACCAACACACGCCACAGGGTGCGCGAGATCGCGGCGAGGGTTACGGAGGCCTCGAAGGGCAGGAAGCACACCTCGCAGATCGCGAGGCCCACGCCTCGGGTACATCCGGTCAAAAGTCCGAGGAGATGGGCAGTGAGCGGCAGATCCGGCGTTTTGACGAGTCCGCTCAAGGTGCCCAATACGGCGGGCACCAGGGCCAGGAGCATCAACGCAAGGGTCGCCGCCACGGCGCCGGCGGGATACCCGTGGCCCAGCCAGGCGAGGGTGACGAACAACAAAGCCGCCGGCGTCAGTAGGCTACGCCGCAGATTGTCGATCAGCTTCCAACGGGCGAGGCTGTTCAAGGGATTGGCGATCCGCCCCGTTTGGCTTGGCACGCGGGGCCACAGCCAGGGCAGCAACTGCCAGTCACCACGGATCCAGCGCTTGCGACGGGCAACGTCGGCAAGGTAGCTGGCAGGATGGTCCTCCACCACCAAGACATCGCTGACCAGCGCGGCATGGGCGAAGCTGCCTTCGATCAGGTCATGGGACAGGATGGCATCGTCCGGCAGGCGGCGATCCAAGAGGGCATCGAAGGCCTCTAAGGCATAGATCCCCTTGCCGATGAAGGAGCCAGCCTGGAAGAGATCCTGATACACGTCGGACACCGTGCGGGTGTAGGGATCCAGCCCGGAATCCCCGGACCACCAGGTGGCAAACCAGGACCGCTGGGCACTGGCGAGGTCAATCACCGCCCGGGGCTGGAGCAGCGCATGGCCACCAACCACGTGCTGGCGGTCCGCGGACAACCGGGGATGGACCAGCGGATGGGCCATGGCCGCGACCATCGAGCGGGCGGCATCCCGGGGCAGCCGGGTGTCGGTGTCGAGGGTGATGACATAGCGCACCCCAACGCACCAAGCCAGATCCCCGGCGATCAGCCGCCAGGGGGCATGCTCCTGACGCAGGAGCAGACGGTTGAAGTCCTCCAACTTGCCGCGCTTGCGTTCCCGGCCCATCCACACGCCTTCCGCCGCATCCCACCGGCGGTGTCGATGCAGAAGGAGAAATCGACCACGGCCATCGTGGCCAGGATGACGGGCGTTGAGCCCGGCGATCCCGTCCCTGGCCAGAGCCAGCAGTTCATCCTCACCCGGCAGTTCCACGGTCGCGGCATCGCTGCCGTCGGTCAGCAGGGCGAATACCACCTGGTCATCGGGATTGGCCATCGCCCGGACCAATAAGCCATCCAGTAAACCCGGAAGATCCCGTGACGTGCGTAGCATCGTTGGCACCACGACCACCGTGCGCAGCGCCGCCGGGATGCCGAGATCCAGGTCCAGTCGCGGCATCCTCCGCGGCGTGGCCAGCCGGACTGCCATCCAATTGACCACCTGCAAGGCCGCTTGGCTGGCGGGCAGCAGGGCGACGAGGGTCGTGAGGACGGCAATGGCCGGGCTGGCTTCGAGCGCACCGCTGATGCAGGCCAGCCCCAGTCCCAGCAGCACGGTCAGGGAGGCCAGCGGCCAGGCATATCCCCGTAAGCGCATGGGCAGACCGGCCCGGATTTGGGGACGTCGCAGACGAAGCTCCACGCTCAGGTGGCGTTCCAACTCGCCCCGGCCGGCATCGATCAACCACCAGCCAACATGCTGACGCGGCGGAGCGTCCGCTCGGCGGGTGGAGTCGCTCGGCGCTGCCCCGGCCGTGCGATGGGCGAGGGCCAGCACGGTGGCGACCACCTGCAACTCATTCGCCGCCGCAGGGCCGGGGCAGCGCCGGGCCAGCGGTTCGACCACTTGGCGATACCGAGATCGGAAGAGCGTCGTGTAG
>CAIUVD010000076.1 GCA_903902515.1 uncultured Planctomycetota bacterium | reverse complement strand
GGGAGCAGGAGGCGACTCCGACGGACACCGTCACATTCATCGGCAGGTCTGCGAGGGCGGCCACCGCCGCCCGTAGGCGTTCCGCCACCAGGGTCGCACCGTCGGGGCCGGTATCCGGGAGGATGGCGAGGAATTCCTCGCCGCCCAAGCGGGTTACGAGGTCGCCGGTCCGCAGGCCGGCCTTCAGGCAGCGGCCCACGGCGGCCAGCACCCGGTCGCCGGCGGCGTGGCCGAACTGGTCGTTCACCCGTTTGAAATGGTCGATGTCGATCATCGCCACCGACACCACGCGGCCGCCCTCTACCAGCTCCTGGAGGCGGGCTTCGCCGTACCATCGGCGGTGGGTGCCCGTGAGGGGATCGGTACGGGCCAGGGCCTGCAGTTCCCCGTACAGCAGTACGCGGCGAAGGGACAGGGCGAGCTGCCCGCGCAGCACCTCGGCCACATAGCGGTGGTCCTGGGGCCGGTGACGGTCGAGGCTTGGCTGGGGATGGGCCCGGCGCAGGACAAACGCCGCCTGCCCCTTGACCCCGGCCGATAGGTCGAGGACCAGGTCGCCGCCGGTTTCGACCGGCAGGGCCACGGGGCTGCCGAGGACCGGTGGGTTGCCGTTGGCCGCCCCGCCAAGACTCCGCCAGGCGCCCTGCTCCCACACCAACAGGTCGGCGGAGGTGAAGTCCCAGTAACGGCGCAGGGCACTGGCGAAACGCACCCGGGCGTCAGCCTCATCGACGCAGCCCACCAGTTCCGCCGCCACTTCGAACACCCCGCGCTGAAGTTCCTGGGCCGATTCGAGGGTTTCCAGTTGATGGTGCAGTTCCTGCTGGCGGTGGGCCAGAAGATTCGGCGTCAGGAGTTGATCGCCGGAACGATCCTGGGCGGTCCGCCACCAGGCGGCCCAGATCCCCAGCCCGGCGGCGATCCCGCCGAGGGTCGCCACGGCCGGCGACCACCACAGACCAGCTCCCCCCGCCGCCAGTCCAGTGCCCATGGCAACCACCCACCGCGCCCGCCCGCTCATGGCCGAACCCCGTTCCAGCGTGGGATGATCCCGCTATCGGGGTCGGTCTCTCCCAGGTCCTCGGATTCGGCGACCCGGTTGCGGCCCCCGGCTTTGGCGCGGTAACAGGCGGCGTCGGCCCGGGTGAGCGCCGAGCGGGCCGTTTCATCCGGCCGACGCAGGGCGATGCCAAGGGACGCGGTCACCGGCGCTGGATCCGTCACGCGGGCAATGCCCGATCGGACCTCCTCGGCCCAGGCTGCCAATTGCTGGTCATCGGCCCCGGGCAGGGCGGCGGCGAATTCTTCGCCGCCGTAGCGGCACGTGATGGCTTCGGGCCAGGCGGCGGTGGCGTCTTCCAAAATCCTGGCCACCGCCACCAGGGCCTGGTCGCCGGCGGCGTGGCCCTGGGTGTCATTGAGTCGCTTGAGGTGGTCCATGTCGCACATCACCAGGCCTAGGTGGGCGCCGGTCCGGCGGGCCGCCGAGGTCAGTTCCTCTAACCGGCGCAGGAACTCGTGCTGGCCGTAGAGCCCCGTCAGGTCATCCCGCAGGGCCAGGGATCGGGCCTGGGCCACCAGATCGACGGCCGCCAGGCCGAGCCCGCCGAGGCGCGCGAGCGCTTCCAACTGCTCCAGGGCCAAACGCTCGCCGATGTCGGTCACGGACAGTGTCACCTCCAGCACCCCGCGCAGGGGCCGCTGATCGCCATCGCCGCCGCGCCGGTCACCGCGCAGGGGCTCCAGCACCCGCAATCGGCTGCCCTGCCGCCGGACCAGGGGTCGGGCCTCGGTGGCCACGAAACGTTCGTCCTCCCCCGATTCCGAGGTCGTCCCCCCGGACACGGCCCGGCAGGTCAGGCGCCCACCGGAGCCCAGGTGGACGGCGATTCGCTCGGCCTGGGGCAGCAGGTTGCGGGCATGGCGGCATAGGGATTCGGCAAACTGGTCCAATTCCCGCGCGGTCCCCAGTTCCTGGCAGGCCTCCAAAAGGGCCGGGTAGCGGCGGATGGTTCCGAGCAGGATCTGGCTTTCCAGTTCCGCATTTTTGAATGTTTGCTGCAGGGCCGCGGCCCGGCGCTGGGCCCGCTCCTGGAGGATCGCCGAGGCTGCCCAGCCCAGCCCGTGGGCCGCCAGCCCAAAGGCGGCGATGGCCAGGGGCCCCCCGCCTGGCAGCAGGCCGAGGGCCGGAGCCAGGGCGGTGGCCGCCCACGGTCCCGCCACCGGCACGGCGACCACCGTCAGCGCGGCGCAACCGGCCACCGCCGCCCCGACCGGTGCCCCGGCCAGGGCCGTGGCGGCGGCCGCCGTCCCCGCCGCCGCCAGGGCCGCGAGCCGTGCGGTTGACGGCGGGAGGATGGTCAGGGACATGTCGCCAACCTAGCACCACGACGGTGGTCGAGAAGGGGGCCGGTGGAGGGTTTCCCGGCAGGCGGGGTATCCGGCGGTTGGCTTCCGCCGGGTCACGACACCATCCCGCCCCCTGAAACGAACATTATGGCACGCACGCTCATCCAGGTCTCCGGTCTCCACAAACATTACGGCCGGAAGACCATCTTCGAGGACGCCTCCGTCGATATTTTCGAGGACCACCGTCTCGGTGTCATCGGCCGCAACGGAGCGGGCAAGTCCACGCTGTGCCGCATGATCCTGGGTGAAGAGGAAGCCGACGCCGGCCACATCCGTCTGCACGCCGATGCGCGCATCGCCTACCTGGAACAAAAGGATCCGTTTGGCGAGGAGGAAACCGTCCTCGAATTCCTCGCCCGCAAGTCGGGCGCGCCCGAGTGGCGCTGCGGTGAACTGGCCGGCCAGTTCCTGCTGACCCAGGAACTCATCGGCCGCAAGGCCCTGTCCCTTTCGGGTGGTTTCCAGACTCGCGTGCGGTTGTGCTCGATGCTGCTGAAGTCGCCCAACTTCCTGATCCTCGACGAGCCGACCAACTACCTCGACCTGAAGACCCTGCTGCTGTTGGAGGACTTTCTGAAGGGCTTCGACGGCGGCTACATCGTCGTCAGCCATGACCGCGAGTTCCTGATCCGGACCTGCACCAGCACCCTCGATGTGCGCCACGGCAAGATCACCGCCTATCCCGGAGATGTAACCGCCTACATCACCTATTCCCAGGCGAAGCGGCAGCAGATCGAAACCCAGAATGCCGAGGTCCGGGCGAAGAAGGCCGAGCTGGAAGACTGGGTCGCCCGCAACAAGGCCACCGCCAGCAAGGCCGCCCAGGCCGCCAACCGCCTTAAGCAGGCCGAGCGTTTAGAAGAAATCGAACTGCCGCCCGAAGAAGCGTCCCTGGAGATGCGCCTGCCGTCGGTCGAAACTCGCAGCGGCACCGTCCTGCTGTGCCAGGACCTCGAAATCGGCTACCCCGATAAAAAAATCGCCTCGGCCATTACGTTTGACCTCGACCGGGGCAGCCATGTGGCCATCGTCGGCGACAACGGCCAGGGCAAATCGACCTTCCTCAAGACCATTGCCAGCAACCTCGCGCCGCGTTCCGGCAGCATGAAGTGGGGCTACGAGGTTCGCATCGGCACCTACGCCCAGCACGTCTTCCAGATGCTGCCCGAGAGCAAAACCGTTCGTCAGTGGCTGTACGACCAGGCCGCCGCTGCCCCCGGTCCCCACATCAAAACCCAGGAGGTCCTCGACCTCGCGGGTACTTTCCTGTTTCGCGGCGAGGACGTCGACAAGAAGATCGGCGTGCTGTCGGGCGGCGAGCGTTCGCGCCTGGTGCTGTGCGGCCTCCTCATGGGTCGCTACACCTGCCTGCTCCTCGACGAACCGACCAACCATCTGGATTTTGAAACGGTGGAGGCCCTGGCCGCCGCCCTCCAGGCCTACAACGGCACGGTGTTCGTGGTCAGCCACGACCGAACCTTCATCAGTCGCATCGCCACCCAGGTCATCGAGGTCAAGGACGGCCGCGTCACCCTGATCCCCGACGACTACCAGGCCTACTGCTACCGCCTGGAGTCCGAGGCTCGGGCCGACCTCGGCAAGGGTGCCACCGCCCCCGCCAAGGCAGGTGCCCCTGCTAAGGGTGGCGCCCCGGCCCTCCCGCCCGGCATGTCCCCGGCGAAGCGCCTCAAAGCCGTTGAGAAGGAACTCAAGCAACTCGACACCAAGCGGAAGGAACTGACTTCCAGCCTCGGCACTACCTACGAGGACGCCAAGGCTGCCGAGATGACCGCGACCGAGGCCAAGATCGCCGCCCTCGAAGAAGAGTGGCTGGTGCTGTCGGAGCAGGTCAACGGCTGATGCGGGGCGGTATCCGGCACACCGGCGTTGGCAGCAGATGCCGCCGGTTGGCGATACAACGGTACACCGCATCCCGCAAAAAGCGTGGCACCACGTAGCCGATCCCGAGCAGGGGCCACGGCCACGGCAGCCGCCGGGCGATCATCAGCATGGCCTCGCTGCGCAGGCCAATTTTGCCGTCGGCCACCACCACCACGGAATCGGGATGGGCGGCATCTAGCCCCAGGGGCCCGCACACGGCCACTCCTTCCGGAGAGGTCAGGGGTGCGCAGCGGAACCGGCCGCGGGTATCCCGGTCGGTGATGAACTGCACCCAGCCATTGCAGAAGGCGCAATCGCCATCAAAGAAAACCAGCGTTATGGCAGGTGTCGTCACCGCATCTCCTGCCGGGCAATCAACCCTGGCAGGGCGCACAGCCCCCGGGCGGTAATGCCGGGGAGGATGTGCCGGGCGTGGGCTTTGACGTGGTGGGAGGCCTGGCCCATGGCGCAGCCGTGGCCGGCCCAACGCAGCATTTCCAGGTCGTTGTCGGCATCGCCGACGGCCCATACCCGGTCCCGGGGGACGCCGAGGTGGGCGGCAAGGCGCTCCAGGCCCCAGGCTTTGTGGACACCGGCGGGGAGGATTTCGCAGCGGTCATCCTGGCTGGCGACGACCAGGAAGCGGGGGCCGAGGGTCCGGCGAAGGTGGGCGACGGCGGCCGGAAGATCCGCAGGTGGGGCGACCCACATCAGTTTATGGCTGGGGCCGGTCCAGGCGGCGAAGTGCTGGGGGGCAACCTCGATCTGGACGCCATAGTAGTCGCTCCAGCGAGCGGTGTGGGGGGTGGCGCGGTCCATCAGCCAGGTGGTGGCATCGGGGTAGGCGCAGAGGGCTCCGGGCCAGCCCGCGAGGGCCTCAATCACGGTGCGCACCTCGGCGGCGTTGAGGGCGGCGATCGCCAGGGGGGAGCCCCGGTCGGGATAACCGACCCAGCCGCCATTGAAGGTCACGATGGGGGTGGTTAACCGCAGATGTTTATAGATCCAGCGGGCCGTTAGGAGGGGGCGTCCGGTGACGATGGCGATTAGAATGCCCTGATGACGGAGTTCGGCGACGGCGTGTTCATGACCGGGGGGCAGGCAGGCGTGCTCGTCCAGTAAGGTGCCGTCCAAATCCAGGGCGACCAGGGTTCGCATATGCCCACCATCCCGGGGGAGTTCGAGGGACGCAATGGCGCGGTTCGCGTCACAGCAACACCCAGGCACTCAGGCGGCGCCTGACGGAGGGGGGGCGAAGGATTACCAGATGGACCATATATAATCGTTGCAATTCCCTAACCCCATAGAGAGGCTGGAGACTACCATGTGGTCCGAACGTTCTTGGGGGAGCATGATCGTCCTCAGCCGGGTTGCGCCTGTGCTTCCTGCACCGCTGGTCATTGTTTCACCCTGGGCGGATCTTGATCGGCGCTTGAGCGCGTCTCCCCAGGGGCGTTTCGTTCTCGATCTGCGGGAGGAACGCTACCTCACGTCGGAAGCCCTGGCGGCCTTGGTGACCCTGGTCCGCCGGATCCAGCAGGCCGGGGGCACCCTGGTCCTGGTCACGGATCAGCCGGCGGTGATCGGTGTCCTGGAGTCGACCCGTCTGGCGCGTCTAGTCCCGGTGGTACCCCGTATCGAGGCCCTTGCCCCGCCCACGGCAGAATGACGGATTTGCCCCTCCAGCCGTCCCTTCGACCTCCTGGTCGTGGACGGACCCTGCTGGTCGGCCTGGCGATCCTGACGCTGGTGGCGTGGTTGCCGGTGGTGCTTCCGGGCCGCCGGGAGCCACCACGCCTGATCCTCGGTGGACCAGGGGCCACTTTGGATGCGGCCCGTCAGCTGGAGCGACATGTGGCGGGGGCCCACCGTCGTCTGTGGGTGGCGTTCTATGTCGTACGCTACGATGAGGCGGGTCCGATCGCGGCCCTGCTCGAAGGACTTGCTGCAGCCGCCCGCTCGGGTGTCGATGTGCGGGTGGTCCTCGATCGGGAACGGTCCGGGCTTGAAGGTCGGGAGGACAAAAATGCCCGCGCCGCCGCTTGGTTGGTGGCCCAGGGTGTTCGGGTGGTGTGGGATGAAGAGGCCATCACCACCCATGCCAAGGTGGTCTTGGCGGATGACCGAGTGTGGATCGGCAGCCATAACGGCACCCGGGCCGCCTTATCCGTCAACCGGGAAGCGGCGGTGCTGCTGGATGACCCGGGATTGGCCGCCGAGGTGGCGACCTGGTTTGAGGGCATCCCGGGGTTTAGATAAGCTCGGCAAACACCATCCGGCCATTGGCGGTCGGGTGGATTCGCAGGACCGATACTTCCACCTCCTGGCCGAGTCGATCCGCTGCATCGGCGACGACCACCAGGCTGCCATCCGGCAGATGGGCCACGGCCTGGCCCCGTCCTTCCCCAGATTTTTCCAGGACCAGGCGCAGGACCGAGCCCACGGCGACCGTCGGCAGGAGCAGTCGGGTCAGGGCCCCGAGATCGACGAGGGGGATGCCCTCGGCTGCCGCCCGTCGGGCGGTACCGCTATCGGCCGTCAGCAGTCGGGTGTTCTCGAGGCGGGCCAGACGCAGGGCGGCCTCCGTGGCATCCTGGGTGTTGGGCAGTTCCGTGTCGTCGATCTCGATCACCGGCAGGGAGCGGATCTCCGTCACGATCTCTTGGGCCCGGCGGGCGCGGGCCTGATCTCCAGGGGTATTTCTGGGTCCTTCCCAGGACCGGAGGGCACTGGTGTGGATCAGTAGGCGCTGGGAAAAGAACCCAGACCGGAGCAGGGCCGGCAGCCGGGGATCCGCCAGGATCGCCGGATCGGCGACCATGGTGCCGCCCTCAAAACGCTCGGTCCGGAACTCGACAAAGGGGAGAATGATCCGCCAACGGTCGACATTGCGCAGCACCGTGATCAACAGCAGATAGGTGGTGACCAAGGTCACTGGGGCGTCGAGGACACTGGTCAGATCCGTGTCCTGGATCACGCCCCGCATGGCCGTGACCAGGATCAACGACAACAGGAGCCCCGCGCCCAGACCGCCCATCAAGGCCACCAGGCTGCGGGTGAAGTGTCGCCGGAACCCCTGTTCGGCGGCTACCAGGGTGATGGCCACGCTGAAGCCCATGGCAGCGCCAAACCAGGGGGGTATGGCACCGTCAAACAGTCCGCGATAAATCACCCCACCGGTGGTATGGCCGGTGAAGACGGCCAGGACGACGAAGCAGACCCGGAGGGTGAAGATCAGCATAGGGATTCAGGCCGGTACACGGGCAGCGAGGGCATGGCTGACCCCGCCGAAGAAGGACAGGGAGCGGACATCCGTGAAGCCGGCCCGCTCCAGGATCTGAACCGCCTCCGGTAGGGAGACGAAACGCTTGATGCTGTCGTTGAGGTAGCGGTAGGCCGAGGCATCCCCCGCCAGCAGTCCCCCCACGGCCGGGAAAACGGCGGCACCGAAGGTGGCATAGAAGGTTTTGGGCCACCAGTGGGTTGGGCGCAGAAACTCGACGATCAGAACCTGACCCCCGGGCCGCAGAACTCGGCGCAGTTCCTGGGCGCTGGCCAGGGGATCCCCGAAATTGCGCCAGCCATAGGCGGCCATCGCCCCATCGAAGGCGCCATCGGCGTAGGGCAGGCGTAGGGCATCGCCAACGGAGGCCGTCACCGGGCGCCCGGCGCGCTTGGCGGCACCGGCCACCAGCATCGGTTGGCAGAAGTCGCAACCATGGACCCGACGGCTTTTTCCGAGGGCCACGGCTTCCAGCCCGAGGTCGAAGGTGCCGCAGGCCAAATCGAGCACGTCCTCGGGAGTGCCTGACCACATATTGAGGGCGGCCCGGCGCCAGGCCACATCCCGCCGGGCTGACAATACCCGGTTCAGGAGGTCATAGCGATGGGCGATGCGTCCGAACATCCCCTGGACTTGTGTGGCGTGGGCATCCATGGCGGGTGACCATAGGGACGCTCAAGGGGGCCGGAAGCCCGCAACTCCGCTGGAGGGCCGGGGATCAGTAGCGCAGGCTGGCCGGGGTGGCGTCCTGGCGTGGTGAATCCACGGGTGCTGCGGGATCGACCAAGACGACCTGATCCCCCCGGCGGACCAGGATCAGGCGCTTGCCGGGCATGCCACCGGGGACCGCTGCCACGTCCCGTTCGATGATGATGGGATCGGCCTGGGCCGGGGCCGGTGGGCTGATGGCGGCCATCGGTGGCTGGCTCGGAGCTGTCCCCGAGGGGGCGAGGAGAAGGTTCAGTACGAGACCAGCGGCCGCGGCCACCGGCAGGGCCAGCCACCAACGGTGGCGGATCACCCGAGGCTGCGGCGCGGCGGGCCGGGGCTGAGCCAAAGCCAGGGAGATCAGGTCGTGGTGGGCCAAGGATTCTTGGCACCCGGGGCATGTGGCCAGGTGGTCAAAAAGCGCGGGGTCGTCAGCGGGCGAGAGGGCGCCATCTGCCACCAGGGGAAGCAGGGGCTCGGCCTCGGCGCATGTGAGGGGGGCAGCGGCGGGTGTCACAGGTCCCCCGAGAGGATGGCGTCAAGGCGGTCTTTGAGGGCGGCTCGCCCCCGGCACAGGCGGACTTCGACGGCTTGGCGGCTGATGCCGAGGCGCAAGGCAATGGCTTCGTGGTCCAGGCCCTCATCGATCCGCAGGCGGATGACCTCCCGTTGGCTGGCCGGCAGGTCGTCCAGGGCCCGGCGAATGGCCTCCACCCGTTCGGTGGTCATCAGGTGTTCGACGGGATTGCGACCCAGATCGCCGGCCGCCCGATGGGTATCGAGGGTCTCGCTGGGGCTGGCAGGCCGACGATCCTGGGATCGTAGCCAATCCAGAGCGGCATTGCGGGCCAGCTGGAAAAGCCACCCCCGCACGGCCAGGGGGTCGCGAACGGTGTCGATGCGGCGCAGAACCTTCAGGCTGACTTCCTGAAAGATTTCATCGACGGCATGCTCGTGGCGGACGTAGCGTCCGATCACCCGACGCAGGGGCTCGGCCTCTCGCTCCAAGAGACTGGTCACCGGATCCTGCAGGGCAGGCGTCGCAACGGGCAGGGCCTCGGTCATGCGGGGGGAGGGGATCCAAGGCAGGTCGAGGATGGCCGACATGCGGAGAGAGACGTTGCCGCCGGTCCGGGCTTACCGGGTGATCAATTCGGACAGGTCCTGGAGGTCCTTGATCGAGGCCTTTGCCCGTTGGATCGCGACCTGCTGTTTGCGCACAAGATCCCGGCGTTGGTACCGGAGGAGGCGTTCCAGTTCCCCACTCACCTCTTCAAAGGTCCGTCGGCGGGCCTGATCCCGGGCCGTCGGCAGCAGGATCACCGCCATGCCCTGGGCGATGAACGGTCGGGTGACTTCTCCAAGGGGGGCCGTGGCGGCGGCCTGATCCCATTCGGGGGCCAGGGTCCCTGGTTCGACCCAGCCCGGGTCTACCGGGGCTTGGCTAATGGCTCCGGCAGTTCGGAAGGCCTTGATCAGCGCATCGCCTTGTAAGCCGACCATGGACATGCGCAGGGCATCGAGGCGGCGCAGCGCCTCATCCCGGTCCATGACATTGGCCATGCGGGATTGGAGGGCCTTGGCTTCGGCCACCAGGCCCTGGTCGGCCGGGAGCAGATCGTCGATTGGTGAGGACAGGTCCTGAACCAGGGCATCAAGGACGGATTCCTGGTCCTTGGCGGCGGCCTCCAAAAACAGCGCGAGTCGGGCTTGCACCCGTCCTGCCAGGAGGGGACTCCGGGCATCCTGAGCCCGCCGTAGGAGGGCGCTTTTGGCGGTCCGCAATTGGGCCCGCTCGTCGTTGCCGGTGGGCCGCAGGACAATCTGCAGGGCCTGGGCCCGGGCTGGGCGGTCCCACCGGGCTCCACCGAGGTCATACAGGGCGCGGAGTTCCGTCGGGGTGGCCTGGGCGGCCATGCCATCAAAGAACATCACGAGACGTTCCGACGTCCGGGTTCGTTCTAATTGCCGACGGTGCAGGGCCTGTTCTCGCAGGGTCAGGCCCTGGCCATTCCGTTTGGCAATCTCCATGACCTCCAGCACAATATCCTGGTGGTCGGCCTGCAGCTTCAGGTCCGCCGCTTTTTGATAGAGCAGGGATTCGTCCGTCAGTTCGTCCAACGAGGCCCGGCTGAAGGACAGCAATTCTTCGCGGTTGGAGGGCGCCAGCACCCGGCCGCGCTGGATCTCCTGCCGCATCTGATTGCGCAGCATGATATCGCCCCAGGTGATGACCTCGTCATTCACATAGCGAATGGAGAGGTCCGCCAGGACGGCAGCCGGGGCTGAGGCGGAGCACCCCAGGCACAAAAGAAGACCGCCGAGCGGTGCGAGAACCGCTCGGCGGAACCAGGGGACCCTCATCACTTGCCGAGGAAGATTTCGACGCGGCGGTTGGCCGCCTGGGCATCGTTGATCTTGCCTTCGTCCTTGCTGGACTTGTCGATGGCCACGCGGGGTTGGTGCTCGCCCCGGAAGGCGCCGTGGAGCCGATTGGGGTTGACGCCCGCCTTTTCCAGAGCCCGAACCACCGCGGCCGAGCGGGCGGCCGAAAGGCCCCAATTGTCGGTGAACTTATCCTTGGTCACCGGGCGGCTCACGGGGCTGTGATCCGTGTGGCCCTCCACGATGACCTGGGCAATGGCGTTGTCGCCTTCGTTCAAGCGGGCGGCCAGGGCGGCAATGGCCTTCTCGCCGGCGGCGTTGAGGTCGGCACTGCCTTTACCAAAGGCAAAATCGTCAGGCAGGGCGACGCCGCCGCGGGACGTCGGCTCGAAGCCTTCGATCGGCCCACCGGCAATGGCCTTGGTCTCGTCGGCGACCGTGCCGTTGCCGGCTTCGAGCTGCTTGCGGGCCCGGGCCAGTTCGTCCTGGAGGCGCTCATTCTGATTGCGGAGATCCTGCGTCTCATCCGAGGCCGGGGCTGCAACCGGAGCCGGTTTGCCGCCGCGCACCGTGCAACCGGTCAGGGCCGTGGCGGAGAGGAGGGGGATGAGGGCCAGGGAGCGAAGGTTCATGGGTCAGGTTCCAGCGGCTCGAATGCTAAGGGGGGCAAGCGGCTCGCAAGACGGCAGGGCCACCGTACCGGAAGTCTTGACCAAATTACTTACCGAAGCCGAGATCCACCACGAAATCGGAGATTTCGCCGGTCTTCACTTCGACAATCGCGTAGGTTTTCTTATCGCCTTCGCTTATGGCTTTACTGCCGTCATCGGAAATCTTGCGAATCAGGAAGGTCTTGGCCCGCTCCTGGGCGTTGACGTCCTTGAACTCGCCGCGGTATTTGAGGTAGCGCCACTCCGCTTGGAGGTCGACATCCTTGAGATCCTGGAAATCAGCCTCGCCGTTCATGCGCCGGAACTGCGCCGGATCCGGCTCGACCGAAAAGCCAGAAACCGAGCTGGCCAGGGACGTAAAGAAGGTGTCATCGACGCCGCGCTTCATGTCCCCGCGGGCATCGCGCTCTTCACCGATCGGCCAAGCCGACATCAAATGATAGGGCAGGACCAGGAAACCGAGGACCAGGGTTGCGCCCGCCATGCACAGGGGCCATCCCCAATGGATGGCTGGCGCTTCGGCGCGCACCCGGTTGGAGCGAACACTGCGGCGGCTGCTGTCGGCGCGAGTGGTCGAGGGGCCTTCGTTGCTGCCGGTATTGTACTCAATTGGGGCGGTGGTACCGAGGGCCGTTTGATCAATGCTCGACATCACCGCCGTGTTCTGGTCGGTGAAGCTCATCTCAAAGCTGCTCGGTGCCGCCGGTGCGGTTGCCTTGGCCTTGCTGGGCTCTGGCTGGTCGAAGCTGATGACCTCCAGTTCGTCACCGAAGGTCAGCTGGTCGCTGCGGGTGGCCGTGGCGGTGGATGGCCGTTTGTTCGTGACCATGGTGGCGGACGTGTCATCGACCACGCTGCCAAGGTCGATCTGCAGATTATCGCTGTCGCCGGTCAGGACGATGGTGCCGTCTTCCTCGTCTTCGTTGAGGGTCAGCTTTTGTACATCCTCAGCGTTCAGCATCATCTTGCCGTTGGTCCGTTGGGCCCGAATCGCCCCCCGGTTGATGTGACCGTTGAGGGTTTCGTCGTCGCAGCCGAGAATGGCTTTGGCGTCCTTGGCTTCAATCATGGCGGCCATGGGGAGGGCTCCTGGTGCCGACGCGCGGCAGGCTGGCACCGTAGGCAAGGCCCGTGGTGCCAGCAAGGCTCCCGGGCCAGGGGGGGCTGGTGCGGTTCATACACCGTCCCGCACCCGCTCCGGGGTGCGTTCTTCAGTCGTTGGCGGTCAGGAGGGCCTGGATCATCCGCCGCAGGCGGGCGGGAGCCTCCGCAACCTGACGGGCGAGGTCGTCTTGGATGGGGATGTGCACCGCTCCAGCGGCGGCCAGGTGTTCCGCCGCTTTCACCAGAATGAAGTAGGCGGCAGGTTTGGCCCCGGTGGTGCCGGCCTTGGCTAGCAACTCATCTATGGAATGGTCGCCTAGCACGGCACTCGAGACCCGAGGGCCCGCCGGAGCCCGGCGGCGCGCGGGAGCGGCGGACTTGGGGCTCGAGGACGGGGGGGCTTGGCGTTGGTGATCCGGGAAAAGGAGATGGTATTCCGCCGGTTTGCGGCCGCGCTTGCCCCGCATGGCTTCCAGTTCCGAGCGGAGGAATCGACCAATCCGCGCAGGTTCCTGGGTGGGGCTCACGGCCGCCTCAGCAGGAACCGGGGCCGACGGCGTGGATTCGGTCGGAGGCAGGGGTTGCGCTTCCTGCGCCAGGGGGAGGTCAGGGGCTGGAGCAGCCGGGGCCAGAACAGGCGGTGCTGGAGCAGGCGGGGCCAGGGGTTGCGGGTCGCTGGTCATCGTCTCGTCGTTCATGATCGACGGTGTAGCGGCCTTTGCCCAGAGGGCTATCACCGACGCGGCCTGGGGTTCATCGGCGGGTTCGTACGGATTCAGGTCGAGCGGTCCCATGGCATGACATGTGCGTCCTGGTCGAGGGAATACCATGCCCGACGCCCTCCTCACCAGTCTGAGTGCTATGTCCGCCCAGCAGCGGGCGATGGAGGTCACGTCCCACAACATCGCCAATGCGGCGACTCCGGGCTACACCCGGCAGCGGGTCGAACTCCAGGCCAAGAACCCTGAAGATCTCAAGCCTGGCCAGATGGGCCGCGGGGTGGATCTGACAGCGATTCGCCGGGTGGTGGACGATTTGGTCGGGCAGCGGTTGCGCCAGGCCGAGGGGGAATCGGGCCGTCTGGATACCCTGAAGTCCAATCTTGAGGTCGTGCAGCAGGCGTTCAACGAGCCCGGCGAAAACGGCCTGTCGGCGGTGATCGGGGCGATGTATTCGGCGATTGAGGACCTGTCCAACAACCCTGAATCCGCCGCCGCCCGCTCCTCGACGGTCGCTGCCATCACCACCTGGACGGGGGCGGTGGCGGATCTGGGTCTGCGCCTGCAAGAGATCCGCGATGACCTCCAGGTGTCGGTCGATGGGGCCATCGGCCAGGTCAACGCCCTGTCGGGGTCGATCGTCCGCCTTAACCAGCAGATCCGCACCCAGATCGCCATGGGCAATAGCCCCAACGACCTCATGGATCAGCGGGACACGCGCTTGGGGGAATTAGGTCGTTTGGT
>CAIUVD010000075.1 GCA_903902515.1 uncultured Planctomycetota bacterium | reverse complement strand
CTGTTAAGGCCGATCCCATCGTCATCCGGGGCCGGAGCGCCGGAACCTCTCGGAGGTACCTGGTGGAGACAAGGGGAGTTGAACCCCTGACCTGTTCATTGCGAACGAACCGCTCTACCAACTGAGCTATGTCCCCGCACCATGGATCAGCCTGGGCCTGACGGCGGGAGGACGATAGGTGGATGACGGGGGCTGTCCAGTGGCAGGCTTGCCTCCGCCGGAACCCTTGGAATGATGTCACCCCTTCGATTGGAGACCACTATGCCCGTGCAGCGTACCCTCATCCTTCTCAAGCCCGACTGCGTGCAGCGCGGTCTCGTCAGCGAGGCCCTGTCCCGCTTTGAGCGTAAGGGTCTGCGGATCGTTGGCATGAAGCTGGTCAAGCCCACCGCCGAAGTGGCCGGGAAGCACTACGCCGAGCACAGCGCCCGGCCGTTCTTCCCCAGCCTGCTGGAATTCATCACCAGCAGCCCCCTGGTGGCCCTGGCCCTGGAAGGCGACTCCGCTGTGACCGTGGCCCGGAACATCATCGGTGCCACTGATGGACGTGCCGCTGCTCCTGGTACCATTCGCGGCGACTTCGGACTTTCGAAGGGCAACAATCTGGTTCACGGCAGCGATTCCCCGGAGTCTGCCGAGCGTGAACTGGGCCTGTGGTTCCCCGAGGGTCTGGTGTCCTACCAGCGCGCGGACACCGTGTGGGTGGAGACTCCGTGATTTCTTGCCCTTCCGCCAAGGCGGAGGGGCCGTACTGGCTCGTGGTGTAACGGTAGCACAAGAGTTTTTGGCACTCTTTGTCTGGGTTCGAATCCCGGCGAGCCAACCAAACCATGAACCCCGCGTCATCCGACGCGGGGTTCATTCTTCCACGAAGGATCCGTCATGGATGTCCGTGCTGCCATCCGTACCCGCCGCTCGACCAAGGCCTTTACCGGACAGGCGGTGCCCCGTTCCGTGATCGAGGCCCTGCTCACGGATGCCACCTGGGCCCCGACCCACCGGATGACCCAACCCTGGCGGTTTGCCGTCTTTGATCAGGCCTCCCTCGGGCGCTTGGCCGAGTTCCTGCACGCCAGCCCTCACATCGCGGCGGTGCCCGATGCGGTGAAGGGCCCGGCCAAACTCGCCAAACTCCTGGAGCGCCTCCCCGGTCTTGGGGCGATGGTCCTGGTGACCTGGGTCCGGGACGCGGATCCGGCCCTGGATCTGGAGGAGCATGCCGCTGCCAGCGCCGCCGTGCAGAATCTCCTCTTGGCGGCCACCGCCGCCGGCCTTGGCTCCTTCTGGAGCACCAATCAGACCCTGGGCCACCCGGAGGTCCTGGCGTTTGCCGGGGCGGATCCCGTCCGGGAGGGGTTCCTCGGGGCGTTGTGGCTTGGTCATGCGGCGGAGACTCCCGCCGCCCCGCCCCGCCGGCCCCTGGCCGATGTCGCCCGTTTCCTCTGAAAGTCGCCCATGCCCGCTCTTCTCATCGCCGGTCCCCTGGCCCTTGACGATCATCCCCAGCAAGCCGGCCTTCTTGGCGGGGTCGGTGGTTACGCCGCGATGGCTGCTGGGCCCCTGAATCCGACCCAACTGTGGGCCCGGGGTGGCTCTGACTTTACGCCCCAACTCCAGGGCATCCTCGAACGACGGGGCATCGACCTCGCGGGCGTCACCTGGGACGGCCCGACGCCCCGGGGTACCCCGGCAGGTTTTGTGCCCGGCGGCACCCTCCTGCCCGACATCGAACCGACCGATGCCCAGGATGTGGGAGCGGTACTCCTGATCGGCCTGCCACCAGACGAGATGACCCGAGCCCTGCGGGTGGTCCAGAACCTGCCCCAGGCCGAAGATCGTCCGGTTCTGATCAGCCCCCGGCCCGAGGACCTCCAGGACCCGGCCTACCGCCAGCTGATCGGCCGGACGGCGGATGTGCTGATCCTGTCCGTGGCCAAGGCCCAGGTGCTGACGGGCACCACCAGCGCCCTGGCGGCAGGGCAGGCCCTCCAGGCGGATGGCGCCAAGGCCGTCATTTTGACCGCCGGGGCCCTCGGCGGGGTCCTTCTCTATGCTCAGAAGGTCACGACCTATCCCTCCCTACCGGTCGAGACGGTTGACAAACTCGGGGTCAGTGCCGCCTTTCCGGGGGCCGTGGCCGCCTGGGTCGCGGGCTCGGGGACGGCGGATTGGAGCACCCTGAAGCGGGCCTGCGCCGTCGCTTCTGGGGTTGGTGGCCTGACGGCCCAGGGGATCGGCCCAAAAAAACTCCTGGCGTCGAGTCACGATGACATTCTCGAACGTTTCAACCGTATCAGGCGTGAACAGAAATACTGAGGCGCGGGATCCCTGAATCGCCAAGGCGTCATTGACCGGACGGGAAACCCTCGCCATCCTCCCGCAGCCCGGAGCCGTCATGCAGGAAATCCAGTACCTCACCTCCTATCAGATCATCCGTAAGCTGGCGACGGGTGGGATGGGGTCGGTCTATCTGGCCGAGCAGCTGGGGGCCGAAGGCTTCCGCAAGGTGGTGGCCATCAAGACCATCAAGAAGGAGTTCCTCAAGAATAAGGAGAACGTCGACCTGTTTGTCGGCGAGGCCAAGCTGGTGG
>CAIUVD010000074.1 GCA_903902515.1 uncultured Planctomycetota bacterium | reverse complement strand
CGGGGTCAAAGACAGGATCGGTGGTTCAAATCGGGAACGGTGGGGAATTCCCAAGGCCACAACCCCGCGGGACCCCGGACCCCGGACCCCGGACCCCGGACCCGCAGGTTCCCGGACCTTCGACTAGCAGCGCCAGCCCCCCTCCTACCTTGCCCCGCCCATGCGTCGCCTCCGCGAATCCTACGAGTCCGATCCCCGCGTCTTGGCCCTGCGGGAGGCGTGGCGCGGCGGCAAACCCCTGGTGGTCGGAGCCTGCCACGGTGGGCTGATCCCGGTGCTGCTGGCGGCCTGGTGCGGAAGCAGTGACAAACCCCGGCTGGTGGTCTCCCACGATCCGGCGGCCCTGTGCAGCGACCTGGAGGAACTGGGCGTGGCCGTCGCCCACCTGCCGGAACTCGACCGCTTTGCCGAGGAAGATCCCGACCAGCGGGGTCTGGACCGGGCTGGGCATAATCGCCGGATGGCCGCCCTGGAGGCGTTTTCCGCCGGCAGCCTGCTGGTGGCGACCCCCGCCGCCGTCGAGCAGCCCGTGCCGGACCTGGCCCAGGTGGTGGGGTCGTCCATCGTCGTCACCCCGGGCCAGTCCTGGGACCTCCATCAGCTGGTCGATAAACTGGTGGCCGTCGGCTACCAGGTGAAGACCGCCGTCGAGGCCCGGGGCGAACTGGCGGTGCGGGGCGGGATCATCGATGTCTTCCCGTGGATCGGCAATGATCCCTACCGCATCGAGTTCTTCGGCGACCAGGTGGATGCCATCCGTCGCTTCGATGCCTTTACTCAGGAATCCATCGCCAAGGCCGAGGAAGCCGTGCTGGCCAGCGCCAAGGGCGGCCTGGCGACCAAGGGCCTGTGGGAACAGTTGCCGTCCTTTCCCGTCGTCGTCCTCGGCGACGTGCCCCTGGCCGGCCGTCTCAAGAAGCCCCACGGCCGGGTGGAAATCCGCCTAGCCCGCCAGTTGGAGGAAGACGCCCTCGACGGTGCCAGCACCACCGTCGAACGCCTCAAGGGCGACCTGCGCAAGGGCCTGACGGAACTCAAACGCCTGCTGGCCGAGGGCAGCGGCCACGCCCTGCTGCTGGCGCGCAACGAGGAGTCGGAAAAGGAACTCCACGCCCACCTCAAGGACGCCGGCCTGACGGCCGAGGTCCGCACCGGCCGTCTGTCGTCGGGCTTCCGCGATGCGGAAACCGGCCTGGTGGTGGTCCACGATTTCGAGTTGGCCGAGCGCGAGCCCGTGAAGCGCCGGGCCAACCGCATCGCCGGCGGCTCGCCCCTTTCCAGCCTCAACGACCTCAAGCGCGGTGACCATGTTGTGCATCTGCGCCATGGCATTGGCCTGTTCAAGGGGATGGCGACCCTCGAAAAGCGCGGGTTTCTTGAGGATTTCCTGCTGCTGGAGTTTGCCAACGAGACCAAGCTGTACGTCCCCGTCGAGGCCATCGACCTGGTCCAGAAGTACGTGGGTGCCGGGGCCCGGGACCCGGAACTGTCGGTCATCGGCGGCACCGCCTGGGCCAAGAAGCGGGCCAAGGCCGAAAAAGCCATTGAGGACATGTCCGGCGAACTGATCGCAGCCCAGGCCGCCCGGGTGGCCGCCGGGGGCATCACCTATCCGCCCGACACCCCCGGCCTGCGCCAGTTTGAAACCGCCTTCCCCTTCGAGGAGACCGAGGACCAGCTGGCGGCGACCCGCGAAATCAAAGCCGACATGGAAAAAGGCGTGGCCATGGACCGCCTGCTGTGCGGCGATGTCGGCTTTGGCAAAACCGAGGTGGCGATGCGGGCGGCCTTCAAGGCTGCCGATGCCGGGCGCCAGGTGGCGATCCTCGCCCCCACCACCCTGCTGGCGGAACAGCACCTCGAAAACTTCACGGAGCGGTTTGCCGGAACCGGCGTCACCATCGCCGGCATCAACCGCTTCCGGGCCGGAAAAGAGCGGCGCGAGATCATCGCCAAACTGGCGACCGGCGACATCCGCATCCTGATCGGCACCCACGCGGTGCTGGCGGAAGCCGTGAAGTTCCAGGACCTGGGCCTGCTGATCATCGACGAGGAACACCGCTTCGGCGTCAAACAGAAGGAAAAACTCCGGGCCACCGTCAAGGAACTCGGCGGGCCGGATGTCCTGACCCTCTCGGCCACGCCGATCCCCCGGACCCTCCATTTCAGTATGCTCGGCCTGCGGGACATCTCGGTATTGGCCGAGGCCCCCGCCGCCCGCCTGGCCGTGGAAACGCGGGTCGCCCCGTGGGACGACGAGCTGGTGACCCACGCCATTCAGCGCGAGATCGAGCGCCAGGGCCAGGTGTTCGTGGTCCATCACCGGGTCCAGGACCTCGACCAGTTGGCCTACAAACTGTCTAAGTTGGTCCCCGGCATCCGCCTCGACACCATTCACGGCCAGATGGACGAAGAGCGCATCGCCCGGGTGATGGACGGCTTCCGCCACAAGGCCATCGACGTCCTGGTGGCCACCAGCATCGTCGAAAACGGCATCGACATCCCCAACGCCAACACCCTGCTGGTCAACAACGCCCACCACTTCGGCCTCGCGGAACTCCACCAGTTGCGTGGCCGCGTCGGTCGTTTCACCCACCAGGCCTACGCCTACTTCCTGACCCCGCCCCACCGCGACCTGGGGGAGGAAGCCATGGAGCGCCTCAACGCCCTCCAGGAGTACGCCGAACTGGGCGCCGGCTTCAAACTGGCCATGCGCGACCTGGAATTGCGCGGCGCCGGTAACCTCCTCGGTGGCGAGCAGTCGGGCCACATCGACGCCATCGGCTATGAACTGTACGCCAAGATGCTGACCGAGGCGGTGGAGAAGATTCGCGCCAACGCAGATCGTCCGGGGTCCGGGGTCCGGGGTCCGGGGTCCAGTGCGGCCCCGACCACCAGCGGCTCCGGACTTCGCGGGACCCCGGACCCCGGACCCCGGACCCCGG
>CAIUVD010000073.1 GCA_903902515.1 uncultured Planctomycetota bacterium | reverse complement strand
CGGTGGTCGCCGCCTGCAGCACGGGACCCTACGCGGTGCTGGCGGTGGCGGATGCCATCGAACAGGGCCGGGCCACCCGGGGCCTG
This sequence comes from uncultured Planctomycetota bacterium, assembly GCA_903902515.1. Classification (GTDB taxonomy): domain Bacteria; phylum Planctomycetota; class UBA11346; order UBA11346; family UBA11346; genus CAIUVD01. Next base: position 2,615 of record CAIUVD010000073.1, on the reverse strand, counting down.
GCAGGGGCCGCCGATGGGGCCCTGCCGCCGTGGCTACGGGCGGGTTTTGCCAACCTCGGGGTCCTCGCCGGGGCAATGGAACCCGCCACCACCGTCGCCGGGGGGGCCACCAGCACCGGCTTCGCCCCCGTGCCGGGGGCCGGACTGATCGCCCTTGCGGACACCCCCGGCCCCTGGCGGTTGGTGGCGGGAGTACGCCTGGGGGATGCGGGGCACGAGACCCACTTCACCGACCCCCGGACCCTGACGGCGGCTTTAGAAGCCCTGTGGTCGGTTCTCCCCGATCCGGCGATGATCGTGGTTCACGGCACCGGAACCGTCGCCGGCGACCGCTACGAAAAGGAAGGGCTGGATAGGGGACCGTGGAACCAGATCCCCCGAATAGCCTGCAAACCCTTGTGGGGTCATGCCTTGGGAGCTAGCGGCGCGGTTGAATTGGCGGCCTCCCTGGAAGCCCCCGTGGACCGTTTGTGGAAATTGAGCCTGGGTTTTGGCGGACATCTGGCGGCTCTGGCCCTGGAACGGGCCTGAACCAGGCCTTCATGAAACGGCAATCTTCGCCGTTAAGAGTCACTCCTATCGGCAAGGACTGCCGATAGGAGCTCGCCAAAAAATCGAGCAAAACCTGCCACTAAGCCGATATCAACCCTCATATGATGCATGTTATGCATCTTTCCCCCGGAGATTCGGCGTTGCGCCGGCGGGAGTGGACCCCACACTCCCGCCGCCTTACGGCAAGCCTCTGCCACTCATGTCACCGTTCACGGATCATCCGGATCAGGGAAACCCTGAGGAACCCGGCCACGAGCAGCCCCACGGGCTGACGGCGGCGGAACTTCGTGATCTCGTACGCCAGCATGGCGACCGTTACCAGCCGATCCTGGCGGTCCTCCGTGACCAGCCGTGGCGGGAGTTGATGACCTCCCGCGAGTTGCTGGATGCCCTGGAAAGCCAAGGCCTGGATTGGTCTGAACGCACCCTCCGCCTTTATCTGGCTGAGATGGCCGAGGCAGGCTTTATTGAACGTCACGGCCGCCGGGGGTTCCGCCTGGCCCCGGCGGGCGCGGAAGTAGCCCGGGAACTCACCGTCTCCCGCCGCCTGGGGGCCATCCTCTACCGCATGGAGGAAACCATGTGCCAGGTTGGCGTTGACCTGGAACGCGGCACGGGCCTGGTGTCGGTCAATGCCTACGTCATTCCTCGCCGCCTGTTGCTCCCCCTTGTGGACGACCTGGAGGCGGTGTTCCGCGCCGGCCTCGCCGTCGGTTCCCGCGTGCTGTTTGCGGCCCCCGGCGAGGACATCCTCGGCCGCCCGGTGCCCGATGACTGCATCGGCCTCGGGACCATGTGCAGCCTGACCATCGCTGGCATGTTGATGCGTCAGGGCGTGCCCAGCCACCCGCTGTTTGGCGGCCTGCTGGCAATCCAGGACGGCAAGCCGTCGCACTTCCTGGAAATGATCCGCTACGACGCCACCAGCCTCAGCCCCAATGAAGTCTTCATTCGCGCCAACCTGACGTCCGTGGCCAAGGCCGCGACCCTCGGTAGCGGGGCCATCACCGCCAGTTTCCGCGAGATCCCGGCCCCGGCCCTGCCGCGCCTCCAAGAGACCGCCGCCGCCCTCGACGCCGCCGGCTTCCGGGGCCTGCTGCACATCGGCCGCCCCGGGCAGCCGGTGCTCAACATCCCCGTGCATGAGGGCCGCGTTGGCGTGATCCTCGCCACGGGCCTCAATCCCCTCGCCAGCTTGTGGGAGAAGGACCACCGCATCGACTCCCGTCCGATGGTCGGTCCTGCCCCCTACGACCAGCTGATTTCCCTCGACCGTTTCCGCGACCGCGCGGCGACCCTGACTGCCTGAACTTGGAGATGCTTTCCATGACCACGACCGGACTTCCCGCCGCCCAGGGCCTCTATGACCCCCAGTTCGAGCATGACGCCTGCGGTGTCGGCTTCCTGGCCAATATCAAAGGCGTGCGGAGCCACAGCATCATCAAGCGCGGCATTCAGATTCTGTGCAACCTGCACCATCGCGGCGCGGTCGGTGCGGATCCCCTCGATGGCGACGGCGCTGGCATCATGATCCAGATTCCGGACGCGCTGTACCGCGCGACCGTGACGTTCGACCTGCCCGCCAGCGGCGACTACGGCACCGGCCTGGTGTTCCTGTCGAAGGGCAGCGAAGGCGCCCTGACCAGCTGCAAGCAGGCCGTGGAAGCGGCTGTCGCCCACCATGGGCTGAAGCTCCTCGGCTGGCGCGACGTGCCGGTCGACAACAAGACCCTCGGCAAAATCGCCAAGGGCAGCGAACCCACCACCCAGCAGGTGTTCGTCGGCCGGGGCAGCGTGCCCGCCGACCAGTTCGAACTGCGGCTATTCTTGGCTCGCAAGCGGGCCGAGAACGCCATCCGCGAGGGCAAGCTCAACGGCTCCAGCCTGTTTTACATCAACTCCCTGTCGGCGAAAACCATCGTCTACAAGGGCATGTTCCTGGCCCACACCCTCAACGAGTACTTCCTCGACCTCAACGACGATCGCGCCGTGTCCGCCGTGGCCCTGGTTCACCAGCGCTACAGCACCAACACCTTCCCGACCTGGGACCTCGCCCACCCGTT
>CAIUVD010000072.1 GCA_903902515.1 uncultured Planctomycetota bacterium | reverse complement strand
GACCTGGGACCTGGCCCACCCGTTCCGCTTCGTCGCCCACAATGGCGAAATCAACACCCTGCGCGGCAATGTGAACCGCATGAAGGCCCGCGAGGCCCTGCTGGCCCACCCGGCCCTCGGCGACGCCATCAAGGACCTCAAGCCGGTGATCATCGAGGGCGGGTCCGATACCGCCTGCTTCGACAACGCCCTGGAGTTCCTGGTCCGCACGGGCCGCAGCCTCCCCCACGCCCTGTCGATGATGATGCCCGCCGCCTGGGCCACCAAGGCCAACCTCAAGCGCGACATCAAGGGCTACTTCGAATACCACGCCACCATGATGGAGCCGTGGGACGGCCCCGCCAACATGGTCGCCTTCGACGGCACCTGCATCGTCGCCAACCTCGACCGCAACGGCCTGCGCCCGGCCCGCTGGCAGGTCACGGCTGATGACGAGATCCTCTACGCCTCGGAAATGGGTACCCTCGAGTTCCCCGCCGAGCACGTCGTCCGCAAGGATCGCCTCGCTCCTGGCAAGATGATCGTCATCGACACCGCCCGGGGCGTGCTGCTCGAAGACGACCAGATCAAGACCGAACTGGCCAAGGCCCACGACTACGCCAGCTGGATCGAGGACAACAAGATCACCCTCGACCAGCTGCCCAGCCCGGCCCAGCCACCGATTCCGCGCCACGACCGGATCCGTCAGCAGCAGCAGGCCTTCGGCTACACCATGGAGGACCTCAAGGTCGTCCTCGCCCCCATGGCCATCGACGGCCAGGAGCCCGTCGGCTCCATGGGCGACGACACCCCGGTTGCCGTGCTGTCGAACCAGTCCAAGCCCCTCTACAACTACTTCAAACAGCTGTTCGCCCAGGTCACGAATCCGCCGATCGATCCGATCCGCGAAGAAATCGTGATGAGCCTGACCCAGTACGTCGGCCAGGCCCGTAACATCCTCCAGCCTTCGGCCGAACACTGCCGGATGCTGGAAATCGACCAGCCGATTCTCAAGGACTCGGAACTGGCGGCCCTGGCCCACGCCGACATTGCCGGCTTCCGGGGCACCAAACTCTCGACCCTGTTCACCAACGACCAGGGTCCCGCGGCCCTGGAAAAGGCCCTCGAAAACCTGTTCGCCCAGGCCGAGAAGGCCGTCGATGCCGGCTTCACCGTCCTGGTCCTGTCGGATCGTGGCGTCGATGAGCGCCATGTACCAATCCCGGCCCTGCTGGCGGTCGCTGGCGTCCACCACCACCTGATCCGCGTCGGCAAGCGCAGCCAGTGCTCGCTGATCGTCGAGTCGGGCGAACCCCGCGAGACCCATCACTTCGCCCTGCTGGTCGGCTACGGCGCCACCGCCATCAACCCGTACCTGGCCTTCGACACCATCGTCGATCTGTTCGATTCGGGCGTGTTGCCCAAGCTCGACGGCAACAGCGCCGTCGACGAAGAACACGACGAGATTTACCACTACCACAAGAACTATATCAAGTCGATCGGGAAGGGCCTGCTGAAGGTCTTCTCGAAGATGGGCATCAGCACCCTGCAGTCCTACTGCAGCGCCCAGATCTTCGAGGCCGTCGGCCTGTCGTCGGCCTTCGTGAAGAAGTACTTCACCGGCACCGCCACCCGCATCGAGGGTGCCGGCGTGGCCGAGATCGGCGAGGAAAGCCTGCGCCGCCACCGCGTGGCCTTTGCCCCGCTGATCGACAAGAACCGCGACCTCGACCGGGGCGGCTACTACCACTGGCGCCGCGACGGCGAGTTCCACCTGATGAACCCCGAGGTCATTGCCCTGCTGCAGCACAGCGTGCGGGCCAATGACAAGGGCGTCTACCGCCGCTTCGCCAAGCAGGTCGACGACCAGGCGAAGAACCTCTGCACCCTGCGAGGCCTGTTCAAGCTCAGGACCGCCCCGACGCCGATCCCCCTGGATCAGGTGGAGTCGGTCGAGTCGATCCTCAAGCGCTTCTGCACCGGCGCGATGTCCCTCGGCTCCATCGGCACCGAGGCCCACGAGACCCTCGCCATCGCCATGAACCGCATCGGCGGCAGGTCCAACACCGGCGAAGGTGGCGAAGACCCCCGCCGCTTCACCGCCGACGCCAACGGCGACCTGCGCCGGTCGAAGATCAAGCAGGTGGCCTCCGGCCGCTTCGGCGTGACTCCGCACTACCTGGTGAATGCCGACGAAATTCAGATCAAGATGGCCCAGGGCGCCAAGCCCGGTGAGGGCGGCCAGCTGCCCGGCCACAAGGTCACGGAGTACATCGGCTGGCTGCGCTACAGCGTGCCCGGCGTGACCCTCGTGTCGCCCCCGCCGCACCACGACATCTACTCGATCGAAGATCTGGCCCAGCTGATTTTCGACCTGAAGAACGCCAACCCCGCCGCCAAGATCAACGTCAAGTTGGTGTCTGAGGTGGGTGTCGGCACCGTCGCCGCCGGTGTGGCCAAGGCCCACGCCGACATCGTCACCGTCTCCGGTGCCGAAGGCGGTACGGGCGCCAGCCCCATCTCCTCGATCAAGCACGCCGGTGTGCCCTGGGAACTTGGTGTGGCCGAGACCCACCAGACCCTGGTGCTCAATGACCTCCGCTCGCGTATTCGCGTGCAGACGGATGGCATGCTGCGCACGGGCCGCGATGTCATCATCGCCGCCGCCCTCGGTGCTGAGGAGTTCGGTTTCGCCACCGTCGCCCTCGTCACCGTCGGCTGCATCATGATGCGCAAGTGTCACCTCGACACCTGCCCCGTGGGCGTGGCGACCCAGAACGAGGCCCTGCGCAAGAAGTTCAACGGCCTCCCCGAGCACGTGGTGAACTACTTCACCTTCGTCGCCGAGGAAACCCGCGAGCACCTCGCCAGCCTCGGCTTGAAGAGCATCGACGAACTGGTGGGCCGCACCGACCTGCTGGAAATGAACGAGGCCATCAAGCACTGGAAGAGCCAGGGCCTCGACTACTCCCGCATGCTCGCCAAGCCCAAGGTCGCCGACACCGTCCAGACCCGCTGCTGCATCCCCCAGGATCACGGCGTGGACAAGGTCCTCGACCGGCAACTCATCGAGAAGTGCAAGCCGGCCCTGGAACGGAAGGAAAAGGTCGTCATCGACCAGATCCTCAAGAACAGCGACCGCACCGCCTGCACCATGCTCTCGGGCGAAGTGGCCAAGCGCTACGGACGTGAGGGTCTGCCGGAAGGCACCATCACCCTGCGTTTCACCGGCACCGCCGGCCAGTCCTTTGGCGCCTTCCTGTCGCCGGGTATGGACATCAGCCTCGTGGGCGACGGCAACGACTACGTCGGCAAGGGCATGGCCGGGGGCCGGATCGTCATCCGTCCCAACGCCAAGTCCTCCTACGAATGGGCGACCAACGCCATCGTCGGCAACACCGTGCTTTACGGTGCTACCGGCGGCGAGGTCTTCCTGGCGGGTACCGCCGGCGAACGCTTCGGCGTCCGCAATTCCGGCGTCAAAGCGGTCATCGAAGGCGTGGGCGATCACGGCTGCGAGTACATGACCGGTGGCCACGTGGTCATCCTCGGGCGGACCGGCCGCAACTTCGGCGCCGGCATGTCGGGCGGCATCGCCTGGGTCCTCGACGAGGACCGCCGCTTCAACCGCCGCTGCAACAAGGGCATGGTCGACCTCGAACAGGTCACGCCGGAAACCCACGAGGTTGAAATCCTGCGTGAACTGGTCGAGAAGCACCTCGCCCTCACCGGCAGTCCCCGGGCCAAGGCCCTGCTGGCCGACTGGACCGCCAGTCTGGCCAAGTTCGTGAAGGTCTTCCCCCACGAATACCGCCGCGTCCTCCAAGAGCGTGCCGTCAAAAATGGCACCACCGTCTTTAACCGTCCCGCTGTGAAGGTCTGATACCATGGGCGATCCCAAAGGCTTCATGAAGCACACCCGTCAGGCCCCCAAGTACCTGCCGGCCCCTGAACGTCTCAAGAACCACGAGGAGCACATCGAAGTGCTGCCCGAAGAGACGATCCGCACCCAGGCCAGCCGCTGCATGGATTGCGGCGTGCCGTTCTGCATGTCCGGCTGCCCCCTCGGCAACCTCATTCCCGACTGGAACGACCTGGTCTACCGCGGGAAGTGGCAGGAGGCCCTCAAGGCCCTCCACGCCACCAATAACTTCCCCGAGTTCACCGGCCGCGTCTGCCCGGCCCCGTGCGAGAACTCCTGCGTCCTCGGCATCAACGACCCGCCGGTGACGATCAAACTGCACGAAGTGTCGATCGTCGACAAGGGCTTCGCCGAGGGCTGGATCAAGCCCCTGGTGCCCAAGTTCCGTACCGGCAAGAAAGTTGCCATCATCGGCGGCGGTCCCGCTGGCCTCGCCGCTGCCCAACAGCTCAACCGCGCGGGTCACTTGGTGACGGTGTTCGAGAAGAACGACCGCGCTGGTGGCCTGCTGATGTACGGCATCCCGCACTACAAACTCCGCAAGGAGAAGGTGCAGCGCCGCATCGACCTGCTCGCCGCTGAGGGCATCGAGTTCCGCTTCAATACCCACATTGGCGTGACCATCGCCTGGGAGCAGATCAAGGGCGCCTATGACGCCGTGATCATCGCCACCGGCGCCGAGGCCGGTCGCGACCTGCCGGTACCTGGCCGTCAGCTCGATGGCGTTCACTTCGCCATGGAGTTCCTGCCCCAGTCGAATCGTGCCAACTGGGGCGATGCCGACCTCGCCGCCCTCCACGACAAGAAGCAGAAAATCTGGGCCGAAGGCAAGAAGGTCATCGTCATCGGCGGTGGCGACACCGGTTCCGACTGCATCGGCACCAGCCTACGCCAGGGTGCGATCTCGGTCACCAACTTCGAGTTGATGCCCGCCTCCCCGGACAAGCGCCCGACCAATAACCCCTGGCCCCAGTGGGCCCGCGTGATGCGCGTGTCGTCCTCCGTGGACGAGATGCAGTCCAAGGGCGGTCAGGTGCATTTCAGCTTGGCGACCAAGGAATTCTTCGGCAAGGACGGCAAGGTCACCGGCCTCAAGACCATCGATCTCGACTGGTCCACGGGCAAGCCCGTCGAGAAGCCAGGCACCGAGCGCACCTGGGAGGCCGACCTGGTCCTCCTGGCCATGGGCTTCACCGGCCCGCGCAAGAATGGCCTGCTGGAGCAAGTTGGCGTGGCCCTGGATGAGCGCGGCAACGTCAAGACCGACGGCACCACCCGCATGTCCTCGGTGGACGGCGTGTTCGCCGCCGGCGACGCCCGTCGTGGTCAGAGCCTGATCGTGTGGGCCATCGCCGAGGGTCGTGAAGTCGCCCGCTGCGTCGATGAGTACCTGGCCAAGCAGACCAGCCTGCTGCCCAAGGTCCGCATCGAGGCCTTCGCCTACTGATCTGCGGTTTCCCCGCACGCGGCCCGGCGGTTCTCCGCCGGGCCGCGTCGTTTCCGGACATACTCCATGACCCTTGCTGATCTGCGAGCCGGCCGCTGCGCTGGCGCCACCCGCCTGACCATTTCCGAGGGGCTAACGGAGTTCCCTCGTGAGATATTTGACCTCGCAGATTCCCTGGAAATCCTCGACCTCTCGGGCAATCATCTGACGGCCCTGCCCGATGACCTCGGTCGGCTGCAGCGGCTGCGGGTGATGTTCGCGTCGGACAATGCGTTCAGCCTCCTGCCGGAAGTCCTCGGATCCTGCCCCCGCCTGACCCAAATCGGATTCCGCAATAACCGCCTGCACACCATCCCCACCGCCGCCCTCCCACCGGCGCTGCGCTGGCTGATCCTGACCGGCAATCACATCGCCGCGTTACCCGAGGCCCTCGGCCAACGACCCCTGGAAAAAGTCGCCTTGGCAGGCAACCGGCTCACGGGCCTGCCCGACAGTTTCGCGAGTTGTGACCGTTTGGCTCTGCTGCGGATCAGCGCCAATCCCCTGGGACGATTCCCCGAGGTCCTCCGTCATCTGCCACGCCTGGCGTGGCTGGCCTACGGAGGCAGCCCCCTCACCGAGGCCACCGAAACGCGACACCTTGCCGAGGATATGGGCCCCCTCCTCGCGTGGCCGGATTTATGTCTGGGAACCATCCTGGGATCCGGGGCTTCGGGGGTCATCCACGCCGCCACCGGACCTCAAGGCGATGACCTTGCCATCAAGGTCTTCAAGGGTGCCCTGACCAGCGATGGCCTACCTTCCAGTGAGCAGGCGGCCTGGATCGCGGCGGGCCAGCACCCGCACCTGATCGGCCTGCAAGCCCGCCTGAGGGATCACCCTAATGGATCCACGGGCCTCGTCATGCCGCGCATTCCCGGGCACTACCAACGCCTCGCCGACCCGCCAAGCCTAGAATCCTGCTCCCGCGATGTCTACGCCAACGGCCAACACTTCAGCAACGATCAGGTGGCACGGTTGGTCCGGGGCATCGCCTCAGCGGCGGCCCATCTGCACGGGCGGGGCCTCCTCCACGGCGACCTCTACGGCCACAATATCCTTTGGGATGGCCAAGGCCACGCGATGCTCGGGGATTTCGGCGCAGCGACCTTCCTGACCGAGGATCTCGCCCCCCTGGAAATCCTGGCCCTCGGGCATCTGTTGGAGGAACTGCTCGCCCGGGTTTCAAATCCAGCCCCAGGTCTGATCACCCTGCGCAATCACTGCCAAGCACCGGTACCGGCCCACCGACCGACCGCCGAAGACGTCAGCGACGCCCTCAGCGGGTGGTGACCCGCCGGAGTAACAGGATCGGAATGATCACCCCGGCGGCCGCCACGAGGTACGGGGCCCCAGGACTGAGCAGGAAGTAACAGGCCGCCCCCAGGATCGGACCCAGGGCCCGGCCGAGGGCACTGGCAGAGCGGAAGGTGCCGAGGATCTGTCCCTGGTTCCGCTCCCCGGCCGACAGGCTGGCACACGTATTAAGGGCGGGAAACACCAGTCCCGTACCGAAGGCCAAGAGCGCCACGCCAATCCACAGGATCCAGGTGGCGGGCCACCAGGCCACCAGTCCGACCACGGCAAAACCTGGGGCCAGAAATAGGAAGCCGAGGACCGCCAGAGGTCGAGGGCCGGTGGTGGCCACCACCCGGCGAAAAATGCCGCCCTGGATCAGGGCGCTGCCGAACCCCATGGCCGCAAACACCCAACCGCAGTCGATGGGCTTGAAGCCCAGGCATTGGGCGAGCAGGAACACCAGGGTCGATTCCATCCCCGCAAATAATAGGGTATGAAAAAATACCGTGCCATTGATGGCCGGAACCCCACTACCCAGGCTAGATGAAAAGATCCGCAAAGGATTGGCAGTGCGGCCCGCATCTTCGGCCACCGTCGAACGGCGCTCTGGGGCGAGGGTTTCGGTAAAAGACACCCAGGCCCAGATGAGATTGCCCAGGGACAGAATCACCGCCACCAGGGCGGGAATCACGAAGGGATGGGGCGCCCAGGAGGGTACGGTGATGGTCGAGGTCAGGCCACCGATGGCCGGGCCGAGGATAAAGCCAAGCCCGAAGGCCATGCCGACCACCGCCATGCCCCGACCACGGCTCTCGGTGGTCGTCATGTCCGCCACGGCGGCACTGGCGGCCGAGACATTTCCCGACAGCACCCCGGCGCACAGGCGAGACAGCGCAAAGAAGGCGAAACTGGCGGTGAAGGCCCACAGGCTGTAGGCCAGGACGCTCCCCAAAAGACTCCAGAGGATTACCGGCCGGCGACCGATGCGGTCACTTAACCGCCCCCACCAAGGCGCCGCCAAGAATTGCAGGCCGGCATAGCCCGCGGCCAGCAAACCACCGAAGAACGCGGCGCGCTGGCCGGCGTCAGCACTGGGCACCAAACTCTGGAACACACCCAGGATAGCGAGAACGATGGGATCGTTGGCCTTCTCGTAATGCTCGAGCATCGCCGCGAACAGCGGGAAAACGATACTGAACCCCACCAGGTCCAGAAAGAGCACCAGAAAGACCACGCCCAGGCGAGTGCCTGGGCGTGGAGTGCTGGCGGGCACGGCGGCCGCGTCCGGCGCGGGCATGGTCATGCGACGACGTAGACGGTGATGAACAACAGCACCCACACCACGTCAACAAAGTGCCAGTACCACGAGGCCGCGACCACACTGAAGTTGCGAGTGCCCTGGAAATGGCCGGTCTCAAGGCGCATCAGCACCATGAACAACATGATCAGGCCGATGGTCACATGCAGGGCGTGGAAGCCAGTTCCGGTATAGAAGGTCGCGGCAAAAGCCGAGGAACCATTTTCACCGAGGGCCAGGGGGGTGAAACCCTTCTGGAAAAGCTCGCCCCACTCGAAGCCGGTCATGCCCAGAAAGGCCCCACCCAGCAGGAGGGTGATGACAAAGAACATCTTGGATAGGGACCGCTTTCCATGATCCAAGGCGTGGTGGGCGATTTCGCAGGTGATCGAGGATGACAGCAGGAGAAACGTCGCATAGGCGGCGAAGGGACCACCGAAATGCATGCCATGGGGCGGTCCAAAGGCGGGGTCCTGGATCGTGCGGTGGTAGAAATACCCGAAAATCGCCCCGAAGGTGGTCGTCTCCGCGCACAGGAACAACAGGATATAGAGCTGCAGGTCCTTCTGCTGAGCCTTCAGATCGTGACTGATGGCCTTCTCTTTGATCACTTGATGGCACCAGCCCATCAGCGCGAACAGCAGGAACGCCGTACCGCCCAGAATCATCACCAATCCCACATGAGGATCCGTGAGGGGTCCGAGGGGACTCCCCTTGAGGGTGCCGGTGAAGGACAGGACGCCAAAAGGAATGGCACACAGGGGCAGCATCACCAGCAAGGGCCACAGACTGCCCGGCGGGACATGGCTCATGGGGTCATCGTGACCACCATGGGCGGGGGCAGACGTCGAGGCGGGGGCATGGTCGGTCATGGAGTCACCTGATGATGCGGACTGGCGGCGTCCTGCTGGGACCGCCACACCGTGGGGTCCTTGGGGAACCCGTACTTGGAGAAAAGAATGATGAAGACGATGATCTGGGCAAGACAGAGGCTGCCCAGGATCGCGCCCATGATATGGTTGCGCCGAACTTGACGTTGTTCGTCGGGAGTGGAATTCATGGCATCGGCTCCTCGGCAATGGCTTTCTTGAGCTGCAATTCCAAGGCCTGCTGTTCCGGGGAGGGGTCCTTACCCGGCGGAATCTCAAAAATGCTGTAACAGAGGGTTACCGTGGCCACCCGGGCATCGAGATCCGGAGAGAAGGTGTAGATGACCGGGAACTCCTTGCGCTCACCGGGCTGCAACTCCTGGTCTTTGAAACAGAAACAGACTTTCATGCCAAACGCCCGAGCGGCATTAATGGGCGATACTTGATGGATCGGACGAATGCGCTGCACGCGGTCACTGCGATTGTGCACGGTATACGTGACCTTGGCATCGCGGCCGACCTCAACCAAGGCCGCCGTGGGGTCGGCCGTGAACTCGATAGGCAAGTCATGAAATACTTTGGATTCCACGAACACGTGCAAAAAACGGCCCGTACCGACCGAAGGTGCCGCCGCGATGGCGGCATCATTGGGTTTTAGTTCGGTCCCCGTCACCCGACACCACAGGGTGTAGAGTCGGGGGAAGACCACGAAGGAAAACACCACAATGAACACCACCACCGCCCCCAATATCAGGAGCAGCCGGCGGTTGAGGGACTGGGTCGATGGCGTCGCGTCACTCATCGGCTTTGGCCTTGCACCGGGACCGGGACTGAAGGTGCTGCGTGGTGGGACGATGCCGAAGCATCGATAATCAGGGCCAGAAACAGCACCGAGACATACACAATACTGAAACGGAACAGGGGCATGGTCGGCAAGATGGGCCGACGTCGCCACAGGATCCACGACCAGGCCAGGAACACCCCTCCCAGAACCACCGCCAAGGCGGTGTAGAGTGGACTGCGCTCCCACACGGGCCATAGGCTGGCGGTGCAGGCTGGCAGAGCCAAGGTGCCGATGACCATTACCACCGTGTACCAGAAGATCTGGCGGGTGGTCTCATCCACCCCTTTGACCACCGGCAACATCGGGATGCCGGCCTTGGCGTAATCATCCTTCAACTTGATGGCCAGGGCCCAGACGTGGGGCGGCGTCCAGAGGAAGATGATCATAAACAGGACCAAGGGCTCGGCCGTGATCTCGTTGGCCACTGCCGCCCAGGCGATCAGGGGACCCATGGCCCCAGGGACCCCCCCAATCACAATATTGAGCCAGTGACGGGGTTTGAGGAACAACGTATAAAAGAAGCTGTAATAGATGATCGTAAACAGGGCCAAGCCGATGGCCAGAAGACTGTGATAGCCCCACCACAGGAGTCCTGCCGCCGTGAGGGCCTGGATAATCGAAAAGGCATAGGCCTGGGGCACCGTGATCCGACCTGACGGCAGGGGACGGCGGGCCTTGGTCCGCTCCATCTTGGCGTCTTTTTCCAGTTCAAAAATTTGATTCAGGGTGTTGGCCGAGCCACCCACCAGAAATAATGACACCAGCAGCGGCCACAGGTAGCCGAAATCGGTGGCATGCTGACCGTGCAGAGCCACGGCGGTATAGCCGGTAAAAAGGGCGACGGCGGTAATGCGGTACTTGGTCAGCACCAGCAGATCCATCACAAACGATGCGACACTCATACGTTGGCCACCGATCGGTCAGATTCCGCCGCCACGGCCGGTTCATACCGGAGATCGAAAAACATCAGCATGACGCTCATCAACAGGCACATGCCCATGGCTTGGTGGGCCAGAATGAGCAGTGGTTGGGCGCCGATCGTGCTGCTGGCGATACCCAGCAGCATCTGCACACCCAGGAAAGTCGCCAGGACTTGGGACACCAAACGAAGTCTTAAGCCCGTTGGTCGGCACCACAGCACCACCAAATACGCCACTTGAACCGCTACCAGCAACCAGGCCCCCCAGCGATGGAGCCATTGAGCGACCCCGGGATTGCGACTGAGATTCCAGCCCACCCCGCGATCACTCTGCCAAAGATTGCCGAAGGCCATCAGATCCCGAGAGATGTAGCCTCCTTCAACCCCCTTCGAGCCAGATACCAAGGCTCCAGCCACCAACTGCCACCAGGTGAGGACGACCACCAATGCGGCACCTATCAGCAGAAGTCCTCGACCGGGTACGGGCATCGGACGCAGAGCCAACACCGTCAGCAACGACCACAGCAGACAACACATGATCATGCCCGCGTTGCCCTGATGAGCCCAGAGGTGAGGGGTATTGGTCCCCTCATCCACGAGCAAACCACCAAGGACCGCTTGGAACAGGATCAACCCGCAGGCCGCGCCATAGGGGATACCGATGGCGCGACGCAGGGGGCCATCCCGCAGAACCGTCACGAGTAAGCCGAGGGCCACCAAGCCCGTGACCGCGGCCAACAGGCGATGACCCCACTCGGTCAAGAAAATCTCCTTGAACTCGGTCTGATCCCGTGGGGTACGGCCAAGATTCGATGCATGCAAGGTCCCCTGGACCACGCGTTCCCTGAGGGCCTCCTGGTGGGTCGCCCAGGCGTCCTGAGCGGCTTTCCATTCCTGCTCATTCCATGGCGGCAGCACCGTTTTATGGGTCCCCAGGTCGATGATCGGCCAATGGGGAATGGCTACACCAGACCCGGACAGTCGGACCCAACCACCGGCCGTGTTCAGGAAGAACACCAGCATCAACAACACCCCCAGCCAGGAGCCGACGGCCTGCCACCGAGGCATGGGAGAGATGGATTCAGGCATAGGAAGGCCAACCTCACCGAGGTGAACGCACCCCGGTCAGGTCCTGGGACGGATCAGTGCTGATCAGCGACCGGGATGGGGGGAACGGTGGCAAAGTTATAGACGGGCGGCGGCGAAGAGGTGGCCCATTCGAAGCTCTGTTGGACGTCGTTGATTTTCCACGGATCGTCCTCGGTGATTTTCGGACGACGATAGCTGAGGAGCAACTGCACGAACAGGATCAAGGACGACAGGGCCGTCAGGGCATAGCCGAAGGTCGTGATGTGATTCAGGATCTTGAAGTCGGCGTAATACACGGGGACGCGACGGGCCATACCAGCTGCACCCGTCAGATGCATGGTCATGAAGGTGATCATCGTTCCCCAGAACATCAGCCAGAAAACCCATTTCGAGGTGGTTTCACTGAGCATCCGACCAGTCATCTTCGGCCACCAGTAATACGTCATGCCAAAGAGCGCCAACACGGATCCGCCAACCAGCACCATGTGGAAGTGTCCAACCACAAAGTAGGTATCATGAAGCGACTGATCCGTCGGCACCATCGCCAGAATCAGGCCGCCAAAGCCACCGATCGTAAACAGACTGACAAATCCAATGCCACAGAGCATCGGCGCGGTGAAACGAAGCGTGCCACCCCACATGGTCGCGATCCAGCTGAAGACCTTGATGCCCGTGGGCACGCCGATCAGCAAAGTCGCGTACATGAAATAGGCCTGAAGTCCGGTGGGCATGCCGACCGTGAACATGTGGTGCGCCCACACCACGAATCCAAGGGCGGTAATGCTGCCAATGGCAACCACCATGCCGAGGTAGCCGAAGGTTTTCTTGTGGCTGAAGGCCGCAATGATGTGACTGATCGCACCAAAAGCCGGAAGGACCATGATGTACACCGCCGGATGGCTGTAGGTCCAGAAGATATGCTGGTAGAGGACCGGGTCGCCGCCTTTCATCGCGTCGCAAAAGGTGGTGCCAAAATTACGATCCATCAGGACCATCGTCACGGCGGCCGCCAAGACCGGGGTGGCGAGAAGCTGGATGATGCTGGTAAAGAAGGTCGCCCAAACAAACAGGGGCATTTTCATCCAACCCATGCCGGGAGCGCGCATGTTGGTAATGGTCACAATAAAGTTGATAGCCGCGAGGATGGAACTCAATCCCGCAAGGTGGACACCCATAATCCACATATCCTGACCAGGATTGATTCCCGCACCTTTGAGGGACAGGGGCGGATAGGCCGTCCAGCCCGTGGCGGCGGCACCGCCCTGGACCCAGAAGCTGGTCATCATCAGGATCGCCGACGGGATAAGCAACCAGAAGCCGAAGGCATTCATCTTCGGGAAGGCCATATCCCGGGCACCGATCATCAACGGAACGATGTAATTCGCGAAAGCGATCAGTCCGGGAATGATCACGAAAAAGATCATGACCGAGGCATGCATGGTCACGATCTGGTTGAAAAAGTGACGATCTTCACTGTAGAGATTAAAGGGGAGTTGTTCCCCCGCGAGCTGAGCCGCCTGGACAGCATCCCAGACGGCACCAGGGGTCGCCAGCTGGATGCGGATCATGCCGGCCAGGGCACCGCCAACGAGACCCATGATCAGAACAAACCAGAAATACATGAGGCCGATCTTCTTATGATCGACGGTGGTCAGCCAGTCCATAACGCCGGTATAGCGTTTGATAGGAGGCATCACGGCGGGAGCAGACATAAAGGGTTCTCTCGTCGGAAGGATCAGTTGGCGCTCAGGGAGCGGGCGAGGACGGCATCAAGCTGGGCCCGGCGGGCAACCCCGCGTTCGAGCACCTGGGCACTCGTCAGATCAGGCTGATGCCGACGGGCGATCGAAGCGTAATTGGTAGCAATCCAGTACTTGAGGGCCAGGACGCGACCCGCCCCACGACCCTTTTCAAGGTACTTGGCGACTTGCGATTCCAGCTCTTTATCATCTGCCACCGCAGCGGGAGCCAGGAGGTTCCAGATTTTTACGGTATCATTGCGATGGCGAAGCAATTCACGATAGGTCTTGAACATCTCGGAATCGACAACCACGGAAGAAATCCACATGATGCCATGGCCCTGGCCGCACAATTCGGCACACTGGCCCTTGAAGACCCCCAGGGTATCCGGGGTAAACCAGACATTGGTATAGCGGCCGATGATCACGTCCTTTTTCACGCCAAAGGACGGAACCCACCAGGCATGGTTCACATCGTTGGAGGTCATGTTGAGGATCGCAGGGCGGTCCTTCTCCAGCACCAGGGGCTCCTGGATTCCGGCCACATCCTGCCCGATGGACAGATTGTCGGCTTGGTATTTATAGTCCCAGGCGAATTCCTTGCCCCGCACTTCAACCACCACCGCCCGTTCGATGCCCGCTGGAGGGAGCTCCATCTTCCACAGGAGTTTCCAGGCGGGAACCACCACCGCGAGGAGGGCCAAGCAGGGAATGGCCGTCCAAACGATTTCCAGGGTGTGATTGCCGGTGAAGGTTGCTGGCTTGCGGCCATCCTTCCGATCGCGGAAACGATAAATCGCAAACAACAGAACCAACTGCGGCAGGATCAGGAACGGCAAGTAAATCGCGAGATTATACCAGTTATTCGAGGCTACGTCCCGGGCGATGTCGCTCGCCGGGCTGGTGAAGACATTGGTGATGGCATGCACCGGACGCTGATTGGCATCCAGGGCAAAGATGTCGGGATTGAGGGTCTTAACCAGCGTGTCGACGGACGGGGTGGCCGATGGGGCTACCTCGGCGCCTGTTGCCACTGAACCGAAGCTCATGGCCACGAACATCCATGAAAAAACCAAGGCGAAACGGCGCATTACTGGGAAACTCCCGCACCAGCGGCCTGGGCCAACCGGGCATAGAGGGCCTGCACCTGGGGTGCGGGCATGAGCGTGAAGCGAGGATCGGTAGAACCAGCGCCGGCATCGTTCACCAGGACCGTGATGAAAGCGGCCTGATCTCCGGAGCGGACCGTCGACAGGAGGGCGTCCGCCCGGCCCGGCTGGGTGCGGGCAATTTCCACCAGGCGCTCAAGGGGAGCCACCAGGTCCGCCGAAGCCCCAACCCGGGCGGTCTCCAGCCATGCGGAGACCGCCTGACGACGAGGAGCATCCTCGTGGGACCACGCTGCGAGCAACTCTGGGAGGAGGGCGGGAGGAGCCACAAGATGCGGCGGAACCTGAGCCCCACCGGCGGCGGAGCTACCCGCCGCCGGGATTTTGGCAGTGGTCGCCGCCGGATCCTTGGCGGCATAGGCCGGATTGGAGGGTTTGATCATCGTTTCGCGAACGAAATGCGTCACCGCGTAGCGTTCAGCTGGCGTAAGATTCTTGAAAGCCGGCATCGAGGCGCCATAGCCGTCGGTCAGCACATGGTAGAACGCGTAGGGGCCATTGCCGAGACTGTTCTTCATGGACTCGGTCTTGAAATTTCTCGGAGCTGGAACGGTGTTGTTGGGATTTGCATCCCCCTTGGCACCATGGCACGAAGCGCAGTTCTTGCCGTAGAGGATCTCACCCTGGTCTAGAACTGGTTGGCTGATGTCGGCAATCAGCGCCCCATGGTCCGGCTCACCGCCGCCAGCCTTCGCCAGGTTGATCACCGGTTCGCCCCGAGCATGGGCCCGACCGGCATCGATCTGATGAAAGAACACGGCCGCCAGGGCGCCCGTGGAGGCGAATAGTCCCAGGGCCCACAGCACCGGGTGGGAGATTTCCCGTGGTGCCACCGGGTGGGCATGGTCGTCGGCGTCGGAATGATCAGCGTGGTTCGCCATGTCAGTGCAGGTGCTCCGCGTTGATGGAGGGCAGCAGGTCCGGGTCGTTGCGGGCAACCAAGCCGTGCTTGCGCCAGAAGCGCAGGGCCAGGAGGACGTAGCCGCCCAGGAAACCAGCAACTATGGCCAGTTCCGGCAGCAAGGGGAACGTCGGTAATCCGTTGGGATGGATGACCGGAGCCACGATCCAGACCAATTGGATCATCGCCGCCAGGACGATGGCTAGGCCAGCCACGGTCCCGGCCAGGACGTTCGTCCGGGTCGTCTGGCTGAGCAGCAACAGGAAGGGGATCGGAAAGCGCAACAGCACCTCGACGGTGGCCATGGCCTGGTAGCCATGCTGGAAGCGGATCAGGTAGAACTGGGTTTCCTCATCCATGTTGGCAAAGGCGATGATGAGGTATTGGGCAAAGACGATATAGGCCCACACACAGGACAGTCCGACCAACCAGGTTCCCAGGTCATGGAGGGTATGCTCACCGACGACCTGCTTGAGGCTGGAACGACGCGCCAGGTGGGCGAACAGGAACAGCACCGCCAGGAAGGCCTGCAGCGCGCCGACGAACTGGTAAATGCCCCACATGGCGGACACCACCTTCACCTGAAGGGATAGCAGCAAGTCCCAAGCAAACAGGGTAAAGGTGTAGGCAAACAGCACCAAAAAGACAATCGACCACAGGGTATGGGCCTTCTTGATCACGGCGCCGCCATCCTCGGCCAGGCCGGTCCCCACTAACCGCCACTGCAGAAACATCCACAGGGCAAGGACACCCAGACCCGTGGCAATCCAGCGACCTGGAGTCATCCATGCCGCCTTGCTCTCCGTAACAAAGAGCGCGTGATGCTCCGGGGATCCGGCTAGGAAGAACCAGTCATACAGGTAAGGCGCGCCAAGGGCCGCCAAGACCACGAACCCAACGGCCGTCAGGGGAATTCCCGCCGACAGGCCTTCCATCAGGCGCCGTAGGGGCGCATGCCAGCGGGCGCCGGTGATGCGATGGATGCTAATGAAGAAGAGAGCCGCAATGCTCAGCCAGGCGGGCAGTACCAGACCCGAGAGAAAACCACCCCAGGCACGGTTGGCATCCGTCGCCAGGAGGGCAACGAAACTAATCAGGCCCGCAACGATGCAGACCGAGGCCGCACCCTTCAATTTGGGTGTTACCAGGGCCGGAATATCCGGCAGGGTTTCAAGACGAGGATGGTCGCTCATGGATGGTGGCCCCCGGCGCTGCCGGTGGCAGGAGTGCCCCAGGACGGGGCGATGTACTCAGGAACAGGCTCGGGCAGGGGCTTGAAGGCCTTGGCCGCCTCGTGGGCATCCTCAAGTTTCAAAATAGCCTCGAGATCTGCCTTGCGGAGTTCCAGAATCGGACGGTTTTGCGCCATGGTGGCTTGGGCAGCCACATCCGCCGGATTGGTCCGCAACACCGTTTCGGCATCACCGACGACCTCCTCGGCCGCCTTTTTGGCAATCGTGGCCCGGGCCAGGGCCTTCACGTAGGTCACCGTCGCCCAGCGGTCAGCCGGCAAAAGCTGGGCTTGGTGCTGGGGCATACGGGCGCGGCCGACGGTGATGATGTGGTAGATCTCGCCCTCGGTCATGCCGATGACATTCGCCCCATTGAGGGACGGGATGCCGCTGAACTGCTTGGCGACGTTGGCGTGCCCGGCATTGCCGTCACGGCCGTGACAGACGGCGCAGGTGGCCAGGTAGCCTTTCTGACCGGCTTTCAGGACTTCCGCAGTTGGCGCGAGGGGATTCGCCAATTTCTTGGCCCCGGCCCAATCGTTGGCCGCCAACGCATACGGAGCGAAACCCCGAGGAACGGTCCCCGCCACCGGAGGCAGAAGGGCAGGGCTGTGGGTTTTTCCGTCCGCCGTGACCAGAGCCGTCTGGCTCTCGTAGGCCGGGCTGTGGAACATGTCGGGCAGCAGCTCCAGGCCACGGTCCTTCTTCTCGCTGTCGCAGCCGCCCAAAAGGGCCACCGCCGCCAGCACGGGCACAAGCTTACGCATGGATGGATTCCTTGGCGGCAGGCTGGCCGGGGATCATGAATTCCGGCTCGGCCTTGGCCTTTTCGGCACTGAACAATGCGACCTCAGCGGCACCTTGGGCATGGAACCAGGCTTCAAGCTCGACCTGAGGAGCCTCGGCGGTGGAAATCGCCAGGCAGAAACGGTCGTCGGTGGTCCGCGGATCCGGCAGGTGGCTGAAAGGATCGGGGATCAGACGGCAGGTATGGAACGCCGCAAACAGGTTGACCAGGGCCCCCAGAAGAAGTCCGAGTTCCAGAGTTGGAACGATCCACAGGCTCCAGGAGGAGTAGGGACGACCCGAGTAAATGATCGGCCAATCCTCGACCATCAGGTGGTACTGCATGCCGAAGCACAGGACAAAACCCAGGATAGCGACGGAGAAGACCGCTCGGCCGATCAGGCTGCGCTGCAGGCCGAGGACCGGATCGAGGCCATGGACGGCGTAGGGCGTCCAGCTTTGGAGGTTGGTCCGGCCCGCGGCGCGGGCGGCCTTGCACGCTGCGACAAACCCCGCCTCGTCGGCAAAGGAGCCGGCAACGAACGGTGCTTCACCTTGTGGTGCGGTTTCGTCTGGGCGGCCAAGGGCGGCCACGCCAAGATCGATGCCAGTCATGGGGCAAACGATGGTGCCGGGCTTAGGCATGGTGATTCGTCTTGTGCAGGAGGGTCTGCTTCACTTCGGCAATGGCGACAATTGGCGCCACCCGGATGAAGAGCAGGAACTGGAAGAAGAACATGCCGAAGGAACCGGCCAGCAGCAGGTAATCGAACCCGGTGAAGGCGTAGTGGTTCCAATTGACCGGCAAGTGGTCGTGCTCCAGGGACAGCACGATGATGTTGAAGCGTTCCAACCACATGCCGATGTTGACCATAAAGGCCACGAACAGCAAGGTCCAGACATTGCGGCGGAAGCGCTTGAACCAGAACAGCTGCAGGCACACGACATTGCAGAACAGCATCAGCCAGAAGGCCCAGGCGTGCCCGCCAAACAAACGATACAGGAACTGACCCTTCTCGAACTGACTTTCACTGTACCAGGCGCTAAAGAACTCGATGGCATAGATGTAGGTCACGATCGAACCGACGCCGAGCATGATTTTGGCCAACTTATCGAGGTGGTCGAGGGTGATGTACTCCTGCAATTTGAAGGCCGAACGCAGGGGTACGAGCAGCAGGAGGGCCATAGCCAGGCCACCGAAGATCGCACCAGACACGAAGTAGGGCGGGAAGCAGGAGGCATGCCAGCCCGGCACCAGACTCACCGCCAGCAGGGTGGCGATCGTTGAGTGCATGCCGATCACCAGGGGCGTCGAAATCCAGGCGAACTGGGAGTAGGCACGCTCGTAGTGACGCCAGTTGGCGGCAGTACCCTTCCATCCCAAGGACAGGCTCGAATACAGCATGCGCTGAAGCTTGCCGATCGGAATGCTGACGAAACCGAGGTTCAAAGCGAGTTTCGGATTCACCCGGTCGCGTAGGGTGGCGAAGTCAGGAATCAGGCCGAGGTAAAAGAACAGCACCGACGTCGTCGCATAGCCGGTAATGGCAAACACGTCCCAGACGATGGGGCTCTTGAACTGTGGATAGAGGGCCAAGTCGTTAGGATGGGGAATCAACCAGAAGTCGACCCACGGACGGCCCGTGTGGATCAGGGGGAACAGACCCGCGATATTGATGGCGAAGACCGTCATCGCTTCGGTAGCGCGGTTAACACCCGTACGCCACTTCTGACGGAACAGGAGCAGAATGGACGACACCAGCGTGCCGGCCACGGCGATGCCGATCCAGTAGATGTAACTGGCGATGTCATTGCCCCAGCCAACCGTCGAGTTGACGCCGAAGGCACCGTAACCACCCCAGACGTAGGCAGCCACGGCGATGACCAGGGCATGCATCAGCGCGAAGGAGGTCAAGAAACCGGCAACCCAGGCCAGGGACGGGCGGCGGAAGATCGGCGCCGTGAGGTCATCGGTGATCTTCTGGGCGGTGAAGGAACTCACGAGTGGGCCCCTCCCTGGGCGGGCGCGGCATGGTCATGGCTGGCGGCCGCCTCCGGGCGGTGGCGCAGGCGCTTGAAGTAAGTGACGGCCGGACGGGTGTTCAATTCCACATCCAGCAGGCCATAGGCCAGTCCTTCGGCCTCAGCGGCCTTGGCGTTCTGAACGACGGCACTGAACGGATCGTTAAGGTCGCCAAAGGTGATGGCCTGGGTCGGGCAGGTCTGGGCACAGGCGGACGTCACCGTGCCGTCCTTGACCTTGGCCCCGCTCCGCTTGGCGAGGTCCCGGACCTCACGGGTGCGCTGGACGCAGAACGTGCATTTCTCCATCACACCCTTGCTGCGAACCGTGACATCGGGGTTGAACATCATCTGGAGCGGGGCGTGGGCCAATTCCGCTTCCGGGTGCATGGTGCCCGAGGTGGTGATGTTCTTGGTCGCCCGAGTCAGGGGATTTTCGCTGTTTTGGGGACCGGCGCGGAAGGAAGCGTACTCATACCAGTTGAACCGACGCACCTTGTAGGGGCAGTTGTTGGCGCAGTACCGGGTACCGATGCAGCGGTTGTAAATCTGGAGATTTACGCCCTCGTTGCTGTGCATGGTGGCGTTGGCGGGGCACACAACCTCGCACGGCGCATTGTCGCAGTGCTGGCACATCACCGGCTGCTGGATGACATCCACATCCAGGCGATCCGCACCGCGGTAGTAGCGATGGATGGCGATCCAGTGCATCTCGCGGTTCTTACGCACCTCATCCCGACCGACCACTGGCACGTTGTTTTCCGTGGCGCAGGCGACGACACAGGCATTGCAGCCCGTGCAGGTGTTGAGGTCGACGGTCATGCCCCACTTGGAGCCAGGGTAGGTCGCCGAGGCGCCCCAAAGATTCAAACGACCGCCGGGCTTGCCGTCAGTGCCGTTGATCCAGGCGTGGTGGCCATGGCCGACTTCCTGAGCTCCGACCGTCACTTCCTGGGCGATTTGTTCACGGCCATCAAGCCGATGGTGCCCTTGGACATTGGCCAGCACGTAGGTCTCCACGGTCTTGGCCACCGTTGCCGATGCCTGGCCGATGAACGGCACCACATCGACGCCGAAGCCACCATTTTCGACCGCCGTCAGGTCGGCGACGGCACCCGCATGGTGACGCCCCCAGCCGAAGAAGGTTTCCAGGGTACCGGGATGCTGACCATCCTGGATGTGGATTGGTAACTTGGCCTTGGCCGAACCGGCCGTGACCTCCACCACATCGCCATCGCTCCACTGCTCGCGCTCAGCGTCGGCAGGGGATACAGCCAGGTAGTTATCCCAGGTGATTTTGCTGACGGGATCCGGCACCTCGTGGAGCCATGGATTGTTGGCCCAGGCCCCATCGCGCAGGGCGCGGGAGGCGGAGACCACCAATTGGTAGCCAGCCGTGCTGAAGGCCGCCAGGGACACCGCCTGAGCAGCCGCCGTGGGACGGCTTTCCACCGGGCTGCCGACCACGCCCACGGACAGGGCGCTGGTCCAGAAGGAGCTGTCCGAGGCCAAGGTCCGAGCCAGGGGCTTAACGCTCGCCAACCACACGGCCTTGACCTGATCACGCCAGGACCGGACGCCAACGGCACCGGCCTGCCACAGATCGGCACGGGACACCACGCTCTTGAGGGGCGCCAGCTTGTGCGGGGCGGTCTTGAAGGCCGCGACGCCAGCAGCAGCGGCAAAGGCCATCAGGCTTTCTTCGGCAGCGCGGGCATCCCACAGGGGCAGGATGGTGGGCTGCTGGAGGGCGAAGACACCCGTAACCAGCTCGGCATCACCCCAGGTCTCCAAGCCGTGAAGGCTCGGGGCGACCCACTGGGCCGACTGGGCGGTTTCGTCGAGGCGGTCACTGAGGACGACAACCGTTTTCGCCTTGGTCGCCAAGGCCGCGAAGCCAGGCAAGCTATAGCCAGGGTTGGTGCCGCTGACGATCAACGTCTGGACCGTGCCCGCCGCCAGGGCCGCCAGCACGGGGGCTGCATCCACTTGGGTCGATCCGGCCAGCACCGTGATGCCATCATTGCCGAGGATCGTATTCAAAAACTCGGCCGCAGCGTGGAGGGAGGCACCAGCTGGACCACGGTTGGGCAGGCCGCCGACGTAAATGACGCTCTGGCGACCAGCCTTGCGGCAGGCCAGCAGGCGTTCGGCCGTGAAGGCCAGGGGCGAGGCGCCATTGACCGGCTTAAGACCGAGACTGGTGGCGAGATCCGCCTGACGCACCTGATCCAGACTGGCGGTGATGGCCGCTGGAAGAACCGCGCCGAGCTCTTTAGCCACCAGCTCAGCGATGCCCCAAGCGGCGTAGGCCACCCGGTCCTGGGCAACGCGCACCCGCACGTCAGCCATGGCACCGGTTTGACTGAGAGTCGCTTCAAAAGCGATGACCTGGCCCGTGCGGCGTTCGGCACCTTCACCCCGAGCCCGGCGCAGGGCACCGAAACCGACCTGATCGGCCAGGGAGGACGTGCCTCCGCCCAGCAGATCACTGCCGAGGGTAACCAGAATCTCCGCCTTTTCGAGGCGGTACTGGAGCACATCACGGCCCACCGGATCCCACACCCCGTGGACAAACCGACCGGCAAAAGCCTGGCTGAGTTCCGCGAGCAACGCCTTGGTCGCGGGGCCATCAACGGGACCCGTCAGCAGGGCGACACCACCCTGGGTCAGGCTGGCGCCGACCGCAGCATCCAAGTCGCTCCAGGTGGTCTTGGCGAAGGCTTGGCCATCGCTCTTCTGGGGGCCCGACTGCAGACGGTCAGGATCGTACAGATTGAGCAGGGCCGCCTGGGTCCGGACATCCGCACGGCCCTTGGTCAGGGGACTGTCAGGGTTTCCCTCCACCTTGATCGGACGACCGTCATAGACCTTGACCATCACCGGCACGGCCTCGCCGCTGTCGCGCAGGACCGTGCTGTACCAATTGGCGTTACCGAGGGTCGTGCCCTCGGGCTGGACCGCATAGGGAACCAGGGTGTCTGGGTGCTTCTCCTGGCAGCCGGCCAGGGTGAAGACGGCCGCCGCGCCGGTCAGGCGAAGGAAGCCCCGACGATTGACCCCAGGCAGCATCTGCGACAGATCCTGGCGCAGGCGATCGGTCTCCATGGGCGCATTGCCCGCATGCTGGCACGACGGAGAGTCGATGCCGTGGGCGGTACGCAGCTCAGCGATGGCCTTGGCGACATCGGGGCCGAACTCATCACGGCTCGCCAGGGGGCTGGCCATGGGGGCTTCAGCCAAGTCGGCGGGCGAGGTCCAGGTACGGATGGTCATGGGAATCGGAAGTCCGGCTTACTGGTGACAGGTCGAGCACTGGGTTGGCGCGTTCTGGAAGCGCTCGCCCCCATACGCGGCCCGGTGGCTGGCGGGCAGATCAGCAATCCGCCAACGGGGCAGATCCTTCCACGACGGGTTGGACTGCTGGAGCTTTTCCAACTTGGCGGCATCGGTCTCGATCTCAGCGACGGTGGTCGGGGCGCTGTGGGATTCCGGCTTGGCGGCTTCAGCACCCTTGACGGACCTCTGGGCCCACACCACCACGGGATCCGGCTTGAGGCTGGCCACGGTACCTTCGTTATTGAGGGAACCGACGGTAAAGGTGGCGTCGTCGCCGTGCTTGAACTCACGGCCACCGACATAGTTGCTGTTACGGTGACACTCGAGGCACGAGGCCATGGTCAGCGTGGCGTCCTGACGGACCACGGTCATGTCCTGAACCGGACCGTGGCAGGTTTGACAGGCCACGCCGGCCTTGACATGCCACTCGTGGCTGAAGTAGACGTGATCGGGAAGGCGATGAACGCGGTTCCAGTGAACGATGCCACCGTCCTTCGTGACGCCATTTTCTTCGTATGAACCCTTTTCTGCGATGGCCAGCAGCTTGTCGATCTGCTCTTTGGCGCCGGGCTTGGAGCCCACGATCCCGCCACCCTGGGGGCTATGGCAGCCAAGGCACACGGACATCGGCGGCACACCCGCATGCTTGCCCCGAGCGGCGTTGAAATGGCAATAATTGCAGTCCATCTTCAGGTCGCCCGCGTGGGTCTTATGGCTGAAGGCAATCGGCTGCGGGGGCGCATAGCCGCGATCGTGGAAAGCGTTTTTGAACCAGTAGCCGCCGTAGGCGACAGCCCCGATCAGCAAAGCCACGATCAGCCAAAACCGCTTCAGCAGGTAAAGCGGGTGGATCATGCGCGGTTCGGCGGGCGTAGATGGCGACAACGGTTCAGTCACGCGGGACTCCCAAAGGCAAGAGGGTCGCAACCTAGAGGCGGTTGATGGTTCGACAAGTCCATGAGCCTGCGTCAAATCCCCGTCAAGGTCAGGACCTGCACAACAAGAGTTTCAATCACACCAAGGAGAACAATTACTGCGTTTGATTCGCAGCAGCCGTAGTCCGGTAATGGTGCAGTAATGAAGTTGTCACCTCATCCTGGAGGGGCGCCGGGAGCCCGGCCCGAGCCGCAAGATCATTGACGGTGACCGCGATTTTTTCGAGCAGGAGACGAACTTCTTCGGGCCGCTCCGGCAAGGAGCCAACGGGGATCGGATGCGCCGACGTCTGTTCCAATTCCCAGCCGCAGCGCAACAGCCGGCGACGGACCGTGGTCCCCGACTCTCCGGGTACGGTGGCCGTGACCTCTAAAACCAGGACCGTGAAATGACTCGTCGTGACTTCGGCGGGATCCTCAAAAATCGGACTATAACGCAGGGTGAAATCGACCTTGCCGCCATGGAGTGCCAACTCCTGGGGCAGAAAATCGATGCCATAGAGGCGGTCGGCGGAGGCAATAATGGCCGTCATGGGGCGGCACCATGGACCGGGATGCGGCCGGACAAGTCGGCAAGGCGCCCGCGCGTGGGAGGCCGCCTCAACTTCAGAACACCGCACAAGCCACCGATGCTGCACGATGTCGCATTGAGAGACCCCCTTGTATAGCGGATCGCCCTGGATGGACTCCCCCCCGCCCATGTCCCCACCCCCGGATCTTTTCGCGGCCTACGAGCCACCTCCCGGTGCCTGGGATGAAGCCATGGGCCCCCAGGGGCTCCGCTCGGGATGGTCCCGGATCCTTGAACACTTGACCCCCCTAGGTGGCGAAGGCCTAGACCACCGGCAGGAACAGATCCGTCATCTGGTCCGGGACAACGGGGTGGCCTACACCGCCAATATCAGCAGCGGAGAACGTCCCTGGCGCCTGGACCCCCTGCCGATGGCCATTCCCGCTGAGGATTGGCGAACCGTGTGCCAGGGAGTTGCCCAACGGGCCCGCCTCCTGGAAGCCTACCTGGAGGACGTCTACGGACCCCAGGTCCTGGTGCGAGAGGGCGTGCTGCATCCGAACCTGATCCTAGGGCACCCGCAGTTCCTCCGACCAGTCCACGGCGTGGCCGTGCCCGGCCGCCTGCAGGTCTATGCCGCGGATTTGGTGCGGACTCCTGAGGGTGCCTGGCAGGTCACGACCGAGCACACCCAAACCCCCGCAGGGGCGGGTTTTGCCCTCGAAAACCGAATTGTTCTGTCCCGCGCCTTGGCGGATGTCTACCGCATGGGCATGGTTGAACGGTTGGCGGGGTTCTTCATGACCCTGCGGGCCAGCCTGCGGGCCCTGGCCCCGGCCCACCGGGATAATCCACGGATGGTGCTGCTGACGCCGGGCCCGGCGGCAGAAACCTATTTTGAACACGCCTTCCTGGCCCGCTACCTGGGACTGACCCTGGTCGAGGGCGCTGACCTGACGGTCCGCAACGACCAGGTGTTCCTGAAGACTCTGGGCGGTCTGCACCAAGTGGATGTCATCCTCCGACGTCTGGGCGACGACTGGTGCGATCCCCTGGAATTGCGGGGGGATTCGCTGTTGGGGGTCGCCGGCCTGGTCAGTGCCGTGCGGGCCGGTCAGGTGACCATTACCAATGCCCTGGGCAGTGGGGTGGGCGAGCACCTGGGCCTCCTGGCCCATGGTCCCGTGCTGTGCCGACGGCTGCTCGATGAGCACCTGCTGTTGGATGCGGTCCCCACCCATTGGGGCGGCGCCGACGCTCGGGCGGTGGTCGATCCTGGTCCCAACGATGTCCTCCGTCCAGCCCATGGGGTCCGGGCGGCCCCCATTTCTCGCCAGGGCCTGTCCAAGGCCGATGCGACGGCCCTCACCCAGCGAATCCTGCGGGCCCCCCAGCGGTGGGTCGCCCAGACCATGCCCCCAGCGGCCACCGTCCCGGTGTGGACGCCGGAAGGCCTGGTACCCCGCCCGGCGACCCTGCGGGTCTTTGCATGTCGCGATGCCCAGGGCCGCTGGCAGGTGATGCCCGGGGCCCTGGTGCGGGTCACGGACGATCAGGAACAGAGTTTCGATCGGGGCGGCATCAAGGACCTATGGGTGATCGCCGATCATCCGGTGGAACCCGTATCCTTGCTGAATCCGGCCAGTGCCCCGGTCCGTCTGCTACGCGGTGGCGTCGACCTGCCGAGCCGGGTGGCCGACAACCTGTTCTGGACGGGCCGTTATGCCGAGCGCCTGGAGGACAACGCCCGCCTCCTGCGCGCCGGACTGACGCGATTGGCGGACGATCCCCGCTCCGCCGGCCCCGCCCTGGGGGCGATTGCCGCCATGGCCGACCGGCTGGGTCTGCGGCCCAAGACCCGAGCCCTCGACCTCCTGCCGGCGGACATCAAGGCCCTGGCCTTCGATCCTAAGGGAGACAATTCCTTACCCGCGATCCGTCACCGCCTGCAACGCTCAGCCGCGGCCGTCCGCGACCGGGTTTCGAACGACACGTGGCGCATCATCACTCGCCTCGATCAGGACGGCGAAGTTCCCACGGATCTGGCCCAGGCCATCACCGACCTCGACCACTTGCTGATGGGCCTCAGCGCCCTGGCGGGCATGGGCACCGAGAACACCACCCGGGGCCCGGCCTGGCGCTTTCTGGAATTGGGTCGGCGTATGGAGCGGGCCCAGTTCGCCCTCGACCTCCTGCGGGCCGTGTTTATCGACACCAAGGACGCTGCCGCCGGTCAAGAAGTGGCCCTCGAAATCTTCGATAGTTCCATCACCTACCGGACCCGCTACCTGACGGCTATCCAGGCCGCGCCGGTCCTCGACCTGCTGTTGGTGGACGGTACCAATCCCCGGTCGGTGGCCTTCCAGGTGGCCCGCCTGGGTGACCACCTGACCGCCCTGCCGGCCGAGGAAGACCGGGCCCTGCCGACCGCCTGCGAACGCCACATCATGCGCCTGCGCACCGCCATCGACCTGACCGACGCCGTTGAACTTTGCAGCCCCGGGCGAGCCGCCGATCTGGTGGCCCATCTGGAATCCATCGCCCAGGACCTCACGGCCTGTTCCGATGCCATCACCGCCCACTACCTGAGCCATGCCACCGCACGGCGCAGCCCCGCCTGACGAGGACTGCCCATGCGCTACCAGGTCACCCACATCACGACCTACCGCTACCACGAACATGTGGCGGTATCGAATAACCTCGTCCACCTGGCGCCTCGGACCCTCCCGCACCAGCAAATCCTCGACCACCATCTGGAAATCTCCCCCAGTGCCGTGGCCCTGCATCGCCACACGGATTGGTTCGGTAACCTGGCGGGATCCTTTGCCATCGAGCAGCCCCATAAGACCCTGGTCGTCACGGCCCGCTCCCTGGTGGAACGCCAAGCCCCCCTGCCGGTGGAATCCTTCCTGACTCCCTCATGGGAACGAGTGGCCGGGGCCCTGGGCCGGGTCGATCCGTCCCTCCGGGAAGTGGTCGAATTCGTCGATGAGAGTCCCCTAGTCCCAGCCCTGCCGCAATTCCTTAAATACGCCGTTGACGACTTCACCCCCGGAGCCCCAGTACTAACCGTGGCCCTGGCGGTGATGAGCCGCATCCACAAAGAATTCCGCTACGACAGCGAGGCCACGTCGGTTCACACCCCGGTGGCCGAGGCCCTGGCCCTGCGCCATGGGGTGTGCCAGGACTTCAGCCTGGTGCTGATCGGCGTCCTGCGCTCCCGGGGTTTGGCGGCTCGTTACGTCAGCGGCTATTTGGAAACCTCCCCGCCCCCCGGCCGCCCCCGGCTGGTCGGCGCCGATGCCACCCACGCCTGGGTCCAGGTCCATACGGGAGATGCCACCATCGGCGAGGACGGGTGGATCGACCTCGACCCGACCAACGACTGTATCCCAGGGGAGCGGCACATCACCGTCGCCTACGGCCGGGACTTCGCTGACGTCAGTCCCCTCAAGGGCATGATTCTGGGCGGCGGCCAGGCCAAGGTTGATGTCTCGGTGGACGTCGAACGCCTCCCCGACGGGGATTGGGATCAAAAGTAGCTTGGCGGACATGTACAGACTGCCAGGAAGATCGGGAAGGAGGGGAGGTTACCCTCCCCGTCCTCCCACACCACCGTACGTACAGTTCCGTGTACGGCGGTTCAAGGCGAGCGCGCCAGTCGCTGATATTCCTCAATGAGGCTCACGAGTTCTATGCAGTGCAGGACAGCGGTCGGGATGGCCTGGTTCATGTGGCTTACGCCGGCACTCCACCAGGGGCCCTGACCGTTGGCCGAGGAGGCTTTGGCCCGATCAGGGGCCAGCTAACGGCCCATTGGTGCCCCCCCTACAGCCGCAACGACTGGGGTGGAGGGCGGGAGCTATTTCTATTTGTACGAAAGTACTTTACAATCAATCACTTAAAGTGGTCGCCGTAGATTTCCTCGTAATTTATCGTGATAAACGACAACTTACTCATAAGCCCGGCACAGATCCGTACGGGCGGAATTACCGCATACGGCTCTTCCATCAGATACGAACGATGAGG
>CAIUVD010000071.1 GCA_903902515.1 uncultured Planctomycetota bacterium | reverse complement strand
GCCATCATGCCCGAGAGCTGCTTCTGCGGTCCAAGTTCCCAGGCCTCGGTGACGCCGGCCTTCTGGAGGTTGACCACCGAATCGGCCCAGCGCACAGGGCTGGTCAACTGACGCACCAACAGGTCGGGGATCTCGGTCGCCTTCGTCACGGGCTGGGCCGTGACATTGGAGTAGACCGGGACGAGGGGATCGCGGAAACGGGTCGCGGCCAGGGCGGCCTTGAGGCGCTCGGCGGCGGGGGCCATCAGGGCGCTGTGGAAGGCCCCGGCGACCGGCAACGGCACGGCACGGCGGATGCCGAAGTCCTTGGCCTTGGCGATGGCCCGCTCGCAGGCGGCCTTGGCCCCGGAAATCACCACCTGGCCCGGGCTGTTGAGGTTGGCGACCTGGAGAACCTCCCCCTCGGCAGCGGCGTCACAGAGCTTCTGGGCCGTGGCCTCGTCGGGACCGATGAGGGCGACCATGCCGCTGGCCACGGCCTCGGCTGCGGCCTGCATGGCCTCGCCGCGCAGGCGCACCAACTTCACCGCATCGACGAAATCGACGGCACCGGCGGCCACCAGGGCCGAGTACTCGCCCAGGGACAGGCCTGCGGTGGCGGCGCAGGGCAGGGTGCCGAGTTTTTCCTTCAGGGCCGCGTGGGCCATCAGACTGTGGACGAGGATGGCGGGCTGGCTGAGGTCCGTACGGGTCAGCTCCGTCTCGGGGCCCTCGGCCATGATCTTCGACAGGCTGAACCCGAGGGCGGCATCCGCCTGGGCGAGGAGGGCGCGGGCCGGGGCACAGGTCTCGGCCAGGGCCTTGCCCATGCCGACATACTGGGCGCCTTGACCGGGGAACACGAGGACGAGGGACATGGGGGATCTCCGTTGCGGCGAGGCATGATCCGGGAAAAAACCGGGATGCTAGGCCCGGGGCCGGTGTGATTGTGCGCACCCCCGACAACTTAGGGTAGTGAGATGCAAGGACCGCTGGTGTTCATTGGGATTCGCAAGGCCGAAGGGCTGAGCGGAGCGGCGATTATGGTCCGTCGGCAGATCGAGTCCCTGGTCGCCCAGGGCTTCTGCATCCATCTCGCCGCCGAGCGCCTCGATACGGCCTGGGCCGCCCAGGTGGGCATCAGGTGGTCACGGCTGCCGTGTCCCTGGTGGCGACGGGGTGCCATCCGGGAACGCTTCGCTGCCTGGGCCGAACGTCAGGCCGCCCGTCTGCAGCCAGATCTGGTGGTCGGCCACGGCGACCTGCGACAGCAGGATGTCTTGCATCTCCATAACCTCGTCCACCGCGCCCATCGCATCCTCACGGGTCGTCCCCTGGCCGCAGACGATGCCCTTGGCCATCTTCATACCACGCAACTGCGACAGCCGGGCCTGACGGTGATCGCCAACAGCCAGATGATGGCCACGGCCCTGACCGAGGACGCCGGACTGCCCCAGGAGCGCATCCGCCTCCTCCACCCGGGCTTCGATGCCACGGCCTTCACCCCCGCCGATGCCGGTCGTCGGCAACAGGCCCGCCGAACCCTGGGCCTGCCCGACGATCGTCCCGTACTCGGCCTGATCGCCTCGGGGGACCTCCATAAACGCGGGGCCGATCTGCTGCTGGCGGCCCTCGCCCAGCCGGCCCTGGCGATCCTCAAGCCCCTCACGGTCATCGTCGGCAAGGAGCGTCACCCCGAGCGTTGGCTGGCCCACGCCCCAACCGGGGCCGAAGTCCGCTTCCTCCCTCCCCGACCCGATGTCGCGACGCTCTACGATGCCCTCGATGCCCTGGCGGCACCGGCGCGCATTGAGGAATTTGGCATGTGCGTGCTGGAAGCCGCTGCTGCCGGGTTGCCCATCGTGGTGTCCGCGACCACCGGGGCCGCCAAGGCCCTGGAGCATCTGCCAAGGGTGACGGTGGTCAGCGATCTCAGCCCCGGGCCGCTCGGAGCCGCCCTGGCGGAAGCCCTGGTTCAGGGCCGCCAGGCCGCGCCGGACCTCGGCGCGTTGGCCTGGCCGGCCCACGGCAAGGCCTTGGCCGAGATCTACCGGGAGCGCCTCACAACCCGGTGATGGTCCGCCAGGCCGCCACGGCGCGGTCATGACCGAAGCGCGGGTCCAGGGCCTGGGCTGCCCGGGCTGCTGCCAATGGGGCGGGATCCGCCGCCAAACGATCCAGAAGCCCAGAAAAATCCTCACCCGGCTGCGGCAGGACCGCCAGATCATCCATCTCGGGCGAACCGACGGGAGCACTGGCGACCACTGGCAGACCGTGACTGTACGCAAGACCGAAACTGCCGGACACCGCATGGTCGAGGTACCGGCCATGGCCCTCAATCAGGGGCAGGATCCCATCACTCGCCGCAAGAATCCGGTGAAGGTCCTCGTCGGGGACAAAAGCGCCGGTGGCCTGGATGCGCTCGCCCGTGGGATCGGCAGCACGCAGGGCCGTCAGGACCGCCTCGCCCTCGGGGCCGACGGGCCGACCGAGGATGAACAACCGCAGATTGGCCGGCAAGCCTCGACGCACCGCCTCCAGCAATGGGCCATAAGTACGTCGTTTGGTTTCGATCTGACCGACGCTGACCAACCAGACCTCACCGGGGGGATGGTCACCCCGCGACGGAACCGGAACCCGAGGGCACGCCGCCACCACCGCCCCGCCGGTCAAGGCCTTCGCCGGAGCCACCAGGCGCTCGGCCAGGACCACCGCCCCCGCCAACCGGCGCACGAGGAACCGCTGCACGCGGCTACGCCGGAGACGGCCTAGGTCGTGGATGGTCGCCACCATCGGCACCCGACGGGACGCCAACAACACCGCATGGCGGAAATGAACGCCGCTGGCGGTATTGAAGATCACCACCGCGGGATCGTAGCGGCGTATGGCGGCGGCGAGGGCGGCTTGGACGCGCCAGACTTCCCTCAGACGCGAACCGCCAATGGGCAGGGCCTCGACCGGGGCCAGGTGGCCCACCCGAGGCACCAAATCGGGGTGGACCAGCAGCCGGACCTCATGGCCGGCCTCGGTCAGGGCCCGGCAGGGCATCGGCAGGCACTCGGCGTGGGCCGTACCAAACTCAACGATCAGCGCCGTGGCCATGGGCGGGGAGGTTACGGAGGTCCGTCCCTGGCCCAAGACGATTCGCGGTTGGTCCGGGGCCGGTTCCCGCACCATGTCGCGCCATGGTGCGGATCCTGCACATTGATACCGAACCCGGCTGGCGGGGCGGCCAGAATCAAGTCTACCTGCTCCACCGGGGCTTGGTCGCGGCGGGTCTGGACTCGACCGTCGTCTGCCGACGCCGCGAGGCCCTGCACACCCGTCTGGCCGACGAAGACCTGCCCGTGATGCCCGTGGCGGCCGGGCCCGGCTTTGGCCTGCACGTGTCCGCGGCCATCCGTCGCCGCCTGGGACCCGGAACCATCGTCCATGCCCACGCCAGCGCCGCCCATGGCCAGGCCCTGCTGGCGGTCCTGGGCACCACGACCCCCCTGATCGTCACCCGTCGGGTCGACTTCCGCCTGAAACACGGGCCGGTGGCGCGATGGAAGTATGGACCCCGAGTGTCGCGCTTTGTGGCCGTCTCCGGGGCCATCGCCCGCATCCTGGCCGAGGGCGGCGTGCCCCGCCAACGCATCCAGGTCATCCATTCCGGCGTGCCGGAACCGACCACGATGCCCGATCGCCTCGGCGTGCGGGCGGAACTCGGCCTAGCCCCCGAAGCCCGCCTGGTGATCTGCCCCGCCGCCCTGGTGGACCACAAGGGCCACCGCCACCTGTTTGACGCCTGGAGACGCCTGGCCCCTACGGCAACCCTCTTGCTGTGCGGCGAGGGCGAACGCCAGGCGGTGCTGATGGCCCAGGCGGCGGACCTGCCGTCGGTGCGCTTCCTCGGCTTTCGCGCCGACCTCCCACGTCTTTTGGCGGCCGGCGACCTGGCGGTGTTGTCTTCCATCGAAGAGGGCCTTGGCTCGGTCCTCGCGGACTGCCACCTCCACGGCTTACCGGTGGTCGCCACCACCGCCGGTGGCATCCCCGAAGTGGTGGCTGACGGCGTCAGTGGCCTGCTGGTGCCCCCGGCGGACCCCGTGGCCCTGGCGGACGCCCTGGGCCGCATCCTCGGTGATGACGCCCTGCGGGCCCGCCTGGCAGCCGGGGCCCTGGTCCAGGGCCGGAAGTTCCTCATCGACCACACGGTCGCCGCCTATCGCGACCTCTACGCTGGGTTGCCATGATCTCCGCCGTCCTCATCACCCTCAATGCCGAGCAGCACCTCGACCGGGTGCTGAAGGCCCTGGGCGGCTGCGCCGAGATCGTGATCCTCGACAGTGGCAGCACCGACAACACCCGGGCCATCGCCGAACGGCATGGTGCCCGTTTCGAGGTCCACCCCTTCGACGGCTACGGCCCGCAGAAACGCCGGGCCGTGGCCCTGGCCCGCCACGACTGGGTGCTGTCGGTAGACGCCGACGAGGTGCTGGAGGCCAACCTCACGGGCCTCGACCTGACCAACCCGGCCCGCTGTTTCCGCATCCGCCGCCGCAATCACGTCGGCAGCCACGAGATCCGCCACGGCCACTGGAACCCGGACTGGTGCGTGCGCCTGTTCAACCGCACGGTCCACACTTTCAGTGAGGACGCCGTCCACGAATCCGTGCGACCGACGGGCCTGGTCGCGACCCTCCCGGGCAGCCTGCTGCACTACGGCTACGCCGACCTGGGCGACATCATCCGCATGAAGTACCATCGGATGAAAGCTGAGCGTTACCGCGCCGAGGGCCGCCGCGCCAGCGGCCCCCTGCTAGCAGCCCGCGCCGTAGCGGCCTTCGGGCGGAGTTACGTCCTCAAGTCCGGCTGGCGCGACGGCCCCGCCGGGGTCTGCGTTGCCCTGTCGGCAGCGGTTAATGCGACGTTTGGGCTCGCTCTGGCGAGCGAAGTCCGGGGTCCGGGGTCCGGGGTCCGGGGTCCCGCGAATTCCAATCCCGGGGATGCCCCAGGCCCATAGCGACATCACTGATCCTGTCTTTACCCCGGACCCCGGACCTCGGACCCCGGACAGGGCCGAAGGCCCTACCCGAGCGTCTGCAACCGCACCAACCCCGCGTAATGTCCATCCCGGGCCACGAGGTCCGCATGGGTGCCGGATTCGAGGACGCGGCTGGGGCCGCCGTCGGGGCCTTTGCCGATAACGTGGATGTGGTGGGCGTGCTGGACCGTCGCCAGACGGTGGGCAATGACGACCACCGTGCGGCCCTTCATCAATTCATCGAGGGCCGCCTGGACGTGGCGTTCGCTTTCGGCGTCGAGGGCGCTGGTCGGTTCGTCGAGGAGGAGAATGGGCGCATCCCGCAGGAGGGCACGGGCGATGGCGACGCGCTGGCGCTGGCCACCGGACAGGCGGCCACCGCGATCACCGACCACGGTGTCGTAGCCCAGGCCACCTTCGAGGGCCAGGATCGCGTCATGGACATGGGCCCGCTGGGCGGCCTGGATGATCTCGGCTTCGGTGGCTGTGGGCCGCCCGTAGCGGATGTTGTTGCGGATGGTGTCGTTGAAGAGGAACGAGTCCTGGTTGACGATCGCCACCTGATGGATCAGCGAGTCGGCCTGTACGGCGCGGACATCGACGCCATCCCAGGTGATGCAGCCGGAGGTGACATCGCGCAGGCGCGGAATGAGGTCGAGGATGGTGCTTTTGCCGCCGCCCGAAGGGCCGACCAGGGCCGTGACCTTGCCGATGGGGATGGTGAGATCGAGGTCGACGATGACCGGATCGGCGGTGGGCTTGTAGCGGAACGTCACCCGGTCGAGACGGATGGCGTCGGTGGGCGATCCGGCCGCCGGGGCGGCCGGGGGATCGACGAGACTGGGCTGGCGGTCGAGCAGT
This sequence comes from uncultured Planctomycetota bacterium, assembly GCA_903902515.1. Lineage (GTDB taxonomy): Bacteria > Planctomycetota > UBA11346 > UBA11346 > UBA11346 > CAIUVD01. The sequence goes on along the minus strand of CAIUVD010000071.1, from coordinate 14,933 downwards.
TCATAGACGCGGGCACCGCTGGGCAGGTATTCCAGCACGTCACCCCACACCCGCTGGACCTCCCGCAGGGCGCCAATCAGGAGGCCGACGAAGGTCAGGACCAGCAGGAGTTGGGTCGGCTGGATCAGGCCCCGTTCAAACAGGACGGCGGCGGCGAGCATCGCCAGACCACCCATCAGCAGCACGGACCCTTGGGTGATGCCCTCGGACTGGGCCTTGGCCCGAGCGACGCGCTGACGATCGCTGAACAAGCCCTGGTTGAGACCGGCATAGCGATCGACCTCACGCTCGCTGGAACCCATGCTTTTGATGACCCGGATGCCCGCCGTGATCTGCTCGAAGGCGGACAGGGTCGTGGCCAGGGTCTCTTGGGCCTTCTGGGAGCGGCGACGCGTTTTACGTAGGACCCGGCCGATGATCAGGGCAATGGGCACCAGGATAAGGAAGACCGCCACGCCAACCTGCCACGACACCCAGAAAATCGCCGCGACATAGCCGAGGGCCAAGGCCGGTCGCTGGGTCATCTTGCCAAACAGCAGGGCCTGGACGCTATATAGGCGGTCAAGATCGGCGGTGACCCGGGTCAGCAATTCGCCCCGGGAAAGGTCCTGGTGGAAGCCGAGATCCAGGCGCACCAGATGGGCCACGAAACGGCTGCGCAAGTCACGCATGCAGCGGTTAGCGAGGTACTGACCCGTGACCCAGGCCCCATAGGCCGCCAGGCCCATCGGGATGGCCAAGGCCAGCATCCAGCCGGCCACGCTCTGCAGCTTCACCAGCACCTGGGCCAGCAGAACTCGATCACCGTTGGTATGCTGGACGGCCGTCAGGGTATCGAGGAGATCCTTGAAGAGCTTGCCCTGGTACGCCGTTAGGGCCGTGACCAGGCCCGTCAGGCCCAGCATCAGCAAGACCAACCAGCGATAATCCCATCCCTGGCGGAGGATGCGTTTGAGAAGCGGGCCTTGGCCGTCGAACATAGGCGGGAGAGATTATGGCAAAACGGGGGGATGCTATGCATGACATGGCAGGTTCGAGGTCCGGGGTCCGGGGTCCGGGGTCCGGGGTCCGGGGTCCGGGGTCCGGGGTCCGGGGTCCGGGGTCCCACGAAACCGTGAGCCAACCAAAGGCCATAAAAAGAACGGCTTCCAGCAATGCTGGAAGCCGTTCACCGATCCTGTCTTTGACCCCGGACCCCGGACCCCGGACCCCGGACCTTCAATGCCTCAGATCGTATGCACCTTGATCGAGTTCGCGCCGTGCTTCGACACGCCGGAGATCACGACCACGGTGTCGGTGTCGTGGAAAATGCCGTGACGGACACATTCCTCGTTGCCGACTTCGATCTGGTCGTTGACGTCTTCCTTGAAGGGGACGAGCAGCGGAACGATGCCCCACAGGGGGCACAGGCGGCGCCAGGTGGCCTCGTCGTAGCACAGGGCGACGACGGGGACGTTGATGCGCTGCTTCGAGAGCAGGGTCGCCTTTTCCACGTTGTGGCTGTAGACCATGATGCCGGCGGCATCGAGGTCGCGGCACAGCAGGCTGGCGGCGCCGCTGATGGCGAAGGCCTGGCGGTCGAAGTGGGCCTTCTTCTTGTCCAGCGACTGGGCCGGCATGTAGGGGCTCTTCTCGGCCTCGATGGCGATGCGCATCATTTCGGCCACGGCTTCCACCGGGTACTTGCCGCTGGCGGTCTCGCCGGACAGCATCACGGCGTCGGTGCCGTCGAAGATAGCGTTGGCGACGTCGGAGGACTCGGCGCGGGTCGGGATCGGGCTCTCGATCATCGATTCCAGCATCTGGGTTGCGGTGATGACCAGCTTGCCAACGGCGTTGGCCTTGCGGATCAGTTCCTTCTGGACGACCGGCAGCTTCTGGGTGCTGATCTCGATGCCGAGGTCACCACGGGCGACCATGATGCCGTCGGATTCAAGGAGGATCTCGTCGATGTTCTCGACGGCTTCGGGCTTCTCGATCTTGGAGATGATCGGAATGGTCCGGCCGGTCTCGCTGATGCGGTTCTTGACGTTGCGGACGTCGCGGGCGGTACGCACGAAGGACAGGGCGATGAAGTCCACTTCGTTGGCAATGGCCCAGGCCAAGTCGGCCTTGTCCTTGTCGGACAGGGACGGGGCGCTGACCTTCACGCCGGGCAGGTTGATGCCCTTGTTGTTCTTGAGCAGACCGCCGACGACCACGGTGCAGTGGATGTCGTCGCCGTGAACGCTGTCGACCTGGAGGCGCATCTTGCCGTCATCGACCAACAGCATGTTGCCAACTTCGACGTCCTTGGCCAAGCCGTCATAGGTGGTACCGACGCGCTCGGCGGTGCCTTCGGAACACTCGGCGACGGTGATGACGGTCTTGGCTCCGACCTTCCACTCCACCGGGGTGCCGCCCTTGAGGCGACCGGTGCGGATCTTGGGGCCCTGGAGGTCGGCGAGGATGGCCACCGGGCGCTCCATCTCCTTCGACAACTTCCGCAGGAGATTCAGGCGGGCGAGGTGGTCGGAGTGGTCGCCGTGGCTCATGTTCAGGCGGGCCACGTTCATGCCGGCGTGGAACATGTCGCGCAGGATCGCCTCATCCGAGCAGGCGGGGCCCATGGTCGCGACGACCTTGGTCATCTTGCGCGCGCGCTTGGTCAGGGCCCGGCCGCGCTGGTTGTCAGCCGACTTACCGGGGAAGGAGGGGTTCAGGAAACGGTTGGTCGCGTCGGACATGAAAAACCTCGGAAAGAAGACTAGACCGCGAATCAAGGTTGCCAATGGTTTCCCCGTCCACGAAGGAGGCCCTCCGGGCGTGGGCCTCCGTTTGCAAAGCCCGCGCCCCGCGTCCAATCCCCCCCCTCTATGGAAGCCGTCCATCCCGCCTTGTGGTGGGGCGTCGCTGCGGCGGCGCTTCCCGTGGTGCTGCATCTGCTGCTGCGCCAACGGCCTCGGCCCCGGCCGTGGGCCGCGATGCGGTGGTTGGCGGCGGCCGCCCAGCAGGCCAGTCGGACGTGGAAACTGACGAACCTGCTGTTGCTTCTGCTTCGCATGGCCCTGCTGGCTTGCCTGGCCATGGCCGTGGCCCGGCCCCTGCTCGGTGGCTTTGCCAGTGGTGGCACCCTGGTGGTCCTGGTGGACCGCAGCGCCTCCATGGGCCCACGCGGCGAGGATCCCGGGCCCTTGGCTGCGGCGACGGCGGGCCTGGCGGCCGCAGAACTGCCCTATCTCCGGGTGGTGGTGGCCACGGTCGCCGGGGGTCAGGTCGAGATCGTCGCGGATGGGGGCCCGGGCGTGGTCCGGGACCTTGGCCGGCGTCTGTCGCCCACGGAATTGCCGGGCGGCCTGGATGGCGCTGCCCTTGGGCCCCTGGAAAACGCCCTCGCCGGACAACGGGCCGACGCCCTCCTGATCAGCGATTTCCAGCAGGACCGGGGCGAGGCCCTGGTGGCCGCCCTCGGCGAGCGTCTTGGACGCGTCCACCGGTGGGCTCCGGGCCCCCGGGGCACGGCCAATGCGTGGCTGGGAGGGCTCGGTGATCTGCCGGATCTGGTGCCGGGCCAGGCGGGAAGCCTGCCCCTGCGCCTGACCGGGCCGGTCACGGGTGCCACCCTCTCGATCGACGGCGGCCCCTTCCTAGCGGCGACCCTGCCCCGGGATGGGGGGGAAGGTCCGCGCACCGTCGACCTACCCCTTCCGGCCCTGACGGAGGGCCGCCACCAGGTACGCTTGCTGCTTCAGGATGGCGGCCTGCCCAGCGACAACCGCCTCGAACTGCCCGTCACGGTGCGCGGAGCCGTGCCCGTGCTGCTCATCCAGCAGGGTGGACTGGCCTCGGACTACCTCCCGGCCGCCCTCGGCGCCGACCCGGCCGCTGTAACACGACGGATCCTGCGGCCCGAAGCCCTGGCCACCGAACCCCTGACCGAGGGACTGTTGGTCGTCCTGCGTGCCCCGGTGCCGGGCCCGGCCGCCGAGCGCCTGGCGGCCTGGGTCAGGGCCGGTGGGGCCCTGTGGACGGATCTCGCCCTGCTGCGGGAGGATCCGGTCCTGCAAACGCTGGTCCCCATCACCGCCGAGGCTCCGGTGATGGGTGGCGCCTATAGCTCCGGTCAGCCGGATCTCGACCCGCTCCTGGCCGTCGGTGGCTGTGAACGCCTCCCGGGCGTGCGGGTGCCGCCGGGTGCCGAGGTCGTCCTGCGGGCGGGCTCCGCTCCCGCCGCCCTGCGGGTGCCGGTCGGCTCTGGCGCGCTGCTAATCGAGGTCGCGTCCCTGGCCCGGGAGCCGGCCTTCCAAGCCCGGGGCGGCACGCCGCTCTGGACCCTGCGCCTGGCACGCCGCCTGACTGCCCGACCCGTGCCGACCTGGACCGCTGGTCAGCCGGTTCCCGCCGATGCCGCCCTGCGCCGGGATGGGGTAGCCGTGACGGCCACCACTGGAGCCCCCCTGATCGCCGCCCCGGGATGGTGGACCACCGTCGGCGAGGCGGGGGTCGTGGTGCTACCCAATCCCGATGAAGCCCGTTTAGGCCGAGACCCCCAGGCGGCGGCCGACCTGCGGGAGGCCCTGCCCACGGGCGGCGGCGCCGACCTGGGGCCCTGGCTGCTGGCCCTGGCCCTGATTATCGCCCTGACCGAAGGGGCGGTGGCCGCCTGGGCCGGGAGGGCCTATGGCCGGTGAATCCACCCTCTTATTCCAGCACCTGCCGGCAACGTGGTTGGTGCCGGGCCTGCTGATCCTGGCGATGGCGGCCGCTTTCTGGGGCTGGCGCCGCTACGGTCCGGCCCCCGGTGGGCCCGTGACCGGGCGGATCGCCCGGGGTGCCCGGGCCACGGCCCTGGCCCTGATCGTCCTGGCCCTCGGTGGGCCGGCCCTGCGCAGCACCTGGAATGAGGATGGCCCGACGCGGATCGTGGTCGCCGTCGACACCTCCGCCTCCATGGCGGTGGCGGATGTCGCGGGCGCACCCCGGGCCGCCGTCCTGCCTGCCCTAGCGAAAGCCCTGGCGGAACGCATCCCCGCGGCCCAGGCGACCGTCACCTGGCAGGCCATCGGTGGGCATGGCCCCCTGGATCCCGGATCCCTGCCCCAGCCCACGGCAGATGGCAGCGCCCTAGCAGATGATCTTGACCAGGTGGTTGCCCAGACCCGGGCGGAGCGGCTGATCGTAGTCACGGATGGCCGGGTGACCCACGGCACTTCCCTGGCCGCCCTCGGTCAGCAGTGGCGCGGCCGGGATCTGCCCCTCCACCTGCTGGCGGTGGGTGGCACGACCACGGTTCCGGAACTGGCCATTGATGGCGTCGAGTTCAACCGTGAGGCCGCCCTCGGTGAGCGGGAACCGCTGGTGGTCCGCCTGGCCCACCGGGGTCTGCCCCCGGGCCCGATCACCGTCCGGATCGAGATCCCGGGGGCTCCGCCCGTCCAAAAGGTCCTGATGCCGGGTACCGCTGCCGACCCGGCGCTGCTGGCGACGGACACCGCCGAACTGGAAGTGGTTTTCCCCCGGGCTGGCAGTGTCACGGCCATTATCACCGCCACCGCCGGCACCCGGACGGTGCGCGAAAGCGTCACCGCCAACGTCCGGGAACGGAAGCTCACCATCCTTCTGCTGGAGCAGCGCCCCCGCTACGAGGTCCGCTACCTCCGCGAAGCCCTGCGCCGGGATCCGACCATCACTCTCCACGCCTACCTGGCCGATGGCCGGTGGCGCCGGTGGGGCGGCGAAGGGCCCGACCGCCTGCCCCTGGCCCCAGCGGATCTGGCCGTCTACGACGCCATCCTCCTGGGGGACCTCGGCCCCGAGGCCTTCCGCGCCGCCGACCTGGCGGCCCTGGATGCCGCCGTACGCCGGGGTGGTGCCGGTCTGCTGGTGATTCCCGGCGAGTCCGGCAGCACCGCCAGCATTGCTGGATCCCCCGCTGGAGCCCTGCTGCCCGCGGAACTGCCCGAGGCCGCGACCCTCTCCCGGGGCTACCTCGATGGCACGCCCCGCCGTTTCCATCCAACGCCGGCGGCTCCTCGCCTGGGGGTCCTCGAATCCAGCGGCCAGTCCTGGGACGGCTTACCGTTCCTCATCGGCGCCGGCCCGGTGACGGCCCTCCGCCCGGGGGCCGAGGTGCTGGCCGAAGACCAGGACCGTCGGCCCCTGATCATCACCCGAGCCTACGGTGCCGGTCGCACGGTGCTGGTGATGGCCGACGATTTCTGGCGCTGGCGGCGGGGCGTGGCCGATACCTGGCTGAACCGCATCCACGCCCCCCTGCTTCGTTTTGCCGCCGCCGGCCACCGTGCCGACCGCCGGGCCTGGCGCCTGGGGGTGAACCCCCGCCGGGCGGCGGCGGGCGAACCCGTGACCCTCGACCTGGCACCGAGCGACGAGGACCAGTCCCTTCCAGAGCGCGCCGTACTGCGCCTGACCCGTCCGGGTGCGGCCGAAATCCTGGTCCCCTTGGTCAAGGATGGCGGTGCCTTCCGCGCCCGCGTCCCAGCCCCGACCACCGGAACCTGGGCGGTAACCGTCGCCGCCGGCCTGGAGTCCGATGCCGCGGCCCCGGCGGATCTGGTGGTCACCCCTCCCCAAGCCGAACGCCGGGACCTGCGGGCCGACCGCGAGGCGTTGGTGGCCTTGGCCACCGCCACCAACGGCCACTTGGCGGATTCCGTGGCCGACCTCCTGGCCAACCTGCCCCCGGATCTGCGCCGCACCACCCTCCGGGAACGGACCGAGAGCCTTTGGGATGGCTGGTGGTTCCTGCTGGCGGCCACCCTGCTGTTCGGCCTCGATTGGGCCCTGCGGCGATGGAACCGCATGCCCTGACGGCCGAGGGCGACCTCAGCCCCGGCCGAGTTCCTGGCCCCGGGCCTCGGCGGCCTGGAGGGCCCGGACCCACAGGCCCGTCAAATCTGCCTGATCGACCACCGCCAGAGCCGCCGCCGTGGTGCCGCCGGGGCTGGTGACCTGCTGGCGCAATTTGGCCGCTTCGAAGCCCGACTGCTGGAGGTACTTCCAGGAGCCCTCGCCGGTCTGGCCGACCAGCAGAATGGCCTCGTCCCGGGTGAAGCCGAGGCGTTCAGCGGCCTCCACCAGGGCCTCAGCGAAGCGGAAGAAATAGGCCGGGCCGCTGCCGCTGACGGCGGTGATGGCATCCATCCGGCCCTCATCAGCCACCCGCAGAACCTTGCCGCAGGGGGCGAACAGGCCCTCGGCCCGGGCCAGATCGGCATCTCCGGCGTTAGCCCCAGCGCACAGGCCGACCATCCCCAGGCCAATGGCCAGGGGGGTATTGGGCATGGCCCGAACCACCCGGGCACCGGACGGCAGCCAGGCTTCCAGTTTGCGGCTCGGGGTCCCGGCGAGGATCGACACCAGGGTCGCACCAGCAGGCCAGGCCGAGGCCAGACCGGGGACCACGGTGGCCGCCATTTGCGGCTTAATGGCCAGAACCACCACGTCAGCCCCAACGATCGCCGTCTGGTTGTCGGTGGTGGTGGTGGCGCCCAGGGCCTGGAAAGCCCCATGCTTGGCCGGATCCGGCTCCGAGACCACCAGGGTCGGCCGGGACGGGAGGGCCGCGAGGCCGCGAACCATGGCCGTGGCCATGTTGCCGCCGCCGATGAAAACGATGCGCAGGGAAGTGGTCATGGGCGGGATCCCGGGTCGTGGAGGGCCGGGATCCTCAGCGCGTCAGACCACGGGGCAACCGGACGGCCTCAGCGGGCCAAAGGCCGCACCCGGACCACCAGGATCAGGGACAGCAGGGTCGCTGCCGCCGCCACCAGCCCGACGGTGCCAAAGCCTTCGATGCGCCCCTCGGCGGTGCGGCTGACGAGGTGACCGGCCAGCAGGGAGGAACCGCCGATGGCCCCGGCCTGGGTCGCGGCCACGAAACTCATAATCGCCCCCCGACGGGCGGGATCGACGCTGGCGGTGATCAAGGCCTGCACCGGCACCATCCGGCCCGAGACCAAAATCATGAAGGCGGTGGTGACCAGAAAGCACACCGCCACCGGCCAGGGCGGCAGGTGGGTCAGCAGCAGGATCGGCACCAGGGACAGCACCGACACCACCGTGAACACCACGTGTTTGCCCCAGCGATCTGCCAAGCGGCCAATCAACGGAGCCGTGATCACCGTGGCCACACCACCGATGGCGTAGAAGGTCCCCAGGTCCGTGGCGGTGAAGCCCCGATTGCCGACCAGGAACGGGCTGATGAAGGGAATGACGGTAAATCCCGCCACTTGGAGGACCGCCGTCAGGATCAGGACTCGTCGATGACCGGGGTCCGTGAACAGCATGCGGACCACCGCCACCGGGGACTGGTGGGGCTGCCCCAGGTGGCCATCGAAACGCGGCAGGACCACCGCCACCCACCCGGTGACCAGGGCCGCCACCCCCGCCAGGACCAGAAACGGCGTATGCCACGATCCCCAGGCGGCCAGGGCCACCCCCAGGGGGATGCCCAGCACCGAGGCCAGGGAGAACGAGGTCATGATCGTGCCCATGGCCTGACCCCGGCGTTCATAGGGCACCGCCTCGCTGGCCAGGATCATGACCAGGGAACTCATCAGGCCGCCACAGGCCCCGGCCAGGACCCGGGCCAGCAGCATGCCGACATGCCCCGGGGCCAAGCCCATGGCCAGGGTTCCGAGGGTGAAGCCCGCAGCAGACCACAGCAGCACCGGGCGGCGGGCGGCGCGGTCGAGGCGGAAGGCGCCGACGACCCCCACGGCTCCGCTGGCAAACGTGTAGCACGCCACCAGGACGGCAAACTGCCCGGTGGACATCCCAAGGTCCGCCATGATCGCCGGGCCGAGGGGCATCATCAGCACGAAATCGAGGGTGTGGATGAACTGCAGGGCCGTCAGCAGGGCAATCAAATGGCGTTCGCCGAGCATGGGCCGGACCCTCCGGCGCGGGGCGGAATTGCCAGGGCTGCCTTCGTCCGGGATCCCGTAGGATGCTCGCCATGCGCGTGTTCCGCCTGCTGCTGACGGCCAGCCTGGTTCTGGGGGCTCCCTGCGCCGCCCAGGAATTCCCCGACCTGCGGTCCCAGGCCGGACGGCTCCTCGGCACGCCGGATCCGGACACCATCGAGTACCCCTCGGGCTTCCCGCCTACCCCAGCGGAAATCGCCCTCGGCAAAACCCTGTTCTTCGACCCGCGACTCTCAACGGACCGCACGGTGTCCTGCGCTACCTGCCACAATCCCGACCTCGGCCTGGGGGATGGGCTGGCCCGCAGCCACGGCGTGAATGGCGCCCCCACCCCGCGCAACGCGCCCCACCTCCATAACCTCGCCTGGACGCCCCTGTTGTTCTGGGATGGCCGGGCGGCCTCGCTGGAAGAACAGGCCCTGGCCCCCATCCAGGCCCCGGGGGAAATGGCCATGGACCTGCCGGTGCTGCTGGCCCGCCTCAACGGCGTGCCCCACTACCAACAGGCATTTCAGGAGGTCTACGGCGCCGGTCCCGCGACCTCGACCCACCTCGCGTCAGCCCTGGCGTCCTTCGAGCGGAGCCTGGTGGTCCGCAACACCGCCTACGATCGGTGGCAGGCCGGGGACGACCGGGCCCTGGGACCCGAAGCGGTGCGAGGCCTGGGGCTGTTCCTCGGCAAGGCGAGCTGCATCGACTGCCACAGCGGCCCGAATTTCAGCGACGGCAGTTTCCACAACCTCGGGCTGGGGGGGACGGATCGCGGGCGGGCAGCCATCGTTCCCGGGGCGGCGGCGGAGGGCGCCTTCAAAACGCCGGGCCTGCGCAACGCCCTGCTGACGGCCCCCTATTTCCATGACGGCCGCATCGAAAGCCTGGAGGCCGTCGTCCGCTTCTACAACCGGGGCGGCGATGCCCCAACCCCCGATCCCCTGGTTCGGCCCCTCGGCCTGACGGATCGGGAGGTCCTCGACCTGGTGGCCTTCCTGGGTGCCCTCACGGAGCCCCTGGTCATCGAACGACCGGTCCTGCCGCCGGATGGCCCTTGCCCGCCGCCGGTCCCTGGCCAAGGTCCCCGCCCATGATCCGCGCCGCCGTCCTCGTACTTCGTTGGCTTCCCCTCCCTTCGGGGTGAGTGGCGCGTCACGGTCTTTGACCTGATCCCGACGCGGCCCGCTCACCTGAGCGGGCCGCCTTCGTTGGCCCGCGCGGAAGCCGGGCCGCGCGGGTGTCATCGTCCTCCTCCCGGCTGAGGAGTTCTGCCATGTCGTCCCTCTCCGCCCCCGCGTCCCCGGCTCCCCGCTGGCTTGGCCTCGTCTCGGTGGTCCTCGCGGCGGTGTTGTTTGCGGGAAAGGGCGTGTTGGTACGGATGGCCTATCAGCATGGCGCCGACGCCACGGGCCTGCTGGGCATCCGCTTGGCCCTCTCCCTACCGGTATTCGCGGCCCTGGCGTGGTGGATGGGCCGGAAGGCGGCCCCCCTCACCCCGGTCCAATGGACGCGCCTGATCAGCGGCGGCATCCTCGGTTACCACCTGGCCTCGTGGCTGAACTTCCTGGGCCTCGAACGGGTCGAGGTAGCCCTGGAGCGGGTCATCCTGTTCATCTATCCGACGCTGTTGGTTGCTTGGGCCCTGGCCCGGGGCCAGCGCAGCGTTGATAAAACCCTGGTAATCGGCCTGGCGATGACCGTCGGTGGCATCTCCCTGACCTGGGGCGACCGGGCCCTGGCAGCCCAAGCCGATACGGTGGGCGTGCTGCTAGTGGCCGCGAGCGCCGTGGCCTTTGCAGCCTCCTTGGTCATCAACGAACCCGATGCCAAGGCCCTGGGTGGGATCCGCTCAACGTCCATCGCCATGACGGCCGCCTGCGTCACGGGCCTGGTCCACGCCCTGGTGGCCCGACCTTCCGGCGCGGACCTACCCCACGGCACCGTGCTGGGCCTGGGAGCGGCCCTGGCCATCGGGGCGACCATCGTCCCGACGCTGTTGATGGGCCTCGCCATTGAACACCTCGGGGCGGCCCGCACCGCCGTCGCCGGCAGCATCGCCCCGGCCCTCACGGCCCTGCTCGGCTGGGCGACCCTGGGCGAAGTCCTGGGCCCATTGGGCTGGCTGGGCATCGCCGCCACCACCGCCGGAGCGGTCGTGGCCGGGCGACCCCGGGGGCCGTGAGCATCACGACCCTTCCGCACCGATGTGCTTAAAAGCGGGAGGGATCGCCTTCGACCGGGATGTCCAGGGCGTGGAGGTCGTCCCATTTGACCCCCCATTTCTTCGCCAGGCTGCTGGTACAGGCCTCGGGCGGGGCCTTGGCCAGCCATTTCCGAGCCTCATCCATACGGCCGAGGCGATGGGCCATAGCGGCCCGGACCGCCGCGTGCATCCCGGCCCGGGAGGGATCCTGGGCTTCATAGGTCGCGAAGCAGCGCTCCAAGGCCTGGTCGTAGCCGAGGGCGTGCATCCGCGCGCGCAGCTGTTCCATCTTCGGAGCCTCCTTCGCATCCTTGAGGGCCTGGGAAACCACCTGGACAACCTCCCACGGAACGACGGTGTCGAAACGCTCCGTGGCCAGCGCATCCAAGCCATGCTGGAGCAGTTGGTCAAAACTCCCACCCCATCGAGGCATGAGGAAATAGGCCCGCGCCTGCCAGGTGGTCGGTCGATCGAAACAGGCGGAGATACTGCGCAGAAACCACTGCTCTCCCTCGTCGGATCCACGACCCCCGGCGATGGAAATCGCTGCGCTGGCTAAGCGGGCACAGGGCTTGGCCTGCCAGGAACGCTCGGCCAGTATCGCCGCCTCATCCAGGTCCGCACGAAAACGAGCCCAGCCCTCCTCCTTCACCGTCGAGGCCCAACCGTCGCCCCGCCAAGCCCAGGCGGTTTCGACCCGCAGGCAGGCATTGGCCCCATCGACTCCCCAGGCTGGCCACGCACCGCCGGCCATGCCGGCCGTCTGAGCTGCGAACAGGGCATCGGCAAGCTCCGGGGTCTCGGGATCCAAAATGTTGATGATCTCCATCAGCAGCTCCGGGGCCTCCAAAAGTTCCTGTCGGCGCCACACCTCACGCCAGGCGGCGGCCACCAACGGCACGTTCTCACGGAGGACCCTCTTGGCCTTCTCGGAGGTTCCGTTGTTGTAGGTTCCCAACATGTAGCACAGGGTCAGGGCCTGGAGAACCGCCGGATATTCCGGTGCCAGGTCAGCCTGGGTTTCCTTGCGGCGTTTTTCCCAGGCCCGGTTGGCCCGATCGCACCAAGGGTGGCGGATCTTCCAGCCGGCATTCCGCGCCAATTGAAAGCCGGCCCAGAGCACCAATGGCTCGGAGCAGGACAAGGGCGGACGGATCAGGGCCTCCGCACGACGGAGACCTTCCGCTTCGCTGGCCGGTGTTCCGGCCTTGGCCAGACTTCCCGCCGCTGCGGTGAGCACCCATTCCACCTCGTCATCCCATCGGGGATCCCGCTGCCCATGGGTGCGATACGCCTGAAGGACCAAGTCCTGCACCAGTCGCTGATGGGTCTGGGTCAAGGTCGCATACAACGGTGCATCGGGACCCGCATAGGGGCGAAGATCCAGAGCGGGTAACCCTTGGCAGACCAGGAAAAGCCAAGCCAAGATGCGGAGTCGAGACATCATGCACTTCCTTGTATCGAGTTCCCCCGCAACGGAGGCGTGACCAGGACTACCCCTTCTTGCCCGCCCAGGCGTTGAGCATCCAGGCGGTCTTGTCGTGGGCTTCGATGCGGCCGATGAACAGGTCGGCGGTCGCCTCGTCGTCGGCCTTTTGGGCCACGGCGACGGCCTTCGAGAGGGCCTTCGACAGGGCGGCATGGTCCTTGGCCAGCTGGGCGACCAGGGCCTTGCCGTCGGTGCCGTCCAGGTCGGCGATGGTGCTGGTCTTGGTCAGGGCCTTGAGGCCGAGGGGCGCGATGTCACCAAGGGCCCGGAGGCGTTCGGCGAGGTCGTCGGCGGCCTCTAGCAGGGCTTCGTACTGGTCGCCAAAGGCGCCGTGAAGCTCGAAGAAGCCCGTACCGGTGACGTTCCAGTGGGCGGCGTGGGTCTTCACCGCCAGGCCGTAGGTATCAGCCAGGATCGCGGTGAGGGCGGAGGCGACGTTGGACATGGGGAACCTCGGGGTGATTTAGAGGGCCAGGGCTTCGATGCCGGCGGCGGCGGCCAGCAGACGCTGGTCGTTGCCGATCGGAGCCTGGAGTTGCATGCCGACCGGCAGGCCCTGCTCATCGGTGCCAAAGGGCACGCTAATGCCGGGGACGCCCGCCAGGTTGGTGGCGATGGTGAAGATGTCCGAGAGGTACATCTGCAGGGGATCGCTGGTCTTTTCGCCGACCTTGAAGGCAGTCGTCGGGCTGGCGGGGCCAAGCAGGACGTCGCAGGAGGCGAAGGCGTTGGCGTAGTCGTCGCAGATCTTCCGGCGAACCTGCTGGGCCTTTTTGTAGTAGGCGTCGTAGTAGCCGGTGCTGAGGACGTAGGTGCCGAGCATGATGCGGCGCTGGACCTCGGCGCCGAAGCCTTCGACACGGGATTTGCCGTAAACCTCGCTGAGGGTCGTGGCGGAGTCCGTGCGGTGGCCGTAGCGAATGCCGTCAAAGCGCGACAGATTCGAGGACGCCTCGCCGGTGGCCAGGATGTAGTAGACGGCGATGGCAAAACGTTCGTGGGGCAAGGTCACGGGTACCAGAACCGCACCGGCCGCAGTAAGGGCCTCCTTGGCGGCCGTCAGGCGGGCGCGCACGCCAGGGGCCAGGCCCTCTTCATGGGCGGCGACATAGCCGACCCGCAGGCCCTTGAGGGCGGCCCGAGCATCGGCGGGCAGGCTGCCGATGCCCGTGGCATCGCGGTCGGCGCTGGTGCTGTCCCGGGGGTCCTTGCCCGCCATCACCTGGAGGGCGACGGCGGTATCAGCGACGGTCGTCGACAGCGGACCGATCTGGTCGAGGGACGAGCCGTAGGCGATCAGGCCGTAGCGCGAGACGGTGCCGTAGGACGGCTTGAGACCGACGACGCCACACAGGCTGGCGGGCTGGCGGATCGAACCGCCGGTGTCGCTGCCGAGGGCCAGGGGCACGATGCCAGCGGCCACGGCGGCGGCACTGCCGCCCGAGGAACCACCAGGGATACGGGTCGGATCGACGGGGTTCTTCACCGGGCCATAGGCGCTGTTCTCGTTGGACGAGCCCATGGCGAACTCGTCCATGTTGGTGGTCGCCACCACGATGGCCCCGGCGGCCTCCAGCCGCTCCACCGCCGTGGCGGTGTAGGGCGCAATGTAGCCCTTGAGGATCTTCGAGCAGGCCGTGACCTCGACCCCCTGGAGGTTGAGGTTGTCCTTGATGGCGATGGGCACGCCGGCCAGGGGCAGCTGTTCACCGGCCTTGATGCGGGCATCGACGGCATCGGCAGCCGCGAGGGCCCGGGCCTCATGGACGCGGATGATGGCGTTGGTGGTGTCGGCCTTGGCCTTGACCAGGGCGGCGGTGACGGCCACGCGGGCCGAAGTGCCGGCGTTGACGGCGGACGCAATCTGAAGGGCAGTGGTCATGATCAGCGTTCCACAACTTTGGGCACGAGGATGGCGACTTCGTTACGAGCCGGCGCCAGGGCCAGGACCGTCGGCGTCGGGATCAGGGGGCCCGGGACATCCGTGCGGGTGACATTGACGACGCCCGAGACATTGGTCAGGGGCTCAACCCCCGTGGTGTCGACCTGGGACAATTGCTCCACATAGCCAACGATGGCCTCCAGTTCGCCGCGCATGCGCGACACGGCAGCAGCATCAAGGGTCAAACTGGCGAGCTTCGCCAGGTGGCGGACATTGTCGTCGGTAATCATGGGAGGGGCAGTGTTGGATGATGATGGGCGGGACAAGGCTCGGCTCGAAGTCCGGGTCCGGGGTCCGGGGTCCGGGGTCCGGGGTCCGGGGTCCGCGGTCCGGGGTCCGGGGTCCGGGGTCCGGGGTCCGGGGTCCGGGGTCCGGGGTCCG
>CAIUVD010000070.1 GCA_903902515.1 uncultured Planctomycetota bacterium | reverse complement strand
GGTCGCCAAGGGTTTCACGCCCAACATTGGCCTCTACACCTACCCGATCCTGCAGGCGGCGGACATCCTCGCACCCCAGGCCCAGGTGGTGCCCGTGGGCAAAGACCAGGTCCAGCACATTGAAATCACCCGCGATCTGGCGGGGCGCTTCAACCACGAGTTCCAGGCCGAGGTCTTCACCCTGCCGGACTACCGCCTGGCCAAAGCTGCCGAGGTCCTGCCCGGAATCGACGGCGAGAAAATGTCGAAGTCGTATGGCAACACCATCGACCCGTTCCAGGAGGAAAAGCCCCTCCGCAAGCGGATCATGTCGATTAAAACCGACTCGAAGGGTGTAAGCGAGGTCAAGGATCCGGAGACCTGTGCCGTGTTCCGCATCTTCCGCGGCCTGGCCGGGGCCGACGACCCCCGGACTCAGGACCTGGCGGCCCGCTACCGCGACCCCTCCCGCCAGGGGCCCGATGGGTTCGGCTATGGTCATGCCAAGCAGGCCCTGTTTGAAGTGATCCTCGACCATTTCGGGCCCGCCCGGGGCCGCCGCGCCGCATTGATGGCCGACCCCGGCCATATCGACGCCGTTCTGAAGGCGGGGGCAGCCAAGGCCCGGGCCGAGGCCCGCAAGACGGTCGACGCCGCCCGCGCGGCCGTCGGGCTCTGACCTCCCCGAGGCTTCGCGTCCGGGGCCTTCGGCGTCCGGGGGCGGCATTGCCGCCGTCGGTGTGCTGGCGCCAGCCTTCCGACGAGAGCAAAGCGAACCCCGGACGCCGTAGGCCCCGGACCCATCCCCGAACGGACATCCCCATGCGCCCTCTCCTCGCCCTTGCCCTCCTGCCATGCCTAGGGGCGGCGGAACCCTTCGCCCATGAACGCGCGGGGGCCCTGGCGCCGGATCCCGCCATCGTGTGGGGTACCTTGCCAAACGGCCTGCGCTACGCCATGCTGGAACATGCCCAACCCCAGGGCAAGGCCGTCCTGCGCCTGCGGGTGGCGGCGGGCAGCCTCCAGGAAACCGACGCCCAGCAGGGCCTGGCCCATCTGTTGGAACACCTGGCCTTCAATGGCACCACCCACTATCCACCAGGGCGGCTGGTCACGGACCTTCAGCACCTGGGCCTCCAGTTCGGGGCCCACACCAACGCCCACACGAGTTTTGACGAAACCGTCTACAAGCTCGACCTGCCGGATGCGACCTCGGCCACCCTGACCACCGGCCTGACGGTGCTGGGGGATTGGGCCGGTGGCATGCTGCTGGAAGAGGCCGAAGTGACCCGGGAGCGGAGCGTCGTCTTAGCCGAAATGCGTGACCGGGACGGTTGGCAGATGCGGGCCTGGAGGGCCCGGTTCGCCGCCCGCTATGCCGGCACCCTTCTGCCCCAGCGGTTCCCTATTGGCACCCCCGAGGTGGTGGGCTCGGCCACCGCCGCCGGGCTACGGGCCTTTTATGACCAGTGGTACCGACCCCAGGATCTGCTGCTGGTGATCGTCGCTGATACGCCGACGGCCCAGGTGCTCCCCCTGATCGCCCCAGCCCTGGGACACCTGACGGATCGCGGGAACGGCGGACCTCGCCCCGAACGCGGGCGGCTGACCCCGACCACCGCCCCGATGATTCTGACCCATTACGCCGCCGAGGCGGATGACACCTCCCTCAGTTGGGGCTGGATCGCCGAGGCTGGGCCCGCCCCGGTCTATGACGAGCGGCAAGCCCGCCGCGAAGTCGCATGGCAATTAACGGGTCGCATCCTGGGCCGCCGAATTGCGGCCCTGGTCGAGGCCGATCCGACATGTCCGCTCCTCAATGGCAGCAGCGACCACGGCCGCTGGCTGGACCTGCGGCACACGAGTTTCGAAGGCCGGGCCCGCCCCGGCCGGGCCCTGGATGGTGTGGCCCTGCTGATTCGCGAGGGCCGCCGCCTGCGGCAGTATGGCCCGACGGCCGAGGAATTGGCCACCGAAGCCACCGCCTTTGCCCAGGACCTCACCACCGCCGTGGCCCAGGCAGGGGACCGCCGATCCCGGGACATCGCCCAAGGGTTGGTGAACCTCATCAGCCAGGGCGAGGTGCCGCGCAGCGCCGCCCAGGAGCGCGATCTGCTGAACCCCCTGCTGACCACCAGCGCCCCCACCGAAATCATCGCGCTCTTGGCCGCCGACCTCGACCAGCCAGGCCGCGAAGTGGTGGAGATCACGGGCCGGGATCCGTACCTGAACACGCCCGAGGCCGAGGCCCAGATCCGGGCCCGGGTCACCGAAGCCTTGAGCGCCCCGGTGGAGCCGCCCCAGGCCCGAGCCGCCGTGACCTGGGCCTATGCCACGGATCCCCAGGCCCCGGTGGGCGAGGCCTCCCAAACCCAGGATGCCGACCACGGTCTGTGGAAAGCCGAGCGGCCGGGCCTGGCGGTGACCGTCAAGGCCACGGGCTTCCAACCCGGGCGCATCGCCATCAACCTGCGGCTGGTCACGCCCTCTGCGCCGGATCCGGTGCTAGCGGGTCTCCTCGACCGGGCCTTCCTGGCCGCCGGCCTGGGCCGCCACGCCGATGACGACCTGGACCGCCTGTTTGCCGGGAGCGCCCTCCGCCTGACGGCGGATGTCGATGACGGGGCGTTCGTCCTGCAAGGCATGACCACCCCAGACCAGGTGGAGCGGGCCCTGGACCGCCTGCGGGCCCACCTGGTGGATCCGGGCTGGCGGGACAGCGCCTTCCAACGGGCCCGGACCGCCTGGGACGAGGAACTGGCCTCTGCCGAGCAGGACCCCGGCGCCGTGGCCGACCATCAGGTGATGACCCACCTCCTGGGGCAGGACCCGAGCCGCCGACCGGTGACTCGGGCGCACCTGGCCGCCTCAACCATCGATACCGCGGCTGCTCGAATCTGGCTTGCCCCCCTGCTGGCGGAAGCCCCCCTCAGCATCACCGTCGTTGGTGATATCGCGGATCCCCAGGCGATGGTCGCCGCCGTGCTGCGCCGGTTCCCAGCCCGGTCCCAGGCTCTGCCAACCCCAGTAACCGATGTCGCCACCGCCCGCGCCGCCCTCCTCCCGGGGCGAGCCTGGGCCCCCGGGCGCATCGCCATCGAGGTCCCGGGCCCGGTGGCCAAGACCGCTCTGCGGGTCGCCTGGTCCACAGACGATCAACTCGACATCCGCCAAAGCCGCCGCCGCAACCTCCTGGCCGCCTGCCTGGGGGATCGCCTGCGGGAAGATCTGCGCCAACGCCTGGGGGCGGCCTACAGCCCCGGTGCAGGTCACCAGCCCAGCGATCGGCGCCGGGGCGAAGGATTCCTGCTCGCCGCGACCCAGGTGGAACCGGCCCAGGCGGCGCTGGTCGAAGCCCGGATCCTGGCCCTGGCCGAGCAGTTGGCCCAGGACGGCGTGCCGACGGAACTGCTGCAGCGCATGCTCGCCCCGACCCTCAAGGCCCTGCCCGAGGTCCTGCGCCGGGACGACTGGTGGCTGGGTATCATCCTGTCCCGCTCGTGGCAACAGCCCCTGCGCCTGGGCTGGGCCGACACCATCCAGACCGATCACGCGGCGATCACGGCGGCAGAGATCAGCGACCTCGCCCGGACTACCTTCGTGCCAGGGAAGGCCCTCATCGTCATAGCCACCTGCCCCGGCCCCAAGCCTTGAACTTTTCCGTAGCCCCTGGGACCGCGCGCCGCTGGCGTGCATGCGAGATTGGAATGTTTCGAGCGCGCCAGTGGCGTGCGGTCCCAGGGGCCATGGCAACGGGCTGACACAAACGCTGTAAACGGTTCAACGCGGGCGGGGTCTCGGGGGTACATAAGCCCATGCGCCGTTTGACCGCCCTGATCCTTCCTCTTCTTGTGGCCGGTGGCCTGGTGGCGGCGGAGCCCATTCGCCACCGCTTTGTGGCCACCGATGAATCCCGAGGGCAATTGCTGCTGGTGGACCAACGGGATCCGGGCAAGGACTGGACCGTCCCCCTCCCGAAGAACCGCGATGTCCTGGTGGATAAGGACACCGTCGTCGTCAGCACCGCTGACGGTTTCCGCGAATTCTCTTTAGCGGACGGCAGCCCCCGGCGTTCGGTGACGGTGGGCAAAGGCGTGACCACCGTGGTTCGCAACGGTGCGGGCAGCACCTTCCTGGGCAGTCCGGGGCGGATCTGGGAAGTGGATGGCCAGGGAACCGTAGTCCGCGACCTGCCGATCAGCGGCGGCGGCATGTTCCGCATCCTGCGTTTGACGTCGGCGGGTGGATTCCTGTTCACCAGCGGCCCGACCACCATCACCGAACTGGCCGCGCACGGTGCCGAAGTGCGTCGTTTCGATCTCGGTCAGCTTGACGGAAAAACGTCAAAACCCTACGGCGCCCAGCGTTTACCCAACGGCGGCACGCTGCTGTCGACCGGTTACGGGGCGAGCCTGCTGGAGTTGGACGCCACCGGAGCCCTGGTCCGGCGGATCGGCGGCAAGGACTCGGTCCCCGGAGTCTTCCTCAATTTTTTTGCGGATTTCACCGTTCTGCCGGACGGGGGCGTGGTGGTTGCTAATTGGACCGGTCATGGCCCCCAGGATAGCGCCAAAGGGCCGCAGCTTGTGCAATTCGACCGCCAGGGAGCCCTGGTCTGGAGTTGGCATGACCCGGCCCGGGCCGGGTCGATCCACGGCGTGGCGCTCCTGCCGTAAAACGCCGGGGTCAGCTGATACCTAACCGATCCCAACCCGCGAGGATGCCCATGCGCCCATGGACCGTTTTGCTGCTGGCTTCAGCCCTGGCTGGGGCCGAGCCCTACGCCTCGCCACCGGGATTTCGCGTGCCCGTGTCGTCCATCGACACCAGGGCGGCCCTGAGCGCCGTGACCCTCCACCGGGGCCTGGTCATCGCCCCCCTGGGGGAAGACCACGGGGGCGGCAAGGGTGATGGGGCTCTGGCGGCCTATGACCTGCAGGATCCGACCAAGCCCCGCAAGGTCTTTGACAGCCGGGATTATCGCGACCGTTACCACGTCCGGGGTGGCAAGGACTACCTGGGGGATTCGTCGGAGTACCACCACGCCATCCTCTCGGGCGATCTGGCGATCATGGCCGAACGCCGTCCCGACAGCGCGGGCTTTCTCATCATCGATCTCGCGCCCCTGTATGACCAGGATCCCGCGACCCTGCCGACGATGGTTAGTCGGTATACCTTTCCCGGGGTCAACCAGTCGACCAATTACGACGGATTCTCCTTCGCCCTCGACTGGGCCGGAGGTCGCTACGTCTATGCCCCAACGGGCTCCCACGGGTTGTTCGTGGTCGACACGGAGGATCTCGCCAATCCCCGACTGCTGGCCCACCTGCCCAACGCCCAGTTGGCCAACCAGACCCTGCGGGCGGCGGTGGCCCTCGGCGATCTGCTGGTCCTGAGTCCGGTGGCGGTGAACGTCCGGGGCGGCAAGGTCGTGGTCATGGACATCAGCGATCCGGCCCGCCCGTCCCTGACCTCGACCTTCAACGTCGACATGGGCTACCAGGGATTCCTTTACGGATCACGATTTTTCAATGTCGCCACCCACACCGACGGAATCTCGCCGACGCGGCTACTGGCCTGGGAACTGGCTGACCCCCGGTCCATCACCGAACAGGAACTGCTGACCACCACCGGCATCAAGAATCCTGAGTATGGCTACGGCAAGGACGGGGACCTGTTCGTTGGGCACTATCCCGGTGCCATGCGCTGGAGCATGACCCAGGGGAAACCCGTCCTGGTCGATCGCATCGAACCCCAGGATCCGCCCGCCGACGACTACGCCTTCATTTCGCCAGTCGGCAGCCTGGTGGCCGTGACCTCGGACCACCGGGTCCGCAGCCGCCTCAGTTTTGCCCCCCTGGACCAGCCGGACCGGGCACCGCCGACCCTGCTGCACGCCCGCCCAGCCACGGGTGCCACGGGCGTGGCGCGCACGGCCGTAATCGGCCTGGCCTTTTCCGACTTCCTCGACACGGCAACCCTCGACAGCACCGCCATCCGCCTCCGCAAAGCCGGGGCCCGCACGGACCTGCCCGTGACCTTGGCCCATCTCAACGGGGTGGTCTCGGTAGCTCCGGTCCGGGCCCTAGACCCGGACACCACCTATGAGGTCGTGGCTGATCCAGCCCGCCTGCGGGACCAGGTCGGCAATCCCTATAACGGCGAGCGGATCCTAACCCGCTTCTCGACCGGCGCCGTCCTGGAGCCTTTCAGTGTCGAAATCGTCATCACCGCCCCGGTGGCCCTGGGGGGCGAGGCAGTGCTGGGCATCCGGGAATTGGCCGCCCCCGGGACGCGCCTGGAACATGCCTGGGACCTGGGGGATGGTCGGGTGACGCCCTTTGGCCCGGCCGCCAGCCTGCGCCACCGCTTCACCACGCCGGGCAATCAGGTAGTGACCCTGGCCAGTCGCCGGGTCGGCACCACCGGATCGGTGCGACGCTCGGCGGTACAAGTCGTCTACCGGCCCATGGCGGCCAAGCCGCCCATCAGCAGCGGCACCATCGACCTCGATCCCACGGGGGCCACGGCGTTTGTCGTCAATCCAGATCACGGCTCGGTTGCCGCCCTCGATACGAGGAGCCTCACCCGCCGCTGGGAGGTCCAGATCGGGGCCGGGGCCGCCGCCGTGACCATTGCCCCGGATGGCACCGTATGGGCCACCGCCGCCGAGGCGGATCTGGTGGTCGCCCTGGCACCACGAGATGGCGCCGAGCTGTGTCGATTTCCCCTGCCCAAGGGCGCAGACCCCCACGGGGTGGTGATGGCCGGCGGTGCGCTCTACGTCGCCTGCAGCGGCCTGGATGCGGTCCTGGAACTGGATCCCGCCAGCGGCCGGCAACTTGGCCGGGTGTCTGTTCCCGACCCCCGGCACCTCGCCTGGGATCCCCGCCGCGATCGCTTGGTAGTACCACGCTTCCTGGCCCGGGGGCAGGCGGATTGTACGGTGGCGGTGGTCGACCGGCGGTCGATGACCGTCGTCGCCTCCATCCCCCTGGCACCCAGTCCCGGGCCCGATGGCGGGGCCGATGGCCGGGGCTCTCTGAATTATCTGGCAGCACCCGCCATCAGTCCTGACCTGAGCCAGGCCTGGATCCCGGCCAAGAAGGACAACCTCGCCCGGGGGCCCCGCCGTGACGGTCAGCCCCTGAGTTTCGACCACACCGTGCGCAGCGCCGGCATCCGCCTTGACCTGGGGCGTCTGGCAGAGGACCTCGACCACCGCATCGATTTTGACAACAGCGACCTGACCACGGCGGCGGTGTTCAGCCCCCTCGGCAATCGGCTGTTCGTCGCCAGCCTGGGTTCACGGGTCATTTTTGCCGTCGATGCCGAGGGCAATCAGGATCGATTCGCCTTCGACGCCG
>CAIUVD010000069.1 GCA_903902515.1 uncultured Planctomycetota bacterium | reverse complement strand
CGGACCCCGGACCCCGGACCAAGGCCGGAGGCCTAGCCCCCTACCTCTGGCTGATGCGCCTGACCTTCCTCAAGCTCATGGCCTACCGCATGCGCTACCTGACGGGCATCGCCACCTACGGCATCTTCGTCGGCGGGCAGTATTTCCTGTGGAAGGCCGTGTATGCCGCCAAGGGCCTGGGGCCGGAGGACCGCTTGGCGGGCATGACCCTGGCGGAACTGACGACCTACCTGGCGGTGGGCTACATCGCTCGGGCTGCCTACTTCACGAACACCGACAGCGAAATCGCCACCCGCATCAGCAGCGGGGATGTCACCCTCGACCTGTTGAAGCCCCTGTCGTTCCACGGCCAGTGGCTGTCCCAGGCCGCGGGGGAAACGGCCTTCCGGCTGGTGTTCTTCGCCCTGCCCATGGCCCTGATCCTGACGCCCCTATTCGGCATTCAGGCCCCGGTCGGCGACGGCTGGTGGCAATTCCCGGGGCTGTTTGCCCTGGCCTTCCTGATCAACGCGGAGCTGAATCTGCTGGCCGGCACCTGCACCTTCTGGCTGGAGGACATCACCGGCCTGATGTCCCTGAAGCGTAATCTGATGATGTTGCTCTCAGGCCTATTGGTGCCCCTGCACCTGCTACCCTGGGGCCTGGGAGAGGCCTGCATCTGGCTGCCCTTCAGCCTCATCAGTTACTACCCGAGCATGGCCTGGGTCGGCCACCTGGGGGAAGGCAACGCCCCCGGCTTCGCCACCATCGTGGCCCTCGGCCTGACCTGGGCCGCCGCCCTGCGCGGGGCGAATGTGCTGCTGTGGCGGGCGGCTCGCGGGCGGATGGAGGTGCAGGGTGGGTAATGATGTCCGGGGTCCGGGGTCCGGGGTCCGGGGTCCCGATAATCGGGAATCGGTGTTGGCCGATTTGCGGGAACAGTTGCTCCTGGACCAGGATTTTGGCCTGGAGTTCCTGGATCCTCAAGCGGTGCTCCCGACCTCTCGTGGGCGAAGCCACAGCCCAGAACCGACGCCGGAACCACCACCGATCATCGTTCCCGCCAGACCCCGGACCCCGGACCCCGGACCCCGGACCGGGGGCGACCCTCCCCCCTCCCCATTACCCGCCTCCGAACTAACCTCCATCGCCGCCCAGGTCGCCGCCTGCCGGGCCTGCGGGCTGTGCCAAACCCGCACCAACACCGTGCCCGGCGAGGGCAATCCCGCCGCTGAACTGGTGTTCGTGGGCGAAGGTCCGGGGGCCGATGAAGACGTCCAGGGTCGGCCGTTTGTTGGAGCGGCAGGGGAACTGCTGACGGCCATGATCCAGGCCATGGGGTTCCGGCGCGAGGACGTGTACATCGCCAATGTCGTCAAATGCCGACCGCCCGGCAACCGCACCCCGGAATCCGGCGAGGTCGCCGCCTGCCTGCCCTACCTGAACCGGCAGTTGCTGGCCATCCGACCGAAGATCATCGTGGCCCTCGGCAACACGCCCCTGCGGGCCCTGACCGGCGACGACAAACTCGGCATCACCGCCCAGCGGGGCAAGATGCTGGACTGGCGGGGCATCCCCCTGCTACCGACCTTCCATCCCGCCTATTTGCTGCGAAACCCCCCGGCCAAGAAGCCCTGCTGGGAAGACCTCAAGGCCGTGGTGAAGTTCCTCGGTAGGGAACTGCCGAAGCGCGGCGGCTAAGGCAACCGATCAGACCCAAGGCCCCGAGCAGAATGGCCAGAGAACTTCCGCCACCACATCCGCCACCGGCATCCGTCGTGGTGGAGGTGTCCTGGGTGGCCTCCGGCGTCGTGACCGTCGATGAAGCCTGCACCACGATCTCCATCGACGCGCGGGTGGTCAGATGACCGTCACCGACGTCGACCCCCAGGCGATAGGTCCCGGGTAGGTCGAAAGCCACCTGGGGCTGCGGGTCCTCGGCCGAGGGGGTAAAGCGAACCTGGCCACCCGACGGGGCCGCCAGTACCGACCAGCGGTACTGGAGCCCAGCCGACGGAAGACCGTCGTCGTGAGCCTCAAGTTGGAGGGTGGTGGTGACCTCGGCCGACACCGGCATCGGAGCCAGCAGGGCCATCCCGATCAAGAACAGGGTCACACGCATGGGAACCCTCCAGGGGAGTGGTGATCACGGCAACGTCAGGGTGGTTTGAGCGGCACTGGTCCGGGTGATGGTCGGCGGAGCATTCACCGTCAAGGTGAACCGGATGGAGGACGTCAGTCCTCCCGCATCCGTAACTTTCACCGTGATCGTGGCCGTACCGCTTTGGTCGCGGGCGGGAGTGACCTTGATCGTCCGGCTGGCGCCAGTCCCTGCCAGTTCGACCGCCGATGTCGGCACCAGGGTCGCATTGGTGGTTTCCCATTCCACCTTGAGATTGGCGGCGTTGTCAGTGACCGTGAATTGGAGCGCGCCCGTGGCGCCATTCCGGGCGATCAACTGGTCTTGGATCGCGGTGAGGGTGGGCGCCGTGTTGGGCGGAGGATTCACGACCACCGTGACTTCTTGGGCCGCAGAACTCGATGTGGTCAGGTGTCCGTCGTACACCTCCACCCGAAACTTATAGGTTCCCGCGACCCGGAGCACGACTCGAGGATTCTGCTGATTGGCGGTCGGAAAGGCGGCATTGGGTGCCGAGCTGATCTGGGCCTGATTCGAACCGGTGGCATCCGCCGGAAAGGCGCTCACCGACCACGTATAGGTCAAGTTTCCCCGTGGAAGATTATCGTCCGTGGCGGTGACCTGCAGCTGGGTTTCGACAGCGGCAGCAGAGCCGATCAGGGCGCAGGTCAGGGCGAGCAGGCGCAGGAAGCATGGCATGGGTGGATCCTCAGGGCAGGGTGACAACGGGTGGATTGGCGGCGGTCGACTGGATGCTCGGTGCCGAATTGGGAGGTGTTGTCTGCCGATCCCGGAGGAGGCCGACCAGGGGGGCACGAAGATTGCCAACGGCGTCTTGGAGCTCGCGCAGGGCACTTCCGGTATCCCGTGGCCCCGAACCATCTCGAGCAAGGTTTGCCACCGCCGTGGCCTTCGTCAGCACGGCGTCCTGCAACGAGGCGAGATCGGCCAACGCGGGTTCCGTCGTATGGGAGACGGTCCGATTGTTGTCCTCGACCCTCACCGTACGGGTCGTATCGGCAGCGGCGAAGATCGACCTCCAGTCCGAGACCATAGTTCGACTACTCACCAGCAGGTTCCACTCCACGCGGGTGATTCCACGAACATGGGTACCGATATGGATACCCGAGGTAGGGGCACCCGAGGCTGAGTCCTCAATGAATCCGATCAGGTTGCCCCGGATGGTGACGGTGGTGTTGGACTGGGTATTGAGTTGCTTCGGATCCTTCCACGTCGGGGAACTGAGACCCGATTTCGCCCCAAGGACCATGTTACCGCGAAGAACGAGACCCGACGTGTCTGGAAGCTCATTTTTTGCTCCATGTCGGCTAACGAGGTAGTCTCGAGGACGCTCGTTGTTAAAGATGATGCCGTCCCGGTTCGCCCACTCATCGAATCCATGATTGCGATAGAAAATAAGATTGCCGTCCAGCACCGCCCGATCGGCGTTCTGCGGGTAGTAGCCGATCCGCCAAATATTGAAGGCGGTGTTGTTGACGAAGAGAGCATCTTCTGAGAAATAAGAGCCAAAGCCCTCACACCAGGCGTTCCATAGCAGGTTGTCGTGGACCCGGGCTTTCCTACTGATGTTGAGTTGGGCGAGAGGCTTACTGGTATCTTGGGGATACGTACCGTTCACACGGATGGCGACCGGCCAGTCCATGTTTTTCGGCGATCCATCCGAATTCGTCATCATACTTCCATCGTCGCGATAGACCTTTTTCCGTTTATCTCGGTCCGTGGGGTCGTCCTTGGCCAGGCATTGCCCGTCGATGTTGTACAAAGCGACATCGTGAACGATGCAGGAGGCAATCTCCGCCCCTTCTCCGCTCAAGGAGATGGCGGACTGGGCCATATTGTGCACATGACATTTCAGAATCCGCGTGTTGGCGGCATTGCTGTAAATGCCCACATAGCCATTTCGGACCTCCAAACCCATGATGGTCACGTCATTGGCAGTGATTTGTAGCACCCTTTTGGTTTGGCCGTAGTTGGCTATGCGCTTCTGCTTGCCTTCGGCATCACGGTTCCTCAGGTCTTGGGACAGTACCCCCCCATCAATGATGACCCGACCAGACCGAGATGGATCCGGACGCAGGGTCAGGCGCGCTTTCGTGAGGTAAATTTCGTCCCTGGCCTGGCTCTGGTAGATCCCCGGTCGCAGGTTGATGGTGTCTCCTGCGCTAACGTTCTTATGCCCGACGGCGGCGGCCAAGGAAACCCACGGCTCCTGGGAGGAACCTTTGCCCGGAGCTCGCCCCCCAGGATCCACAAACCATTCCTGGGCTGTCAGCAGGCCGCTTCCCAGGACCAGGAGGAGGAGGATCACCACACTCGGCAGGAGAGGCTGGCGCATACCGATATGCTGCGGCCGGGGTCCTCATCGGTAATGTCACAGATCCGCAATCAGGCCCCTGGATTTTGCTGATGGTGGTGCCCCAAGATGGCGACCATGCGCCACCTTCCCCGGGTCTTGTCCCTCCTCCACCACGGTGTGCTCCTGGTCCTGCTGACGGGACTGACCGTCCACGTCGCCGCCGCCGAACCGGGCTGGCGAGCCGTACCTTTGCAGAGCGCCGAGCAGCGGGCGGCCGGGATCCCGGGGGGCGAAGGCGGCCAATGGCACCGGGCCATCGCCGTGAGCACGAACGGTCGGTTCCTGCTCTATGGCACCGATGTGGGAGGACTATGGCGGTCGCGGGATGCTGGGTCGACCTGGGAACCCTGCAATGTCGGTTTCGATCCGCGCGGAACCTCGGGCCTGGCCATCGATCCCGGAAACCCGCAGCGGTGCTTGGCGGTGGGCGCCAATTCCATGGCCTCGCCCCGGCATGGCCTGTGGCTCAGCGAAGATGGGGCTGCGTCCTGGCGTCAGGTGCTGTCAGCCACTATCTGCGGAGCCATGGATTTCCGTCGCCAACTGGCGTTCGATCCGACCACGTGGGATGCGGCCCAGGCCCGGACCGGACGGGTCTATTGGTCCCGCATCGCCACCGATGCCCCGGGGCCCGGGCGGACCGAGGCCATTCCGGCGGATCCGGCTCTGTGGCGTTCCGACGACGGTGGTCGGACTTGGCAGGTGCTACCGGGGACCGCCCACCTCGCCGGCGGCGAAATCGCCGTCGCCCCGGCCGGCGGACTCCTCTATGCCACCCATCCGACCGGACTGTGGCTGAGCCGGGATGGTGGCACCACCTTCACCCGGATCCTCGCCGGCCCCTGCACGGCGGTGGATGTGCATCCCCGCCTACCGACCTCGGTCTGGGCCACCACGCCCGAAGCGGCCCTGCGCAGTGACGATGCCGGAGCCACGTGGACCATGCTGTTCACGGCGTCCTCCCTGCCCGGGAAAGGCTCCTTGCGGGATGTGCGGGTGAGTCCGGTCGATGACCGTCGCCTGGCCTTCTGGCGTCAGGGGGACTACCAAGCGGACGACTACGAGTGGCCCCGCTTCGTCAGCCATGACGGAGGTCGGAACGTCCTTCCGGCATCCGTGGACGGGCGCAGCAGTTTCCTGCCCACCAATGCGCGACAGCACGTCCCCACCTGGAGCCCCATCGATGCCCAGGTGTGCTGGTCCAGCGGCGGGGATTTCCCGACCATCAGCCGGGATGGGGGCCGGACCTTCGTCCCCAGCAGCGGCGGCTTCAACTGTCTCCTGGTTGGCGGAAAACTGGCCTTCAACGTGCGCGATCCCCATCTGCTGATGATCGGCAGCCAGGATTACAACGGTGCCGTCACCCGGGACGGGGGCCGCACCTGGACCTATGCCCCGGTTTCGGGCCACCGTTGGGGCGGCTTTACCTATGGCGGATATGCCATCGATGCCCAGGTGATGGTCGTCGGTGTACAGGAATCCTGGGGTTCCTCCCCCATCTTGAGCGTCAGCCGCGACGGCGGGGTCACCTGGTCAAGCACGGGGCAGGCCTACGACGGCGTCAAAGTAGCAACCGGCGACCCCCGGGAGCCCTCGGTCGCCTTCGCTGGAAGCCTGCGCACCACCGATCGCGGCATGACCTGGCAACGGATGGCCGGATGTTCCGGGGTCTTCGCCCATGACGCTGTCGGCAACCTCTACGGTCGCGGCCCCGAGGGCGTCGTGATGAGCGGGGATCACGGGGCCTCGTGGCGTCTGGTGGCACCGATCACCGGCACCATCGAGGATCTGGCGGTGACCCCGGCGGGCGATCAGGTGTGGGTGGTGGTCGATCAGCGCGAACTCCGGCGCTGGTCCGCGGGCGGCTGGACACGGGTCACCAACCTCGTTCCAGATCAGGAGCCCACGGTGCCCCGGGTCAACTCCGTCGCCATCGACCCCTTGGATCCGCAGGTGGTCTACGTCGGACGCTGCCGCAACCGGTACACCAGCAGTGTCTCGGTGCAGCGTTCCACCGATGGCGGGGATACCTGGGCCTCCTTGTCGGTGACCAAGCCGCTGACGGACGGCCAACGCGATGGCGGGCGCGAAGCCTTCTGCCTACGGGTCCATCCGCAGACCCGCGACCTGTGGGTCGCGGGGGGCTGCTTCGGCCTGTGGATCCACCCCGCACCCTCCGCCTCCCCTGGAAACACCCCATGATCCGTTCCCTCCTGCTCATGACCTTGGCGGCCTGGACCGCCGCCCCCGCCGCTGAGATCCTCACGGCCTATGACGCCGCCTTCCCGGCCGGGGATCCCCGGCCCGTGCTGACCCCCGTCCCCGGCCCCCAGCCCCGGATCAACGGCCCACGGACCTTCGGCGTACGGCCAGGGAAACCGATGCTCTATGCCGTCCCGGCCACGGGCCGTGGAGCCCTGACCTACGCCGCCCAGGGCTTGCCAGCCGGCATGGCCATCGACGGAAACACGGGCCTCATCACCGGGATGGCCCCAGCCCAAGCCGGAACCTGGCCCGTGCGTCTCCAGGTCACCAATCACCTGGGCACGGCGGAAGCCGACCTGGCGATGGTCGTCGGCGACACCATCTGCCTGACGCCTCCCATGGGGTGGAACAGCTGGTACGTGTACAGCGAGTCCGTGAGCGACACGGGCATCCGCCGGATGGCCGATGCCATGCGCGACGCGGGCCTGGTGGCCCACGGCTGGTCCTACATCAACATCGACGACTGCTGGACCGGGGAGCGTGACCCCGTGTCCTTGGCCATCCGTGGCAATCGGAAGTTCCCAGACATGCCGGCCCTGTCGGCCTACGTCCATGGACAGGGCATGAAGCTGGGCCTGTACAGCACCCCCTGGATGAGCACCTACGCCGGTTACATCGGTGGCTCGGCCCCGAACGCAGCGGCCGACTATTCGGCCCATTACCGTCCCGTGGACCAGCGTGAAGGTCCAGGCCAGTACTTCGGCCGCTATCCGGGCGGAATCCGCCAGGGCCTGTGCGCCATCGGCCCGGTGTGGCTGATCGACCGGGACGCCCGCCAATTCGCCGCCTGGGGCGTGGATTTCGTGAAGTACGACTGGAAGGAATGGCCCCTGGTACGCGGGGCGGATGGCACCTTCGCCCCGGACGAGAAGGCCAACCACGACAAGACCGAGGCCATCACCCGCCGGTTCCACGACGATTTCCGCGCCGTGGACCGGGACATCGTCCTCAGCCTCTCCCCCCGCCACTCCACGGCGGAGGATCCCATCGCCGTCCGCTACGCCAACCTGTGGCGCCTGACGGAGGACATTCAACCGACCTGGGCCTGCCTCACGGCGCCCTTTGGCGAGGACATGGTCAGCCGCCATGCGTTAAGCGGACCCGGCCATTTTGGCGACCTGGACATGCTGCAGATCGGCAGCATCGGGGTGCCCAATAGCACCAACACCATTTTCAAACCCAGCCCCCTGACTCCGGCTGAGCAGTACTTCCAGGTCAGCCTGTGGTGCCTGCTGCAGCAGCCCCTGCTGCTGTCCTGCGATCTGGGCCAACTGGACGACTTCACCCGGGGCCTCATTACCAACGACGACGTCCTGGCCATCAACCAGGATGCCGCGGTGAAACCCGCCCGTCGGGTGGCCTCCTCCCCGGGGTCGTACGAAATCTGGCGCAAGGAACTGGCGGACGGCAGTCTCGTCTTCGGTCTGTTCAACCTGGCGGACCATCGCCAGGCCCTGCCCCTGGCCACGGGTGGGGCATCCCACGCCCGGGACCTGTGGCGGCAGCGGGATCTCGGCCCCATCGCCGAGACCCTCGCCGTGTCCGTCGAGGCCCACGGGGCCGCCCTCATCGCCCTTCCCCGCCCATGATCCCCAGGACCACCATGCGCCCCTTCTTCCTCCTCAGTCTCGTCGCCGCCATCGCGGCCGCCGACCTCACCATCACCGCCGATCACCGCGACGGCATCTACGCTGCCGGCGAGACCGTCACGTGGACCATCACCGGTCTCCCGGCTGATGCCGCGCCCACCTACACCGTGAAAATCGGCGGCCGCACGGTGGCCGCCCAGGGGACCCTCCAACCCGTCGAGGGCACGGCCACGGTGCAGACCAGCCTTCCCGGCCCAGGCACCTTGCTGCTGACCATTCCCACGGGCGAAAAGACCAACGCCTGGGGAGGAGCGGTGGTCGACTGGCCCCGCATCGCCCCGGCGGCGCCAGCCCCCGCCGACTTTGATGCCTTCTGGAAGGCCAAGATCGCGACCCTGCAGACCATCCCCGCAGATCCGGTTCTGGAGTCGGTTCCGAGCGATGACCCCCGGGTCGACTTGTGGAAGATCTCCATGGCCAATATCAACGGCAGCCGCATCAACGGCTACCTGGCCCGGCCCAAAGGTGAGGCGTCCTGCCCGGCCCAGCTCGTGGTCCAATGGGCCGGGGTGTACCCCCTCGACAAGGCCTGGTCCGTGAGCCAAGCACGGAACGGCTGGCTGACCCTCAACATCCTGGCCCACGACCTGCCGGTCGATCGCGAGAAGGCCTTCTATGACAGCCTGAAGGCGGGCGCCCTGAAAGATTACTCCCACATCGGAGCCAACGATCGAAACGCCAGCTACTTCCTGCGCATGTACCTGTCCTGCTACCGGGCCGCCGACTACCTGACGACGCGGGCCGATTGGAATCGGGCGACCTTCCTGGTGTCGGGGGGGAGTCAGGGCGCCCTGCAGGCCATCGTCACCGCCGCCCTGCACCCGGCGGTCACCGTCGCCACGGGGGACGTGCCCGCGGGCTGCGATCACGCGGGGGCATCCGTGGGACGCGCACCCGGGTGGCCCAACTGGGTCGCCGGAGCGACTGGGGCTGAGGCGGAGGCCCGCCTGAAGGCCGCCGCCTACTACGATGTGGTCAACTTCGCTCCCCGGGTGAAGGTGCCGGTCCTGGTGGGGGTGGGGCTGATCGATACCACCTGTCCCCCGGCAGGGGTTATCGCCATGTTCAACCAGTTGGGCGGACCGAAACGCCTGGTGATCATGCCCACGGCAGAACACGTGAAGGGCCGCGAACCCTTCCAGCCCGTGCGGAACGCCTGGTT
Organism: uncultured Planctomycetota bacterium; assembly: GCA_903902515.1. GTDB lineage: Bacteria > Planctomycetota > UBA11346 > UBA11346 > UBA11346 > CAIUVD01. The sequence continues at coordinate 66,675 of CAIUVD010000069.1, read as the reverse complement.
CCTGGCCGCCCGGGATGGGAAGCCCCTGCCCATGGAGTGAGTCCTCGCTCGTGGTTCCGCTTCTGCCCCTCCACCACCGCCTCCCGCCCCTACGCCATGCCCATCCAACGCCCCCCGGTTTCCCTGTCCCTTGATGGTCGTCCCTTGCTGGAGAACCCCGATCCCGGCTTGGCCGTCATCACGGATGCCACGGGTGCCGGCGCCTTCCTGGTGGCCCAGGCCCCTCGTCCGGGCACCCGCCTGACGTGGCGTCTCGGCACCATCCCGGGTGTACGGCGCTTCCTGGCCTGTGCTCGGGACGGCGCTTGGTGGATGGTCCCGCGCACGGGCACCGCCGTGTCCCAGGTGCCCGTCGAGACCCAGTTCCTGCTCCTCGACCTGGAGGACGGTGAGCAGGTGCTGATCGTCCCCCTGCTGGAGAGGGGCATGCGCTTCACGCTGGAGGGTTCGGCCAACGGTCTGGTGCTGGTCGGTGAAACCGGCGACGCCTTCCAGGGTGCCCAGGGTGGCCTGGCGGCCTACGTGGGGCGAGGCACGGATCCCTACGACCTGCTGGAACACGGCGCCAAGGCCGTGGCCGCACGGCTGCCAGGGTGCCGCCTGCGCCTCGACAAGACCCTTCCGGATCTGATCGACGGCTTCGGGTGGTGCACGTGGGACGCCTTTTACCACGCCGTAGACCCGGCGGGGATCCGCGCGGGTCTTACCAGCCTGCGGGAGGCCGGCGCGAGCGTACGGTTCCTCATCATTGATGACGGCTGGCAGTCCACGGCAGTGCAGTCCAGCGGCGAAGAACGTCTGACCTCCTTTCGCGCCAACGCCAAGTTCGGCCATTCCCTGACGCCGACCGTGGGCATGGCCAAGCACGAGTTCGGGGTCGATCGCGTGCTGGTGTGGCACAACATCACGGGCTATTGGGGCGGCATCGATCCCGGCGATCTGCCGGGCTACGGGGCCCAGGCCGTGGCGCGGAGTTTCGGTCAAGGCTTGTTGCAGGTCCAGCCCTTGGCCAACCACCAGTGGTGGGGACAGGCGGTGACCCGCCCCGATGCGGGCGGGATCCGCCGCTTCTACGACGACTACCACCGCCATCTCGCCGACGAGGGCGTCGACGGGGTGAAGGTGGATTCCCAGGCCGTGCTCGAGGGCCTCGCCAATGGCACCGGCGGCCGAGTCGTGCTCACCGCCGCCTACCGCGGCGCGCTGGAGGACTCGGTCCACCGGCACTTCCAGGGCCGCCTCATCAATTGCATGTCCCACGGCACCGAGACCTGGTACCTGCCCGGCGACTCCAATCTCAATCGGGGCTCCAACGATTTCTGGCCCAACGATCCCGCCTCCCACGGGCAGCACCTGTGGACCAATGCCGCCGTGGGTCTGTGGTTCGGCCACTTCCAGCAGATCGACTGGGACATGTTCCACTCCCGCCATCCCCAGGGGTGGTACCACGCCGCCGCCCGCGCCGTGTCCGGCGGGCCGGTGTACGTGTCCGACAAGCCCGGGGCCCATGACCCCGCAGTCCTGCGGGCCGTGGCCATGTCGAACGGGCGCATCCCCCGGGCCCTGGATCCGGGTCGCCCGGGGCGCAGCACCCTGTACGGCGACACCCCCCTGCTGACGGTCGTCAACCGCAACCGCCACGGGGCCGTGGTGGGGGTGTTCCATCGCCAGCAGGATGGCGCCACCGCCGCCCTGACGGTGGGCCCCACGGAACTGCCCACCCCCCGGGAGGGAACGATGGCGGCCTACGCCCATCGGACCAAAACCGTGGCCCTGGGCGGCCTCGTCGTGACCCTCGCGCCCCAGGAATGGGAGGTGGTGACCCTCAGTCCCGTGCAGAACGGCCTGGCGATTTTCGGGCTGGCGAACCTGCTGAATTCCGGCGGCGCCATCGAGGCCGTAACCCACCACGACGGGCTCTGCGCCATCGACCTCGCCGATGGCGGCCAGCTCGTGGGGTGGGCGGCCAGGGCGCCGACGATAGTGGGCGGTGCCCGCGCCGAAGACCTGCACTGGTCGCCGGACGGTGGCCGGTTCCTGCTGTCCGTGCCGGGGACAGGACCCCAGCGGGTGGTGCTGCGCCCCTGAGCAGCACCACCCGCACGGTGTCATCCCACCAAGGCTGCCAACCCCGCCTCCTGGACGGGCAGGGACCACAGGTCGCCCCGGTGACCCGGCATCCAGGCCCGCACCTGGGGCCAGGCCTGGGAGCGCCAGGCTGCCGGGAAGGTGCCCGCAGGAATGGTGACGGTGAGGCCCACCTCGACCGGGGCCGTCGCTTCCAGGTGGATGAAGGCTTCATCCGCAGGTAGCCAGGCTTCGCGAAAGCCGAGGGACAAGGGATCCGTTGCGGTCGTGGTGAGGACCATGGCGTCGATGGGATGGGTCGAGCGACCCCAGGCCCAGACCCAGCCGCACCACTGCCGGTAGGTGTCCCAGTGACGCCAGGCCCCCAGGCCGGCATGCACGATGGCCAAGCGGCCACCGCCCTCGACCCACGTCGTCAGGGCCGCCTGAGTGGCGGCATCGGCATGCTCCTGGGTATGGTAGATCACCACGGCGTCGACGTGGTCGAGGTCGGCGGCGGTCAGGCCGCGCTCCTCGGCGTGGATGACTTGCGGAACCAGTCCCGTAACCCGCTGGAGGGCCGCCGCCAAACCCGCACGTCCGCCACTGCCGAAGTGCTCATCGGCCAGCAGCAGGACTCGCCGCCCCTGGGCGGGTCCGACGGTGGGATGAGCCAGGATTTCCAACGGCGCGAATTGGACCTGCAGGGGCAACTCCACCCAAGCCCGCCGCCGGGCGGATTCCTGGGCGGCGAAGCACAGTTCGGTGCCGATACCGCTGCGGCGCAAACTGCAGCGGGGCTCGGGACCACCTTCGGCGGCGGCCACGACTTCACTCATCAGAAGATCGAAGGGCTTGGTTGCGGGGGTGGGCAGGACCCGGCTACCCTGGCGACCCCAAAGTTCCAGGTGGCCCCCGACGAGGCGCGCGATTCCCTCGGTGCCGGCGACTTCCACGTCGAACTGCATCCCGGGGCCGGTGAGGAAGGTCGCCGTCGCGCCGTCCTTCCAGGTGGCCAGCACCACCGAGGCGTCTTCGACCGCATGGCCGTACCGGCGTTGGCCGGACCATGCCAGGCCCGCCAGGACCCGTTCCGGGGCTCCGCCCAAAAGGTCCGCCGCAAGATCAAACCAGTGACTGGTCCAGGAGAGGATATCCCACCCATCGCCGACCCGGGCCGTCAGGCGCAGGTCCTTCCCGAGGGCCCCGGTCCCCAGCAATTCCCGCAGGACGGCGACATTCCCCTCGTATCGCCGCTGATGGGCCACCGCCACGATGGCCCCGGCGGCATCGGCCACCTCGGTCAGCCGCCGCACCTGGCCCAGATCGAGGGCCACGGGTTTTTCGATCACCACCCGACGGACCCCGGCCTCCAGGGCCTGGAGGGCCAGGGGCACATGCAGGCCCGGCCACGTACACACGCTGACGCCATCAGGCACCCCCGCCGCCAGCACGGCGGCGAGATCGGTATAGGTATCCTCATCCGGAATCGCAAAATGCTGGGCGAAGGCCGCACGATTCACGGCATCGGGATCGACCGCCAACAGCCGGACCGGGCGGCCGCAGGCGCGCCAGCCATCGGCGTGGGCGTAGCCAATGGCCCAGCCTTCCTTGGCGCCCGTACGTCGGCCGCAGCCCAGAATGGCGATGGTGAGGGGAGCAGGTGCGGGGGAGGTGGTCATGGCCCCCACGATGCCAGGTCACGGACGACCGTCGCCGCCGGGGTGCCGGCGGTAAATGCTATCCGCCCGTGGCGCGACGACGCCACGTCGCCGGTGGGCAACCGTGGAACTGACGTAGTACACGGGCGGCGTGGGCACCGGAACTGAAGCCGCAGTCCAGGGACAGCTCCAACACCGAGCGCGTGGAGGTCGACAGCAAGTCCGCCAAGCGTGCCGCCCGCAGGCGTAGCAGCAGACGACGGGGCGGATCGCCGGTCTCCTCCTCCACCAATTCCGCAAAGCGCGTACGGGCCAGGCCGCAGTGGCCTGCCATGGTGGCCAGGGTCCAGGGTTCGTGGCAACGGTCCGGCAAGGTCATCAGGAAGCTCCGCACCCGACGCCGGGTGCTGTCCTGCCCCGGTTCCTGGGCGGAGATACGGACGGCGGCGGCGATCTCCAACAGGACCAAGGCCGCCAGGGAGGGAACCACGGCCGACGTTCCTGCCGCCACGGCGTCCACCAGACGCTCCACGAGGGGCGTCAACAGGGCCGGGGCCGGCAGGGCGTGACGCGTGGCGCCGGCGAGGACGGCCAGGGCCTCGCCCTGAGCCGCGGGGGCCAGTCCGCCCGCCAGGGTCGGGTGCAGGCGCAGATCGGTCGGCGGCGTCTGTCGGCCGTGCCCGGCGGCCAGGGGCAGGATGATGAAGCTCAGGTCGTTGTTGGGCTGCAGGGGCTGGACCCCGCCGTGCCGTTGCCACGGCAACGTGAAGAAGGCATCCCCGGGGGCGACGTCCTCGGGCACGCCGTCCACCATCCAACACAAACGGCCGGCGCGGATGACGACAACCTCAAGACCGTGGTTCCAATGGGGCGTCAGCTCACGCCGGGCCCGCTGGGGCCGCCAATGTCCGCCGAGAGGCTGCACGGGGAGGGCGTTCACCATGACGGGCCATGGTAGATGGGGTGGGCGCACTGCCCAGGGAGGTGGTCTTCCGCACGGCGGCTTCCTGAGGTATGCTCCCTCCACCATGCCGCCCACCGCGTGGGCATGCACCGCACACGCCCATCTCCTCTCAGGATGCTATGTACCAGACCGTCTTGATCGTTGATGATGATGCCGCTGTGCGTGCCTGGCTGGCCCACGTGCTGGATCAGGCAGATTTTCGCCTCCTGGTCGCCGAATCTCCGGCGGCGGCCCTGGAGTTACTGGCGGTCGAACCTGTCGATGTCGTACTAACGGATGACCAGATGCCGGAGATGATGGGCAGCGACTTGGTCGGCATTCTGCATACCATGTATCCCGAAGTCGTCATCGTCATGCTGACGGGTGGCACCACCATCCACAACCTGAGCAAGGCCATCAATCAAGGGCGCGTGTTTCGTCTGTTGCTGAAGCCGTGCTCAGATACGGACTTGGTGGCTACCCTGCGGGATGCCCTGGCCCAGAAACTCCTGTGGGACCGCTGCCGTGAGGCCCTCCCCATCCTCCATCAAGTGTCATCCCTGCTGCTGGCTGGCGACGAGCCGCACCATCACGGACAGCGGGTCGAACCGGATCCCCCCGTATGCCGGGGTCTGCACGATCTGGCGGCCCACCTAGATGGTGCGGTGGCCCGCCAGCGTCAGGCGCTGCTGGCACGGCGAAAGGGGTCCGGGATTACCGTCTGATCAACTTCAGTTGATCCCCAAAACCGCTGTTGCGGCCCATCTCCATCGTTGCGCGACACTCGACATGGCGCTGCCATGCCGTCACATCACGCGCCTTGGAGCTGGACCACACCTGCGGTTTTTGCATCATCAGATGGGTGCCCTGGGAAAGATGGTGCCAGGACGACAAAAGCCGACGTGTCCTATGGGTCTCTATCGGCTAATTGCGTGTTCCAGCTTGATACTCCGTGGCAGGAATTGGGGCCCATCGACCGGAATGCCCGGAGGCGGGTCCATCGTGATGTCCTCCATGAGTATCTTGCCGTAGCCCAGGGATTGGCTGTAGGGCCCGTTGCCCGGGGATACGGTCCCTCAAGGGTCATGGTTCCCCGGGGGCTGCCAGCTTCCAGTCCTGACGCTGGCGCAGAATGGCCCAACATTCCGGGGTGCAGAGGTTCGGGGTGGCCACCACCCGCCGGACCGAGGGCAGTGCCACCAGGGCACGACAAAATGCCTGGTCGGACAACGGATCAAAATTCTTACCCGCGTAATGATCATGGAGAAATGGCAAATCGGCGATCTCCAAACCCGTCATCATGGGCAGCATCAGCAGCCAAGCTTCCCGGGGTAGATACGAGGCCTCTCCCGGAGCAACGCGCCGCAAGGATTTCGAGCCCGCGTCGTAGGTGAGGCCCTGGAGTACCTCCCACAGACTCCGTATATCCCCAAGAAACGACCGGAGGGATCGTTGGTCTGGCGTGTCCTGGACACCAAACACCTGCCATCCCAGACGGGGGCGCAGGGCCAGCGTCTGGGGATCCTGCTCAATGCCCAGAAAACCCGCCCGCAACATCATGGGCAAGCGCTGACCCAGGTAGAACCACAGGAAATCCTGCGCCACCGACGCCGGGGGCACCTCGTTCAAATCGTAGGGCAAGCCATCCTGCGTCGGGAAGCCAAGTTCTTGGGGAGCCTCATTGCGTTTCTGCCCCCAGTCGAAGGGCACCACGTCGCCCTCGTGCTTGAGGAAGAAGAGATTGATCCAGCCGGAAGTGGTGTCATGCCCGGACATGGACTCATACTTATAAAAATTCCGCCAAAAATATGGGTTTCCCTCACCTTCGGCCGCCAGCACGCATTGGTCGATCACGGGTTCGAGAGCCTGCATGCGTTTTGCCAATCCAAGCTTTCCGAACTGACCCATGTGCGTCCGAATCCAGGTCCAGTCCTGTGGGCTTTCCTAGAGGTGAATTTCAGGAATTCCACACTCGGTGTACACCTCATAGCGATAGAAGGGCGAGACCGTCTTCATGAGGGTTACCCGACGCGTCGCCACCTCGGTCGCCTGGCTTGAAGCGAAGGCGTGAGAAAAAATGGACGCCACGCCATCATGCGCCCGGGCCACGATCTGTTCCTCGAATTCGGCGAAAACCCCAGGCCAATCATTGGTGGCAGCACCCAGGACAAATTCATCGCGCCTGACTTCCAACACCTCCTGGCCTGCCTGATGGGAGACAAGGATACCCCGAAACCGTTCGGGATCGGCCACGACCTCGCGCGCCACCATCTGGGTCATTAGCAACCACACGATATCGGGGCTGAGGGCCAGGGGTCGATGGTCGGCGAAGGCGAGATGAGCCGCCCGAACCACGGGGTGGATATCGCGCGGCATCCGGAGCCAGGCCTGTCCCGTCCCATCAGAGGCGGATTCGAAGCGATCACCCCCCACATCACGGAGGATGGTTTCCGCCGGGACGGTGGGCAGAGGCTGCGAAGCTTTCTCCAGGCCATCGTGAATCGTGAATATCTTTGGGGCAGATTCCTCGACAGCTTCCAGCACGGGGAGGAGGAGCATGGCGATGGCGATGGCGATGGTACGGATCATGTGCGGTCCTCTGAAAGTCGACTTCCAGATAAACGCGAAGATCCCGCCATGGTTCATGGAATCCTCTTCCGAAGGATCCCAGCACAGGGACACGATCCACCCGACGTGATCACGGCCGCCCATCACCGAGGAACAGGACCACACCGGCCTTGCATGGGGTTCGTCGCTGCGCCCGTTGCGGGCGCCAATGCCCACCGAGGCGTTCCCCCAGGACCCCTCTGGCACCAAGCCTGGAGTGGCCCGACTGCCTTAGCAAGCCTCCCGGGCGTGCATGACGCCGTGTCCTAATTGGTGGCGCGTGGGAACGGCGTTGGGCCGTCAATCGGAATGCCCGGAGGCGGGTCCATCGTGATGTCGTCCATCAAGCTCTTGCCGTAGCCGAGGGATTGGCCGTAGGGCATGTTGCCTGCGATAGGAAAGAAGAGCACCTGCCCCTCGACAAGTCGCAGATACTCGCACCGGTACTCGAGGTTCTCCGGAGCTTCGATGGCGGCGGCGAACCCAGGGCCGGCGGGCGCACGTTGAACACCGCTCATACCATCCGTGGTAACGGGGTGGAAACGCACCGTGGGATAGGCGCCATGCCTGCGGCTCTGCCACAGGATCCCATCCCTCCCGAAATGGGGGAGCCTCCCCATGGACCCCAGGCTCATCCGAGCCCGTCACGACCTGGAGACCCGTCAATTCCCGACCACCCGTGGGGCTGAAGGCATCGTGCAGGACCGCATAGCGTCATCATCCACGGTAAAGGCCAAGGAAAGACCCAGGATCCCGGTGTAGAACGCCACCAGCGCTGCGGGCTGGTCCGTGATCAACTGCAGGTGGGCCATCTGACGTATCATCGATTCCCCACGCTTGGTGAGCTTACGGCCGGGCGAGGCGGACTCGCACCTGCACCGACGTTCCCTGGACCCCATCCACCTCCACCGCGACCCGGGTGAACCCGGGGTTGGGGCGTTCGCTGGGCAGGTAGGGATCCGCCGGGGCCGTGGTCAGGCGCACGGTCGCCGGTTCCAGCACCGTCAGGTCGAGGGACTTGCCGGCTTCCTGCAGATGCACCACCCGACCACCGGGATCCACGGTTACCGTAGCACGGGTCAGCAACTGCCAGCGGAGGGTGCCGGTCACCGCTAGGCCCTCAACGCGGTCCGTGACCTCCAGGGCGGTGCGCTCGGGGAAGCGCACCTGACGCTGTACGCGGGTCGCCTGGGGGGCATAGATGGAGGTGAGATCGAGGTCGCAGCCGGGGGAGGCGGGGTCTTCCAGGCGCGGGACCAACGTGGCACGGCCCTGAACCCGCTGGGTGACGCCGGGCAGGCGGAGGATGTTGTGGGCATCGGCTCCCAGGCGGAAGACCGTCCACCGCGGGCTGTCCTGGGACAGGTCCCACAACTTCACCCCGCCTTTCTCGAGGGGCTCGTAGGGGTGCATGCCCAGGTCATGGGCCCAGCGGACGCCGTCCCGCTCGAAAACGAAACTGCCCGTGTCCATGTGGCCATGGTGATCCCCCGGAGAACCCGCCGTGACCCCCACGTAGGCGGCGTGAGGATTCCCCCACGCCTGACGACTGATCCACACCTGGCGCAGCCCGCCACCGACATAGGTGAGCGGGAGAGGTTCCCCGGGCGCTGGTCCATCCAAAAGCCACAGGGGCAGGAAGGGCAGGAAGCGCAAATTGACATCATCCGATGGCTTGAGCATCGGCCGGGGCGGGGTCGGCAGGAGGGCCGCCTGTCGATTCTCCCGGGCCAACCACGACAGGCCCGCGGCATTGTACATCCAGGCTGGCGCCGAGGCGGAGCAGTCCCCGTAGCAGAAGGGCTGTCCGGTGACGCCGTGGCCGTGGGCGAAGAATTGACCGCTGGCCAACAGGCCGGCATGCCGCCCTAGGCCGCCATCATCCCCCACCACGGAGCGCAGGGCCTCGTTGGCGATGATGCTGTAGATGGTGCCATATCCCCAGTACATGGGGCCCTCGGGATAATTCCCCGTGGGGTCATAGATGGCGTCTTGGGCCTTCGGCAAGTACTGGAGGGCCCGCAAAACCGTACGGCGGGCCAGCTCCGGCTCGTCCTCGTGGATGGCCAAGGCGCCGGCCACCAGGCCGGCGTGGCACACCTGGGTCCAGTTCGTCACACCGGCAACCCAGAACGGGGCCGGTTCCACGAACGAGGGCATGATGCCCTTGGTGGCAATGGCGGCACGAACCTCGGCCCGCTCCTCCGCCGTCAGCAGGTCATGACACCAGTCATAACCCAGGGCGGCGGCAAGGGTCATCTCGCCGACGTCCAAGTAATGCTGCGGATTCCAATCGCTGAAACGGGCGATGGCTAAAAGGTTCTCCCGCGCCGCCTGGCCCGCGGCCCCGTCACCCAGCATGCGGTAGGCCGCTGCCAGGGTGCCAACGCGCAGGACCGCCGCACGGCTGACGGCCAGCAGGCGGAAGCCATCCACCTTGCGCTCCAGCAGGGGACGCTGACGCAGAAAGGCTGCCTCGGCGGCGATAGCCCGCAGGGATTCTTGCACCGCCGGATCGGTGCTGGCCGCCAGGCGGGTAAACTCCCCGGCCCCCGCAAAGAGCCGTGGATGACCACGGACGGCGCGAGCGAGGGGATCGTTGGTGTCGAGGGGCACCTGGGAGGTGGCCACGGCGCGGGACGTGGGCTCTGGGGCTGAAACTGCGGCCGGAGCCGAGACGACGGCCGGAGCCGAAGACGCGCCCGGGGACGACGCTTCCGGTGAGCGCCAGATCACAAGCCCGACGGTGCCAAGGCCAACGGCCACCAACGCCAAGGGCCAGGCTCGGAGGAATCGCTCGGTCATGGTGGGCCTCTGAATACGTCGGCGTGATGGCGATCCGGGACCACGGCGACGTCCCGGTGACGAACTACGGACAGGGGCAGGAGGGCGTAACATCGTGTCCTTTTCGCTCGGGGAGATCTGGCCCAAGATCACAGATCCGCAATCGGAGAACGCGCCAAATCGGACGCAAGCGCCATGCACCGGACCCGCCGTTGAGCCACGTGGTCGCGGACCCCTGCTGCCCCAACCATCCGCCACGAGAGCGGATGGTTGGGGCAGGAGATGGTCTTCATCGGGCGCGGATCAGAGGCCCGCCCCGTACAGGAGGGTCCTGATCTTACCAGCCCCAGCCGACATCGAGGGACAGGGAGGCGCCATTTTGCGTGTATTTGACGTCATCAACGGTGGACGTTCCGCCCGCATAGCCAAGACGTGAGCCAATCTGGAATCCCGAAGGCGACAGGTAGTACGCGCCCATGGTGGCCCCGTACAGGAGGGCATTCCCGGAGTAAGTCTCCCGCATGTTTTCATCGATGGAGATCCCACCCAGCTCGCCGCGAATAGACCCCTCCGACTGGACCCGCGTACGACCATACCCCAGGTAGGGGAGGAACTCGAGGGCGAACTGGTCCTGCACCATGTAGCGGCCGCCGCCATACAGCTTGAGACCCACGACGGTAATCGTATCGCTGCCGTTGGCGGTGAGGGAATCGGGACCCAGGAGGTCCGTGGCGAACAGATGAATGTCGTTGGTATTGCGCGAGTAAAATGCCGCCGGTCCAGCCAGGAATCGGAAACGGCCCTGGGCTGGAAGCTCGAACAGCATCGGGACCTCCAGCGTCGTGGCGGCGTTGGTTTCATAGGCCCCGACCGCGATATCGAACTCCTCCATTAAACTGTTGGTGGTCTTGTCCAACTCTTCCTGCGGGATGTCGAAGCCCCGAGCGACGCCCACGCTGAGGCGCAGGTTGTTCGCGGCCATGCCCTCAGCGCCGATGGCGAGAGTGGCAAGGCAGGAGGAGCAAAGGACGGTGAAGATACGACCCATGGAAGTTTCCTAGCAGAGGCCACCTCGGGATGAGGCGGCTGATATCGCCATCGTGACCGGGGACGTCACCGTCGCAGCGTCACATATCCGCAAGGTTCGAGGCTCCTCCGCATTTGCTCGGGGCCAGGCTGCCGATGCGCCGAGATGCCATCCCCAGCTGACCCTTCCTGAAGCCTGAGAAGGGCCGACCCAGGCGCACCATCACCGTCCTCATCAAGCGGCGTCTCAGCGTGGGCGTCGCTCGCTATTCCCTGGTCTGCCAGGGGCCGGGGAGGAACCCAGGAGGACCCGGATCCGGGTTGAGGACCCCTGGTCGGCGGGAACCTCGATCACCACCCGCGTGAACTCCGGGTTCTCCCGTTCGAACGGCAGGGTGGGACCGGCGGGGGTGACGGTGACCCGGGCCCGGGCGGGCTCCGTAACCGACAAGGGCAAAGACCGGCCGTCCTGGGTCAGGATCGCCCCCCGACCGTCGGGCGCGACCTCCACCTGGGCCTGGGTCATCATCTGCCAGCGCAGGGTGCCGGTGATGGCCAGGCCTTCGATTTCGTCCGTCACCTCCAGGGCGCTGCGCCCCGGGAACCGGACCTGGCGGACCACGCGCGTAGCCTGGGGGGCGTAGAGCGAGGTCAGGTCCAGATCGCATCCGGGTCTGGCAGGATGCTCGGAGCGTTGGACCAGGGTCGCGCGGCCGGTGACATTTTGGGTGATGCCCGGAAGACGAAGGATGTTGTGGGCCTCAGCACCCAGACGGAAGACCGTCCACCGTTGGCTGTCCTGGGACAAGTCCCACAATTTCAGGCCGGCTTTCTCCAACGGCTCGTAGGGATGCATCCCCAGGTCGTGGGCCCAGCGCACGCCACCCTGTTCGAAAATGAAACTGCCCGTGTCCATGTGGCCATGGTGATCGCCGGGGGAACCCGCCGTGACCCCGACGAAGGAGGCCTCGGGATCATTCCAGGCGCTGCGGGCCATCCACACGCGGCGAATACCGCCGCCGACCCACTCCAGGGGCAAAGGCGCACCCTGGGAAGGCGAATCCTGGAGCCACAGCGGCAGGAAGGCCGCGAAGCGATGGGCGGCATTCTCCGAAGATCGATGGGGCGTCATGGGGGACGGCGGCAGCAAGGCCGCGCGGCCGTTCTCTCGTGCAAACCAGGCCAGCGAGGCGGCATTGACCAACCATCCCGGCGTAGCAGGGGAACTGTCGCCATAACAGAACGGCTGGCCCGTGGGTCCATGACCATGGGAAAAGAACTCGCCACTGGCCAGGAGGCCGGGATGACTCCCGAGCCCACCATCCGACCCCAGGACCGAACGGAGGGCCTCGATGGCGATGAGGTGGTACATGGTCCCGTAGCCCCAGTACATGGTCCCTTCCGGATAATTTCCGGACGGATCATAGATGGTATCGGCAGCCTTCGGCAAATACGTGAGCGCCCGCAGGATGGTCCGCCGCGCCAGATCCGGTTCCTCTTCGTAGATCGCCAGGGCCCCCGCCACCAGACCGGCATGGCACACCTGGGTCCAGTTGGTGTGTCCAGCCACCCAGAAGAGTTGCGGTTCGACGAAGGATGGCTCGATGCCCTTGGTGGCGATGGCCGCGCGAACCTCCTGCCGTTCCTCGGGCGTCAGTAAGTCGTAGCACCAGTCATAGCCCAGGGCGGCGGCCAGGGTCATTTCCCCGACATCCAGGTAGTGACGGGGGTTCCAGTCCTGGAAGCGAACGATCGCCATCAGGTTGCGACAGGCGGCATCACCGGCGTCCCGATCCCCCAGCATCCGGTAGGCGCCTGCCAGGCCGCTGATGCGTTGCACGGCGGAGCGGCTGACCGCCAGGAGGCGGAAGCCATCAACCCGATACTCAAGCAGGGGCCGGGCACGGTGATACGCCGCCTCGGCCGCCAGGATGCGGAGGGATTCCTGGACCATGGGCGTGGTGCTGCGGGCGATGCGGTCAAAAGTGGCGCGATCCGCGAAAAGGCGGGGGTGGCCACGCACGGCACTAGCTAAGAGCGTGGCCGGTTGAAGACGTCGGCCTTTGGCGGCGGACGCGGCACCCGAGGCCGGGGTTTTCGACCGGCTTGCCGGGGTCTTGGACGACGGTGGCGAAGCGGCAACCGGGCCCGATTCCGATGCTGCCGGTTCCGCGCGCTCGCTCGCTGGCGGAGCCGGTGTCGATGACGTCGCGTCACTGGGGGGCATGGGCACCTCCGGCGATTCGGGAGGCGGCGAGACCGCGAGCATCACCGTGCCCGGAGGCGGAAGACCCCGAGCGAAGGCGGGCGTCGGAAACGGTGGTTCCGGGTCGTGCGGTGGTTTGGCCGGGGCCGCGCCCTGACGCGCCACGACATCCCCGGTGAGGGATGGCTCGTTACGTGAGGAGTGCTCCGGAGCCCGGGGTGCGGAGGGTGGGGCTGGAGCCGGAGTTGGGGGCGATGGAACGGCAGGAGCGGTGGGCCCCCTGGCCACGGTCTCGGGAATCGTGGTCGGCATCCCGGCGTGGTACCAGGCCAAGCCCCCGGCGGCCACCAACCCCAGGACGACCAGGACCAGGACTCCGGCGGAGGACCGTGCAGGCGCCCTCCGTCGGAGTCCGGTACGGGTTCCCCGTCCCCCGGGATGGCGGTCATCGCGGTGGGGACGACGGGGCGGCAGGGAGTGGGGCATAGCACCAAGCCTGCAGGAAGCGCGAAGGGATCAGCGTCACAAAAACGCAACCAGCCTCCTCCGGCCTCGTCACTCCTTGGCGGTGGTGAGGGAACCCAGGTGGACCCGAATCCGCGTCGAGGAGCCCTGTTCAGCGGGTACCTCGACCACCACCCGGGTGAACTCCGGGTTCTGGCGTTCGAACGGCAGGGTGGGACCGGCCGGGGTGATGGTCACCCGGGCCTGGGCGGGCTCGGTGACCGACAAGGGCAGGGACCGACCGTCCTGGGTCAGGATCGCCCCCCGGCCGTCCGCCGCCACGTCCACCTTGGCTCGGGTCATCATCTGCCAGCGCAGGGTGCCGGTGATGGCCAGCCCCTCGATCTCGTCGGTCACCTCCAGGGCGGTGCGTCCCGGGAACCGGACCTGACGGAACACGCGGGTAGCCTGGGGGGTGTAGAGCGAGGTCAGGTCCAGATCACACCCGGGATTGGCGGGATCCTCCGAACGGTGGACCAGGGTCGCGCGACCGGTGACGTTTTGGGTGATGCCCGGCAGACGGAGGATGTTGTGGGCTTCGGCACCCAGCCGGAAAACCGTCCAACGTTGGCTGTCCTGAGACAGGCTCCACAGTTTCAGGCCAGCTTTCTCGAGCGGTTCGTAGGGATGCATGCCCAGGTCGTGGGCCCAGCGCACGCCACCCTGTTCGAAGATGAAGCTGCCCGTGTCCATGTGCCCATGGTGATCGCCGGGCGAACCCGCCGTGACCCCAACAAAGGAGGCCTTGGGATCGTTCCAGGCATTCCGACAGAACCACACCCGGCGAATACCGCCGCCGACCCACTCCAGGGGCAGGGCCTCACCCTGAGAGGGCGGGTCCTGGAGCCACAGCGGCAGGAAGGCCGCGAAGCGATGGGCGGCATTGTCCGAGGGTTTGTGGGGGGTCTTGGGCGGCGGTGGCAGCAAGGCCGCGCGGCTGTTCTCGCGCGCAAACCAGGCCAGAGAGGCGGCATTGACGAGCCATCCCGGTGTGGCGGCGGAACTGTCGCCGTAACAAAACGGCTGGCCCGTGGGGCCATGACCATGGGCAAAAAACTCGCCACTGGCCAGAAGGCCGGGATGACGCCCCAGCCCACCGTCCGCACCCAGGACCGAACGGAGGGCCTCGACGGCGATGAGGTGGTACATGGTTCCGTACCCCCAGTACATGGTCCCTTCCGGGTAGTTCCCCGTGGGGTCATAGATGCCATCGGCTGCCTTCGGGAGGTACGTGAGGGCTCGCTGGATGGTCCGCCGGGCCAGGTCCGGTTCCTCTTCGTGGATCACCAGGGCCCCCGCCACCAGACCGGCATGGCACACCTGGGTCCAATTGGTGTGTCCCTCGACCCAATGGAGATTCCCCGGACGGGGCTCGACAAAGGACGGTTGAATGCCCTTGGTGGCGATGGCTGCACGGACCTCTTGCCGTTCCTCGGGCGTCAGCAGGTCGTGGCACCAGTCGTAGCCCAGGGCGGCGGCCAGGGTCATTTCCCCGACATCCAGGTAGTGACGGGGGTTCCAGTCCTGGAAACGGACAATCGCCATCAGGTTGCGACGGGCGGCTTCACCAGCGGCCTGATCCCCCAACAGCCGGTAGGCACCCGCTAGGCTGCCGATGCGCTGCACGGCGGTGCGGCTGACCGCCAGCAGGCGGAAGCCGTCGACCCGGTGCTCAAGCAGGGGCCGGTCGCGGTGGAACGCCGCTTCGGCCGCCAGGATGCGGAGGGATTCCTGGACCACGGGCGTGGTGCTCCGGGCGATGCGTTCGAAGGTGGGGCGATCCGCGAACAGGCGGGGGTGGCCCCGCACGGCACTGGCCAAGGGGTCGGCAGCTTGAGCCGGGTCGACCTTACCGACGGCCGTGGTGACCGGGGCTGTGGCCGGGGCGGCGGCGGTCGAGGACGACGGTGGCGTAGCGGCGGGGCGCGTGTTCGATGGGCCCGAGGTCCCGCAGCCCACGATGCTGAGCACGGCGAGACCGAGGAACCCCGTCGCAAAGTGGGGGGACCGTAGGGAATTCAGGGCCATGGGATGCCTCCGTCGGGGATGACGCGGGAAGGGTATGGGGCTGGCATGGCGGCCGGGGGACAGGACCAGGCCGGGAGAACACGGAATGGGAACATCTCCCAGGGTCACCAACTCCAAGGTGAGGGCAGGATCACAGATCCGCAATCCTCGGATCCCGTCCCTGACTCAGGTTCGCCGGTAGGATGGCGGTACGCCGTGGTGCCGCCGGAAGGCGGTGGAGAAGGCGAAGGCATTGGCATAGCCGACGGCCTCCGCCACCTGTCCAATCGAGCGGTCGCCGCTGGCGAGGAGGGCGGCGGCCCGACGCATTCGTAGACGCGTCAGGTGCTGCATCGGGCTGGCATCGAGTTGACGCCGGCACAGCCGACGCAACTGCTCCTGGCCAAGATCTGCCCGTCTCGCCAAGTCACCGAGAGTCCAGGGTTGGCTCAGATCGGCATCGATCTCCTCCCACAGGCGCCACAGGCGCTGGTCGGTCTGAACCGGGGCCAGGTGCCGGCTTAGCAAGGCCACCACGAGATCCGACCACTGCCGCACCAGGGTGGGATCCCCCGCACCCATGGTCTCCCGGTGGAGGTTGAGGACGGCATCGTGCAAGGGCCGCCCATCCCCTGGAATGATGACGGGGCGCTCGGCGGTGATCCGACGATCACAGTCCTCCGGCTCCTGGAGGATGGCCCAGACGTGCCACCAGGTCCGATCCGGCAGGCAGCGATAGGCGTGGGTGACCCCAGCGGGAGTCAGGTAGCCCTCTCCCGGGGCCAGGGCTCGCCAATCATCGTCGATCAGGCAGGCGCCGCCGGGCCCCAGCGCCAGCAGCAACTGGCTGTGCTCCCAGGCATGACGCACGAAATGAAACCCAGACCGGCAGCGGGACACTCCACACATGACGATCCGTGCCCGGGCCAGGGCGGGGATGGACTCCCCGGCCACCAGCCATTCCCGGGTCTTGCTCCCGATGTCATGGATTTCGCGAAGGTCAGCAGCGGTGACAGGCATGGCATGGAGGATCCCGATGGATGCTTCGTAATGGACTGCGAGCCTCAGTCATGCTGCGCCCTGAGGGCCTGCGATAAAGGAAGCACAACCGTCCTCTCCTACCTCTGAGTGGATTTGGCGGTGGATTTGGCGAAGGAAACGGTGGATCGTGCCGATGGCATTCCAGCCCCCCGGTAGGCACGTTCACGGCCATGAACCACCCCCACCTCTCCGCCACCCGCTGGTCCCCGGAACGCGCCCAGGCCTGGTGCTCGTCCCTGCCTTGGCTGGTGGGCGCCAACTTCACGCCCTCCACCGCCAGCAACCAGCTGGAATTCTGGCAGGCTGCCACCTTCGATCCGGCCACCATCGCCCGCGAGCTGGGCTGGGCCGCCGACCTGGGCATGACCAGCATGCGCATCTTCCTCCACGACCTGTGCTGGGAGCAAGAC
Source organism: uncultured Planctomycetota bacterium (assembly GCA_903902515.1). GTDB lineage: Bacteria > Planctomycetota > UBA11346 > UBA11346 > UBA11346 > CAIUVD01. The sequence continues at coordinate 49,419 of CAIUVD010000069.1, read as the reverse complement.
CCCGCCGGATTCCTGGAGCGCATCGACCGGGTCCTGACCATCGCTGAGGAGCTCGGCATTGGTGCCCTCCTCGTCTTCTTCGATTCCTGCTGGTATCCGGATCCCCAACCGGGCCCGCAACCCGAACCCATCCCCCGGGTGCACAATTCCCGCTGGGTGCAGAGCCCCGGCGCCGCAGTGGTAAGGAACGCGGCGCGCTTCGCCCGCCTGCAGCCCTATGTGCAAGGCGTTCTGACCCGTTTTGCCCAGGACCGCCGCATCCACGGTTGGGACCTGTGGAACGAGCCGGAAAACCACAGCACCGGCAAACCCTACGAGCACCTCGACCTCCCCGTCGCCGAGAAGACCGACCTGGTGACGGAGCGGCTGGCGCAGGTCTTCGCCTGGGCCCGCGAGGTCGCCCCCAGCCAACCCCTGACCTCTGGCATTTGGCAGGGGGACTTCGCCGCCGACCACCTGTCCCCCCTCCAGCGCCTCCAGGTGGAGGCCAGTGATGTGCTCAGCTTCCATAACTACGGGGCCCCCGAGGTGCTGGAGGCCTGCATCGCCAACCTGGCGGTTCATGGCCGTCCCGTGTGGTGCAGCGAGTACATGGCCCGGGGGGCCGGTTCGACCTTTGCCAGCAGCCTACCGGTGCTGCACCGCCATCGGGTGGCGGCCTGGAACTGGGGTTTGGTGGCCGGCCGCTGCCAAACCGAGTATCCATGGACGACCTGGATCACGCCCATGACCACCCCTCCCTCGCCGTGGTTCCACGAGATCCTCCATCCGGATGGCCAGCCCTACGATGCGCAGGAGACCGCCCTCATCCGCCGACTGACCGGTGGCGGTCGTTCCGTGGAGGGGTAAGGCACATCTCCACCCACCAGGTGGCCGTGGCGCCCGGGTCCAGCACCGCCGCCCGGTCACCGGCCATCTCAAGGCTATCGCAGGGCAGGTTGGTCGGTTCCAGGGCGAGGGTGTGCTGATTCAGGTAGCCGCCCCGGGACAGCCACAGCCCACACCAGGGGTTGGTCTGGGCGGGCCACCGCAATGCGAGTCCCTGGCCATCCCGGGCCCACACGGCGGCATGGCCATCGTCCAGGGGGCCGGCGAAGGCCTTGAGGAAGGTCGGGCCGGGGCCCAGGTCCAGGGTATCCAGGTGCAGGTCGGGCCGGGGGGAGGGCCAGGCCCAGGTCGGGAGGGACAGGGGTTCGGCCAGGCGCTGGGCCGCCACCCGGACGCTCTCCACCCCGGGCAGTTCGATACGATCCCCGGGGGCCAAAGCCAAAAGACCATGGAAGGCCCAGCCCCAGCGCTCGGGCCGATCACCGCGGTTCGTCAGCGCATAGTCCAGACGAAGGGTGGTCCCGCGGAGGGTCGCCCGGCGCTCCAGGCGCAGGGGCAAATCGGGCAGGTCCAGGCCGAGACCGACCCCATCGCCCGGCAGAAGCTCCCAGGGATGGTTCCAGCAACTACCATGGTCCGGGAGGTCACGTCCATCCACCCGACAGGCGGTGATGGTGGGCAGGCATTCATCCAAGCCGACGAAGGTCCCGGTGGTGAATGGATCCCCCGGTCGGTTGGCCCAAAGCTGGAGCCGGTCACCGGGGGAAAAGCACCAGGAGCGCCCCCCCACCGCCTTCAAGGACGCGAGGCGCCCACCGAGCATCGGCACAAACACCGCCTCCACCTCGCCGTTGCTGAGGGTCACGGCGGGGAAGCCCTCAAGTTGGCCGGTATGGATCATCGACATCCTCGCTCAGGGGTTGGTCATGGCGGCCGCAGCCGCCGTCATGCTCCGTTTCTCGCTGTGACCGTCAAACATGGTCACGGCGATGAGACGCCCCGTCGCATGCCAGCTCCTGAGTTTGGTTTCGAAGTTCTGCCCCAAGGCCGCATTGCTGGCCTCCGTGACCGTCCCCGTGACCGGATTCAGCCGATGGGTCGGGGTATTATCCGCATTGATCGCATCGGCGATGAGCAGGCGGGAAGAGGCTTTCGTGATCTGACTGAGGGTGATCCGACGGGCATTGGGTCCGCCCACCTTGTAATCGCTGTGGATCGGATTGATGACACCGTTGTCTGACATGGGGTTGGAATTCATGCCATAGGCCCCCGCCCGTTCCTGAAACGGGACCTGACGGGTCGCCCGCATCCACGATGGACAGCCCTGCATGGGCGTGCGGGCAAAATTGGTGTGCACGGCATTCGATTTTCCGGCTTCCAGGTAATCCTGCAGGATCAGATGGGACCAAAAGGTCGCGATGGGCGTATCGGTCAGGTACAAGGCGGGCAGTTCCCCGTCCTGGTCATTGGCATACCCAACAATCGCCATCGCCACCTGGCGTTGACTGCTCATGCACCGGATGCCGTTGGCGCTCTCCCGCACCAGATTCACCGCTGGGATCAGCAATCCCGCCAGCACGGCGATGATTGAGATGACCACCAGCAGTTCGATGAGGGTGAAACCCTTGGACGGATTGACGGAGTACATGGCGGAACAATTCCAGGACAGGGATGGGAGAACCGTGGCCCCTCTGGAGGGCGCTACCGGTAACCCTAGGACCTGGCCCGTTCCCCCAGCAGATCACAGATCCGCAAGTCCCCGCCCCGGCGGACATGTCGGCAACTGCCGCTACGTGCAGGAACCGATCCGGTGGGGAACCAAACCCTGCCGGAACGCGGCACCCATGGGACCTGCGCTAGGGATTGACGATGGCGGCGGCGGCGAGGGTGATCGACCGTTTCTCGCCATGACCATCGAACATGGTGATGGTGACCTGGCGCCCCTCCGTGTGCCAACTCTTGAGCAGGGTGCTGGTGGCGTTCACCGCGTTGCTGGCCTCGGTCACCGTACCGATGACGGCATTGATCCGGTAGGTTGAGGTGCCATCGGTGTTGAGCACATCGCCCAGCATCACTCGGGAAGACTGCTTGGTGATTTGGCTCAGGGCGATGGCTTTGGCATTGGCCAAATCACTGCGTCCGTAGTCGTTGTTGGCCAGGTTGATGACCCCGTTTTCACTCAGGGGCGAAGAGTTGAAGCCGTAGGCACCCTGCCAGGCCCGGTTCGCGGAGGAAGACGTGGCACGATTCCATTCGGAACAGCCCTGGAGGCTGGTACGGTCGAAGTTGGTCCGGTTGGCATCGATCATCCCGGCATCCAGGTAGTCCCGAAGCACCAACTGGGTCCAGAAGGTCACGATCGGTGTGGTGGGCATCCGCAGGGCTGGAAGCACTCCCTCCTGGTCATTGGCATAGCCCAGGCAACCCAAGGCCACCTGCTTCTGACTGTTGAGGCAGCGGGAGGCATTGGCCGAATTCCTGACCATGCCCACTGCGGGAAGCAGCATGCCCGCCAGGACCGCGATGATCGAGATGACCACCAGCAGCTCGATCAGGGTGAACCCGCGGATCTTAGGGTTTTCATAGCGGTCCATGGCGCCTCCCCACCAGAGTTCGAGTCTACCTCATCAAGCGTGACTCGCGCAAGGGGATCAAGGCGATCCCACCTTGCGAATGGCGATCTCGGCGACCTCCACCGTCTGCTTCCGATATCCTACGCAGAGACCGAAGCGAACTTGAGACAGGTCCTTGCTGGCCACGCCCTTGATGGTGAACCGGCGCCATTCCGCCACCGGGGTGATCCACCCCGTCACCGCCACGTCATAGGGCCGTTCAGACCCGCTCAAATCCACCTTGATCGCGCCCTCGGGGCCATCGACCAGGCGTGACCAACCGGTGATCTCCACGGTTTCACCGGTCTTTACCGGGATCTCGATGCCATAGGCGTAGGCATGGGACATCCAGCCTTCCTTCGGCACCTCCGCGACCTGGAATCGGAGGACTTTGCCCTGGCGCCCTTCGACATCCACCAGGCTGACCTGGCAGTTCGCGACGGTACCCGTGGCCAACACCGTGGTGGCGTCCGGTAGGAGACCATCGGCGGCCGGCAGGGCAGCGATCAGGGTGAGGGAAGCGATCGAGGCGAGGAGAGTGCGCATACCATCATGATGACACCACTCTACCGCCCTGGGCACATCACATTTCAGCAACGGGGCACCTCAAAATCCCTGCCAGGGCTTGGCCACATCACCCACGCGAAGAACGGTGCTGCCTCCCGCGGATCCCGCCTCGCTTCTGCGGATCGGACCACCCTTGCCGTTGAAGCGATCGGCTGCGGTCAGTTCCACGGTGTCCTCCGGCTTCCCGTCGGCGTCCACCGCCATGGGCAAGGTGACCCGATGCATGCGCCCCGGCGTTGGTGCGCCCGGAGGAAGTTTTCGATCCAGGTCACGCGTCCACCCACACCGGTCAGGTCGCAGATCCGCAAGTGCCCGCGCGCATGGATGATGCACCGCCGCCAAAAGAGCTCGGGAGCCTGTTCTCCGCTCGCCCCCATCGCAAGTATCGCCCGTTATGGTCACCGATCATAACGAGATCAATAGTCTCATGATAGACACCCTGGATCCCCTGCCGGGCTGGCCTCGGCTGTGCCAGGCTTCGGTCGGGGTTGGGCGTACCGGGGCCTACTGGTGCGTGCCCCGCCTGCGGACCGAACGGCTGGCGGTCGTGAAGATCGGCCTGCGGGGGACGGGCCGGGTGATGGTCGATGGTACCGAGCACCTCGTCACGCCGGGCAAGGTGATGATCATGCGCACCGGGCTGGATTCCCTGGAGTATGGCCTCCAGGAGGGCGACCCTCCGTGGCACTGCGCCTACGCGGAAATCGCCGGGGATCTGGCCTTGGATGCCCTCGGTCACCTGATCCAGCGTCACGGTCATGTCTATGAACCCGCCGGGACCGACTTGGAGGAAATCCTGACCAACCTGGCCGACCGGCCGGGGGATCACCATGTGGTGTGGGACGTCAGTGCCTCGGCCCGGGCGGCCAGCACCATCCTGGCCTCGGTCGCCCACGCCCGCACCGCCAAGGAGGACCGTTTGGCCCGCCGGGCAATTGCCCTCTTCGAGAAACGGCTAACCACCAGCAGCACCCTGGAAGAGGTGGCCGGCGATCTGGGCGTCAGCCGCGAGCAGCTCAGCCGGTCCTTCCGCGAGGCCCTCGGAATCCCACCGGCGACCTGGCTGCGGCAACGGCGCCTGGAGTTAGCCCGGCAGCTGCTGATGGCCCCCAATGCCCTGGTTCAGGAGGTGGCGACCCATGTCGGCTACCGTTCGGTCTCCCAGTTCCTGCGCGCGTTCACCGCGCGGTATGGCCATACCCCGGGCACCGTCCGTCGGGCCTGATCACCCGACCCGGGTGAAGCGGGGCAGGTGGTCCAGGGGAGCGTCCACCACCACCTCGACAGGTCCGTCCACCTCCTGGCCCCGGGCTTCCCGCCACCGGCCCGGTGGCACCAGGACCTTGCGGGCGCGTGCGCCCTTGGTCACCACCGGCGCCACCAGCACGTCATCCCCCAGGAGGAACTGATCGTTCACGGCCAGGGCGCGGGGGTCTGCCCAGACCCAGGCTAGGGGACGGACGATGGGGATGCCCGTCCGGGCCGCGTCCTTGGCCAGGGCCGCGATCCGTTCACCGAAGGCGGTGTGCAGCACGGCCGCCTGACGGCAGAGGTCGGCGTGGGCCGCATCGAGGAAGCGCCACGGCGCGGCGCTGAATTGCTGCATCGGCAACAAGGCGCTCAACTGGGCATGACGGACGAACAGCTCCTGGTCCAATTGATCGCGGTGCTCGTTGAAACTGCGGTATTCACCACCGCCAATGAGATCCGGGCACGAGAACGGGTGACCCAGCAGGCCAAGGGCGAGGACGTTGGGGACGCATCCGGCGATCCCGCCCAGGGGCTCCCACACATGCAACTTGTCGCACAGACGCTGGACCAGGGGACGGTTGCCCATCTTCCAGCAGGCCCGCAATTCATTGAGGGGCCAGCGTTCCGCGAAGGCAGCCCAGGCCTGGGTCTGGCTGGCGGCCGGTCCCGGCACATGGATGCGATCATCGTCACGGTAATGGCTGAAATCCCCGGCATCGAACTTCCAGCCCTCCACGCCCGTGGCGGTTTCCAGGGCCCGCAGACGCCCCTCCAGCCAGGCGATGGCGGCCGGATTGGTCATGTCGAGGATCGCGCTGTGGCCGTTCCACCAGGCACGGATGGCCGGCTCGCCGGTCGCGTCACGAACCAACAATCCCTGGTCCCGCAGGTCAAGGTACAGGCGGCCATTCGGGGAAATCTGGGGGCTGACCCACAGCATGACCAGGAAGCCGAGGGCATGGAGGCGATCCACCATGGCCTTGGGATCCGGGAAGCGCGCGTGGTCGAAGCGCCAATCGCCGTAGTCCCGCTGCCAGGTGTCGTCGATCATCAAAACACCGGGGGGATAGCCCTCCGCGATGATCCGTTCGGCATAGGCCAGAACACCCTCCTGGGACTGTTCGTACTGCAGCTCAATCCAGGTGTTGTACTGGGGATGGGTGAACAGCAGGGGATGGGGCACCATGCCCGACGGCGGGAAATAGGCCTGGGCGGCCCCGAGGACGGCGCCCCGCAGACCACCCCCCGGCTCCGCCAGCACGGGGGCGCCGCCGGTGATGGTCAGGGCCTGGTCATCGACGGCGACCGCGAAGATGGTCTCGCTCCAGAGGTGACGGCCATGGCTCGACACCAGCAGGGGCATCACCTGGTTATTCTGTTGGGAACGCAAATCCCGCTGGAACCCCGAGGCAAATGGCATCTGGTACCCATCGTCGACGCACCCTCCCCACCAACGCTCGCCGGGGAGTAACGGGACGGTCATGCTCGGTAAAGTATCCATGCCGGCGATTGGAGCGCAGGACATCGGGATCACGAGGTCACAATTCCGCAAGCACGACCCCCTCTGGTTCCGTGAGGCGACCCCGGCGATGCCCCACCATCCTGCCGTAGGGCGCGCATCCCGCCGGGTCCCTAGGTCGGAATCTGCGGCCGAACGTTGTGGATCAGCCGGGCGATTTTCAACAGGTTGCCACGCTGGGACGAGTACCAGGCGATGTAGCCCAGGGAATTTTCGAAATAGACCGGGAAGGTCATTTTATCGACGGTGATGGAAGCATCGACCTCGTCCTCGTCCTCTTTGACCTTGGGCAACGTCAGGACGGTGGGATGGCCGATGGCGTTGAGGTGGTCCGCCAGCCAGGTCAGGATCGCCCGGTAGGGCGGGTGGTCGTGGAAGCCGTCATCGTTGTAGATGTTCATCTCGAAGAGGCCGTCGAGGGGCTTTTCGGAGACTTCCTGGCAAATGATGTTGTTGATCACATCCGCGACCATCGGCCGCTGGGGCGGCGGACAATGGGCTTCCCCGTCAGACCCGGTGCACCAGGGGCCCCAGGACCGGAACCTCGCCGGTCGCTTCCAGCCGCCGACAGGCCTGAATCAGCGCCTGGGGGTCAGGGCTGAGGTGGTGGCCATGACCCTCCAGGTGGATCCTCGCCCGGACCAGCAGGGCCGGAACCGGCCCCGGATTCCCCCGTTGGAGGTGATAGACAGCCGCCGCCACCTGGATCAGACCCTTCCAGGCGTCCCGCTGGGCGCTGCGGTCCTCCTTCCACGCCTCCTCCCAGACCTCATGGGCATGCCAGGGCTGACCGGCGTCAAACAATTGGGCCCCGTGGTGGAGGCGTGGGAGGTCTGACGACGGGTACCCGGCATCGCGCGGGAGGACGCGGGCGGGGCGGAAGGGATCCTCGGGAGGGAGTACTGACATCGCCCTGGGCATGCTCAGGAATGGGGATGGAGAGGCCACGGACCCCCTCCGCCCGATGGACTCCTAACCAATGCTACACGTTGCTACCTGAAATGAGGTAGTATCAGGTAGCAATCCCTATGGATGCCATCGCTAACCCGTTTTCCCCCGGTGCCGGCGCCCCGCCACCCGAACTCGTCGGTCGCCAGCCGGTGCTGGAACAGGCCCATGTGCTGCTGCACCGCATCAAGGCCGGAAAGGCCGAGAAAAGCCTCTTGCTGACCGGCCTGCGGGGAACCGGCAAGACGGTGCTGCTCAATGAGATCCATCGTCTGGCAGAGTCCGCTGACTACCGCGCCATCCTGATTGAAGCCCACGAAGGCAAACCCCTGGGACCGTTCCTGGCCCCCCACCTCCGGTCCCTGCTCTACGACCTCAGTCGCCTCGCGGGGACCGGGCATCGGGTCCGCCGGGCCCTGTCGGTCCTGCGGAGTTTCATTGGCACCATCAAGGTCGAATTCCAGGACCTGTCCCTGTCCCTTGACGTGGATCCTGAAACCGGGTCCGCCGACAGTGGCGACATCGAAATCGACCTCCCCCACCTGTTCGTGGCGGTGGCCGAGGCCGCCCAGGATCGGGGCGTCGCCGTCGCCCTGCTGATCGACGAGGTCCAGTATTTCACCGCCAAGGAGCTCGGCGCCCTCATCATGGCCATGCACAAGATGCAGCAGCGGCAACTTCCGCTGGTGCTGATCGGGGCCGGTTTGCCGATCCTGCCGGGCCTGGCCGGCGAATCGAAATCCTACGCCGAACGGCTGTTCGCCTTCCCGGACATCGGGGCCCTGTCCCAGTCCGACTCCGCCCGGGCCCTTCAGGATCCCGCCCGGGCGGCCAACGCCGCGTTCACCACCGAAGCCCTGGCGGAGATCTTCCGCTTCACCACCGGCTACCCCTATTTTGTCCAGGAATGGGGGTACCAGGCCTGGAACAGTGCGCCGACCCCGAACATCACGGTCGAGGTCGTCCGTGCGGCCACTCCGGTGGCCGTACAGCGCCTCGACCAGAACTTCTTCCGCGTCCGCTTTGATCGCCTGACCCCCAGCGAAAAACGATTCCTGCGGGCCATGGCTGACTTGGGGCCGGAACCTCAGCGGGTGGGGGTCATCGCCGATCGTATGGGGGTGAAGGTCAACAGCGTCGGTCCCGTGCGGGCCAAGCTGATCGCCAAGGGCATGATTTACAGCCCGGCCCACGGCGACCTGGCGTTCACCGTGCCGTTGTTCGATCAGTTCATGCGGCGGGTGATGCCGAGTTCGGATCGGTGAGTCAGGGTCCGGGGTCCGGGGTCACTTCAGGTCCGGGGTCCGGGGTCCGGGGTCCGGGGTCACTTCAGGTCCGGGGTCCGGGGTCCGGGGTCCGGGGTCCCGCGAGGCCCCCGGCGTGGGAATAGCCCCGGCGTTGGAAACACCGCAGTGATCCTGTCTTTGACCACGGACCCCGGACTTCAATAAGGTCGAAAGCCCCTCACGCCAAATCCCGCGCCTGCCGCTGGTACTCTGAACGTTCGACCATCAGCGCCTTGATGCGCGCAAAATCCCGAGCCCGTTCGGCGTCCTTGATCTCGGCACCCAGGCGGTGGATGTCGTGCTCGATGGCCGCCCGGCGCAGTTGGCGGATGCGGCTTTCCAGTTCCGGGCGGAGGTCGTCGCCTTCGGGCCGGGGGGCGGTGTTGCCCCGTAGGCGGGCGTCGATGGGCGTCGCGGCCCAGCGGCGGACGGCGGCCTGGAGGCCCTCGTGGGTGGCGACGCCCTCCGCAGCGCACAGGGCGTCGGGGTCGGCGTCCGGCAGGGTCAGGAGGGCACCGAGGAGGTCGGACCACGGAGTCGGCAGATGGCTGGGCTCTAGGCCCAGGTCGTCGGCGGCTACGGCCCGCAGGGACGGGTGGGCAACGAGCAGATGGAGGACCACTTCGCCGGCGGTGGTCGGAGGTTCGATGGGCGGGGCGGCGGCTTCGGGCGAGGCGGCGGCGGTGGCCGTTGGGGCCCCCTCCGCCAAGCGTTTGGCCAGGCGGTCCTTGGGGAGGTTGAACCACTCGGCGACCTCGCCCAGGGCCAGGGTCCGCTGTTCGGCGTCGGGCATGGGCCGAACCACCGCCAGGATTTCGTCCACCGCCCGCACCAGATCGTCCCGGGCCAGATCGTAGGGCCGGGGGGCCGTGGCCCGCAGGAGGTGGTCGAGGTCGGCCCGGGCGCTGGCCAGGACTTTTTCAAAGGTCGCCTTGGCCTCAGGCGAGGCGACGCCGCCGGGGCCCTCGGCCAGGAGTTCCGACGGATCGAGCTCATCCGGCAGGATCGCCACCCGCACGGGGACGCCCACCGCGAGGCAGGTGCGGATGCCTTTGAGGGCATTGGTCTGACCAGCCCGGTCGCCGTCGAGGAGCAGCAACAGGCGCCCCTTGTCGCCGACCAGGGCACCGAGCTGCTTGGCATGCTCGGGGGTCAGGGCGGTGCCAAGGACGGCCACGCATTCGCCGATGCCCGCCTGGTCGGCGGCCATGACATCCGTCGGGCCCTCCATGACGATTAATCGACCGGCATCCCGGGCGACGGTCCGGGCACGGTGGAGGTTGAACACCGTGCTGCCCTTGTGGTAAAGCGGCGTGTCGGTGTTGTTGACGTATTTGCCGACGCCACGACCGGCTTCCTTGGCGGCTTTTTCCGCCTCCGGCAGCAGGCGCGCACTGAAGGCCAGGGGATTCCCAAAACGGTCGCAAATCGGGAACATCACCCGTTCATAGAAGCGGTCCACCAGGCGGCCATCCCGCTCGACCGCGAGATCCAGGCGAGCCAGAATCTGGGGGTCGAGGCCCTTGCGCTTGGCCGCATCCACCAGGGCCCCTCGGCCCGGGGACCAGCCGAGGCGGAACCGTTCACAGGTGGTTTTGGCCAGTTGGCGGCGTTCCAGCAGGTAGGCCCGGGCGGCAGCGGCACCGTCGTCCTCCCACAGGCATTTCTCGTAGAACTGGGTCGCGAAGTTGCAGGCGGCGATCAACGTATCGCGCTCGCCCCGGTCGTTGCCCCGGCTGTTCTCGTAGACCAGGGTGATGCCGGCCCGGCGGGCCAGCAACTCCAGGGCGTCCGTAAAACTGACGTTCTCCTTGGCCCGGATCAGGCTGATGGCGTCACCGTGGGCCTGGCAGCCGAAGCAGTAGTAGGACTGGGTATCCGGGTAGACGTAGCAACTGGGGGACCGCTCCTGATGGAACGGGCAGCAGCAGGCGAAGGTTTTGCCGGATTTGCGCAGGGCCGCGTACTCGCCCATCAACTGCACGATGTCGATGGCGTCCTTGACGCGCCGCACCTGATCATCGCCGAGGAAGCCTGCCATGGGCTGGGGATGATGGCGGCTGCCAGCCGCCGCAAGGGGGGGGCGACGGGGTTACGTCGCCCAGGGCTTCTTGCGGGCGTCCCCGGCCGCCGTCAGGTCGAGGGACGGCTCGATCAGCACCCGGCGCCGGGGAGCGTCGAGGTTGGCAAGGCGCCACAGCAACAGGTCGCCGGCGGCCTGGGCGATGGCTTCGGGATGGATATTGATGTTGAACAGGCCGTGGCCCAGGGCCTCGGGCAAGAACAGGTCATTGGCACAGGCCACGATCTCCAGATCCGTGCCCGAGCGCAGGCCAAGGTCGATGAGCGCCCGGTGGAAGATCACCAATCCGGCGTCACTGACCGGCAGCAACATGCCCGTGGGCCGATCCGGCAGATCGCGGAACCGCTGAACCAGGGTCGGTATCTCCTCGGGGCTGATAGCCGAAGGGGGTTCCAGGACGTCGACCTGGGCTCCGGCGGCCTGGGCCTCGGCAAGGAACGCCCGCGTGCGACGTTGGTAGCTGGGATGGGCGGGCTCGTGATTGAGGATCGCCAGGCGGCGGTGACCCCGGGCCAGCAACTGTCGGGCCGCCAGACGCCCGATGGCGGCGGTATCCTCTAACACCTGATCGCCCCGAGGCAGGTAGGATTCGGTAAGTTCCAGGAGCCACACGATGGGCATCGGGGGAATGGCCGCGACCAAGTGGGCCACGGGGACCGTCGTCCGCACAATTAGACCATCCACCGCCCCGCTGGCGACCATCGACGGCAGTCCGCCATCATAGGTCAGGGGGGTGCTGACGATGGTCATGCCGACCGGGGACAGGGCGGTATTCACCCCATGGACCAACCGGCCGCTGAGGGCGGTCCGCAGGGCCTCCTCCCGGGTGTCGGGAAACAGGATGGCGACGCTGCCGTGACGCACCCCCGCTGGCCAAGACTGGGGCGCCGCATCCCGGGCCCGACGATGGGACATCCGATTAGGCCGGTAGCCAACCTCTTCCATGGCCCGGTGGACCGCCGCGGCGGTATCTGGAGCCACCTGGGGCAGGTGGTTGATAACCCGAGACACGGTGGCGATGGACACGCCAGCCGCCTTGGCAACCACAGTAATCGAGGTCATGAGGACGCCTTTGGGGGGACAAGTCGAGGACTGCAACGCAGCATACTTTTACAGAATAATCTTGATAAGACAAGGGATTACAACGGGTATAGCTCCCGGGTTTTCATGGATTCCAGGCCGGTAGGAGCCCAACGCCGCCCATCAAAAGCGATCACGCCACGGGCCACTCATGCGTGTTTCCTGAATGTTTCTGCACTATTTTCCATGTTCAATCGGGATGGTGAACATGCACTTTCATTAATCGGGCATTCTTATCTTGTTATCTTGTAGAGAGTCGGCGTTGGTGGCAAAACTCCCCAAAATCATGACCCACACCCCTGCACCCCCCCATCACCACGACCTCGTTTCCTCCCTGGTGGCAAAGGCGAGGTATGCCCAGGCCGAATTCGAGAGTGCTTCGCAAGAGGTGGTGGACGCCATCGTCCGCGACATCGGCAAGTACGTCTATGACCACGCCCGACCCCTGTCTGAGATGGCCTGCCAGGAAACCGGCCTCGGGAACGTCGAGGACAAGGTCCTCAAGAAAATCGGTAAGTCCCGGGCCATTTGGAACAGCCTCAAGGGCAAGAAGTCCCGGGGGGTGATCGACGAGGATCCGAAGAAGGCCCTGGTCTACATCGCCAAACCGATGGGGGTGGTCGGCGCCGTGACCCCGATCACGAATCCCATCGTCACCCCGATGTGCAACGCGATGTTCGCCATCAAGGCGGGCAACGCGATTATTTTCGCCTCCCACCCCAAGGCCCAGAAGTGCGCCGAGCACCTGACGGCCGCCTTCCAGGAGATCATCGTCCGCCATGGCGGGCCCCGACACCTCGTGCAGGTGGTGACCAACGGCACCCTCGCCACCACCCAGGACCTGATGAAGCAGGTGGACGTGGTGGTGGCCACGGGGGGCGGGGCGATGGTCAAGTCGGCCTACTCCAGCGGTCGGCCGTCCCTCGGAGTCGGAGCCGGCAATGTGCCGGTGATCATCGACCGCGACGCGGACCTCGCCGATGCCCTGCGCAAAATCGAGATCGGCGCCTCCTTCGACAACGGCATCATCTGCTCCCACGAGCAGTTCATCCTCATCCCCGAGGAAAAAATGGCCGAGGCCGTCGCCATCCTCAAGGCCATGCCCCGGGTGTGGTATACCGAGGACGGCGAGACCACCGAGGTCTTCCGTTCCCTGCTGTTCCCCAACGGCGCCCTCAACAAGGACGTGGTCGGCAAGTCGTGCCGCCACATCGGGGCCCTGGTCGGGCTCGACATTCCCGAGACCACCCGGCTGGTGGTCCTCCAGGCCCGGGGTGCCGGCCACCAGGATGTTTTGGCCAAGGAGAAACTCTGCCCGGTGATCGCCATCATGGCCTACGGCTCCTTCGAGGACGCCGTCGAGAAGGCGAAGGAAAACTTGGTGATGGAGGGCGCGGGCCACACCGCCGGCATCCACAGCCAGAACCAAGTCCACATCGCCTACGCCGGGGTCGAACTGCCGGTCAGCCGCCTGGTGGTCAACCAGCCCTGCGCGACCACCGCCGGCGGCTCCCTGACCAACGGCTTGGCTCCGACCACCACCCTCGGCTGCGGCTCGTGGGGCAATAACTCGATTTCCGAGAACCTCGACTTCAAGCACCTGATGAATGTGTCCCGGGTCGCGGGCATCATCAACAAGCCCGCCGCCTCCGACCTTGAGATCTGGAGCTGACGCCATGAAGACCTTCGCCCTCACCCCGAAAATCACCGTCTATGACCGCTGGCAGGAGTGGCTGGCCGGGGCCGACCTGGGACCACGGGACGTGATCCTCACCGCCAAAGCCCTCCAGGCCGCCCGCCTGGGGGCAATCCCGGACACCACCCGGGTCATCTGCATCGACGACTTCGGGGCCGGGGAGCCGACCGACGAAATGATCGACGCCGTGTGGGACGCCGCCGCCCGCCAGGACTTCGACCGGGTGGTCGGCCTTGGCGGCGGTTCGGTCCTCGACATCGCCAAAATCCTGACCCTCAAGCGATCCGGCCGGACCCTGGCGATCTTCCAAAAAACCGCGCCAGCAATCCGCGAGAAATCCCTGGTCCTGATCCCCACCACCTGCGGTACCGGCTCCGAGGTCACCAACATCTCCATCGTCGCCGTGCCGTCCCTCGGTACCAAGATCGGTCTCGCGGTGCCGGAACTGCTGGCCAACGAGGCCGTGGTCTGTCCCGAACTCCTCCACGGCCTGCCCGAGTTCGCCTTCGTCACCAGCGGCATCGACGCCCTCGTCCATGCCATCGAATCCTACCTGGCACCGCGCTCCCACGAGTACCCAGAACTGTACAGCACCCGGGCCATCGAACTGCTGCTCAACAACCTCCTGCACTTCGTCAACAACGGCCGGACCGCCGCCATCCCGACCATCGCCCGGGAGATGCTGCTGGGCAGCAATTACGCCGGCATCGCCTTCGGCAACACCGGGGTCGGGGCCGTCCACGCCATCTCCTACCCCTTGAGCGGCACCTTCCATATCCCCCACGGCGAGGCCAATTCCCGCTGCCTGTGCGCGGTCCTGCGGGCCTACAAACGCATCAAGCCCGACGGCAAGATCCGGCACATCGAAAAACTGATCGCCAAATCCTTGGGCCGGAACCCACCCCTCGACGCCCTGCTGACCCTCGAACACCTGATCGACGCCCTGTTGCCGAAGAAATCCCTGACCGACTACGGCATGCGCCGCGATCAGATCCCGGAGTTCGCCAAAACCGTCATCAACACCCAGCAACGGCTCCTCGGCAACAACTACGTGCCCCTCGACCACGACCAGATCGCCGCCATCTACGCCGCGATCCTCTGACCCCCCTCACCCATCACTTCAACCGGGCGGCCCCGCCGTCCCGGACCGGAGCCGGCATGAAACTGACGATCTTCCAATGCGGATCCCTCAAGAGCAAAAAACACCTCTTCACCATGGGCAAGGACGTCGGCGTGGATTTCACGGTCCCAGTGCCGTTCTTCCTCATCGAGCATCCCCGGGGCCTGATCCTGTACGACACGGGCAACGCCCTGGAAGTCGCCCAGGACAAGGTGAAACACTGGGGCGCCGGGGTCGTCGGGGCCTATGATCCGCTGATGACCGAGGACGATTTCGTGGTCCGCCAGTTGGCCTGGGCGGGGATCGCTGCCGAGCGCATCACCCATGTGATCCTCTCCCACCTCCACCTCGACCATGCCGGCGGTGTCGGCCATTTCCCCAAAGCCCGCTACATCGTCCAGAAGGAGGAGATGCGCTACGCCTACGTCCCCGACTTCTTCCAAAAGGGCGCCTACATCCGGGCCGACTTCGACAAACCGGACCTCGACTGGGTGCTCCTCAACGGCCCCCAGGACCCGCGCGGCGACCTCTTCGGCGACGGCCGAGTGGTGATCCTCCCGACCCCCGGCCACACCCCCGGCCACCAGTCCCTGCTGGTGGACCTGCCGAATCACGGCCGCTTCCTGCTAACGGGCGACGGGGCCTACACCGAGGAAATCCTCGACGAAGACCTCCTCCCCGGCCTGGTTCAGAACCCCTCCCAAGCCATCGACTCCATCAACCTGATGCGCCACCTGCGGGATCAGGGCGTTAAAGTCATCACCGGCCACGACCCCACGGCCTTCGCCCGCCTGCGGCGGTATCCGGAGTTCTACGACTGAGGACCCCCGTGGCACGGGCGACCCCTGTTGCTCCATCACGACCCCTGGAGGTCGTGGAGCCGGCGAAACAGCCCGTCCTCCCGTTGTAACAGGTCCGCCGGGGCCCCGTCCTCGGCGATCCGACCCTGGCGGAAGACCAGGATGCGGTCGACGTGGCGGAGGGTCGAGAGGCGGTGGGCGACGATGAAGGTTGTGCGACCGGCGCACAGTTCTTCGAGTTTCTCCTGCAATTTGGCTTCAGTTTCGAGGTCCAGGGCGCTGGTCGGCTCATCCAGGACCACCAGCCGGGGGTCGCGCAGGAAGACCCGAGCCAGGGCGATGCGCTGGCGCTGACCGCCCGAGAGTTTGCCGCCGCGCTCGCCGCAGGAGGTGTGGTAGCCGTGCTCAGAGCGGCTGATGAAGTCGTGGGCCTGGGCCTTCACGGCGGCGGCGATGACCTCGGCATCGCTCGCGCCGGGGCGGCCGAGGCGGATGTTCTCGTTGATGGTCGTGTTCCACAGGAAGGCCTCCTGCGTCATGACCGCCGATTGGCGGCGCAACTGCCGCTGACCGATGTCGGCCAGGGATTTGCCGTCATAGGTCATGACCCCGGCGGTCGGCTTGTGAAAACCCAGCACGAGGTCGAGGAAGGTGCTTTTGCCGGCCCCGGTCTCCCCCACCAGGCCGATGGTCTGGCCCGGGGGAATGTCGAGGGTCAGGTCCGTGAGGGCGTCGACGCCGGTCCCCGGATAGCGGAAGGACACGGCGCGGAAGGACAGCCCGCCCTCCAGGCGCACCGGGGCCTTGGGGCTGAGGTAGTCCTCCAGCTCGTCGCTGTCGAGAACCTCCACCAATTTGAGCATCGCTGGGCGGGCCGCATTCCAGGAATCGACAAACCCGGTCACGGCCCCGGCCCCGGCCTGGACGTAGCCGAACAGGGCGACGAAGGCCACCACCTGACCGACGGTAAACTCGACCCCGAGGAACCCGGCGATGCCCAGGGCTCCGACGGTGTAGATGAGGGTGCTGCTGGCGAACCACGCGTACTGGACCCACAGACTCATCCAGCGGCTAGTGAGGGCCGCTTCCATCCCGACATCGCGGATCCGCTCGATGGAGCGGCCCAGGTCAGCGGCCGCCAGGTCTTCGGTACCCAGGCCCTTCGCCACCCGCATGCCGCTGATGAACTCGACGATCCGGCTGGCGAAGTCTTCGCCGGCCTGCTGGACGTTGCGTTGGTGGGCCGCCAGGCGGTCCTGCATGCGGCGGAGGATCCACGCCTGGGCTGGCACCCCGAGGAAGGCCACCGCCGCCAGCACCGGGTTGGTGTACAGCAGCCACGCCGTGGCCCCGAGGCCGAGGGTCAGGTTGGGCACGAAGCCATTGCCAACCGTGCCGAGGAAGCCCTCAACCCGGCCCATGTCGACGGTCAGTTGATTGGCCACCGTCCCCGCGCCGCGTCGCGCGTAATAGGACAACGACAACCGCTGCAGCTGATCGACCACGATGCGCCGCAGGCGGGCCACGGTGACGCGGTTGAGGAGACCAGCCGCCGCATAGGCCCGCACCGCCACCCAGCCCTGGCAGGGCCACAGCACCAGCAAGGCCACGGCGTAGGCCGCCAGGGGCCACCACACCCGGTCCTGCTGGGCCATGGGGATCAGGTGGTCGAACAGGAACTGCACCGAAGCCGCGAAGGGCAGAGCCGCCAGGGATTGGGCAACCTGCCACGCCGTGGCGACGGCGAACCGCCGACGTTCGACGCGGACCAAGGCCAGTAGCCGCCGCAGGGGCGCCACCCCCCGGCTGGTGGCTCGCAAGCGGTCGGAAATGGGGGTCAGAAGGGGCGGAAGATCCGTCATGGAGGGTTCACCGGCTTAACGCCAGGCGACGGCCACATCGGCCATGCCACCGGCGCGTAGCCACGCCTTGACCAGGGTCTCGGCCCGGGCCTTGGACTTGGTGAACAGGCCCAGGCGCTCGGCCTCCTGCTCGGCACTCCGCAGGCCCTGAAGTTCCGCCAGGTGGGGCAGGCTGATGGAGTCCCCCGGCAGGTGCTGGTCCCCCGCCGCATCCCAGTCGAAGCGGGCCGCGGGATCCGGATCGATGGCCCGCCGCAGCACCCGCACGGGTGGCAGGACTAGGCGACGTTGGCCAGCCTCCTCCACCAGGCGGGCCCCAGCGAGGTCGATGCCCAGGACCAAGGACACGGGGATCACTCCGGCGTAGCGCCGCCGGGGGTCAAGACCCTCGGTCTTCTCAAACACGCTGATGCGGGCCGCCAGCAGGCGAAGGTGGCCGATGGCCTGAAGATCCTGCACGCCCCAGGACAGGGTGGTGGCGGTGACCTCGGTGGGCGATGGTCGCACCAGCCACCAGCCACCGCCGAAGGCCAGGGCCAGGGCAACCAGGAATTGCCAGGGGCGCATTAGCCGTTCCCCCGGGGATCGTCATCAAACGCCACCACCACCGGCAGACCCGGGCGGCCTAGCAGACGCGGCAGGAGGCTGGTCACGGCCTTGCGGGTGGTCTCCCGCAGGTCCTCCTCCAGGCCCAAGCGTTTGAACACCGCCGGGGCCTCGGCCACCGCCCGGGCCAGGGCGGCGGAGCGGGCCGCCGCCTCGCCGGGGCCGGGATCGCTGAAGCGGCGGGTCCATTCCCAGCGGGTGGTGCGGGTCTCCAGTTCCCGGGTCTGGACCGGATCCACCGCCAGGCCCGGGGCCAACAGGCGCGGGGCGGGCAGCCGGATGTGCAGGACGCCCTCGCGGACCTCCCAACGATCCGGCGTCAGGTCACCGAGGGGAATGCCGAGGTCGCCACCGACCACCACGGCAATCAGCACCTCGTCCCGATTGCGGGACACCAAACCATGTTCCTCGCTGGTTCCCCGCTGAATCGAGCGCAGTTCCACCCGGGCAGTGGCCACTTCGGCCAGGGGCACCAGGGCATCGGCAACCCGGGGCCCGGGGGCCGGGCGGCCCTGGACACCAACATAGGCCCCCGCCACCCCAGCCCCGATGATCAAGGGCAGGAGGGCCACGCGCTTGAGCAGGTCACCCCGGGTCATGCGTCCCAGGTGCCGGTAAACACCGTGACCGCCGGGCCGGTCATACGCACGGACTGGTCATCGGCGGGCCAGGCGATCCGCAGGTCGCCGCCGGACAGGCGGACGATGGCTTCGCGGCCCTCGATTTTCTTGGTCAGGATCGCGGCCACGACGGTGGCGCAGGAACCCGTGCCGCAGGCCAGGGTTTCGCCGCTGCCGCGTTCCCAGGTCCGCTGCCGCAGGACCGGCAGGCCCTTTTCGTCGGCCAAGCGGCACACGAACTCGACATTGGTCCGGCGGGGAAAGGCCTCGTCGTGCTCGATCAGGGGCCCCACTTCCGTCACCGGGTAGTGGTCCGGATCCTCGACGAAACACACGGCGTGGGGATTGCCCATGCCGACCGCCAGGAGTTTGCAGGTGTGGCCACCGACCCGCAGGGTCAGGGGCAGCCGGGGCCCAGGGCCGGGGTGCTTCACCGGCACGGCGGCGGGCTCCAGACGGGGCCGACCCATCAGCACGCTGGCCCCGACCACCGAGCCGCGCTTAATGACCAGATCCACGGTCAACAACCCGGCCCCGGTTTCGATGACCTGCTGCCGGCCCTCGATCCGCCCGTGGTCATGGGCCAACTTGGCCAGGCAACGGATGCCATTGCCGCACATCTCGCTCTGGCTGCCGTCGGCATTGAACATCCGCATCCGGGCCTGGGCCCCCTTCTTCCGAGCCGCCGGGGTCGGTGGGGCGAGGACGATCATGCCATCGCCGCCGACGCCGGTGTGCCGATCGCTGATCCGCCGAGCCAGCCCCGCCAGGTCCTTGGGCAGGGTTTCCTCGAAGGCGTCGAGGTAGACGTAGTCGTTGCCGCAGCCGTGCATCTTGGTGAAGCGCATGGGAACCTCCGCTTATCCGAGGGTACCACGGACGATGGTGCCCCGCAGTTTGGCGAGGGCTGCCGAGGGGTCGTCGCTGGTGATAAGCGACTCACCGACCAACACGGCGTCCACCCCGGCCTCCTCCAGTTCATGGCACTGCTCGCGGTGGCTGATGCCGCTTTCAGATACCACCACCCGCCCGCCGCCCAGGAGGGCCGGCAGCAGGTCGTAGGTGGTCTTCAGGCTGATGCTGAAATCCTTGAGATTGCGATTGTTCACGCCCACCAAGTTGGCCTTGATCTTGAGGGCACGCATCGCCTCCTCGGCGTCGTGGACCTCGACCAGGACGTCCAGGCCCAGGTCCCAGGCCAGGCCCTGGAGGTCCTCCATCTGCCCGTCCGACAGACAGGCAGCAATCAGCAGCACGGCGTCGGCGCCCCACTGGCGAGCCTGGGCGATCTGCCGGTCGTCGATGATGAAGTCCTTGCGGATCGCCGGCAGGGACACCTGGGCGTGGACGGCCTTCAAGTGGTCGGCGTGGCCGAAGAAAAACTTTTCGTCCGTCAGCACCGACAGGCAGGACGCGCCGCCCAACTGGTACTTATAGGCCGTCAGGACCGGGTCGTAGTCCTCGACGAAAATCCCCTTGGAGGGACTGCCCTTCTTGCACTCGGCAATCACCCGAATGCGTTCGCCCTTGGGCCGCTGAAGAGCCGCGCGGAAGCCCCGGGTGGGGGGCAGTTCGGACAGGGCCTTGCGATCCACCGCCGGCAGGCGGGCAATCTCGGTGCGCTTGTGGTCGATGATCTGGTCGAGGATGGTAGCCACGGGGCGGGCACCGTAGCGCGCCGATTGAGCGCGGAAGGGCGGGCCTACCGTTCCCGCCCATGATCCTGCCCCTGTCCCGCCTGACCCCGCCCGTCGACCTGGCGGCCGAGATCCAGCGCCTCAAGAAGGCCAAGAACGCCGTCATCCTGGCCCACTACTACCAGGCCGACGAGATTCAGGACCAGGCCGACTTCATCGGCGATAGTCTGCAACTGGCCCGCGAGGCGGCCAATTCCAAGGCCGACATCATCGTTTTCTGCGGCGTCCACTTCATGGCAGAGACCGCGAAGATCCTCTCGCCCCAGCGGCAGGTGTTGCTGCCGGACCTGGCCGCCGGGTGCAGCCTGGCGGATTCCGCCCCGGCCAAGGAGTTCGCCGCCTTCGTCGCCGCCCACCCGGGGCACGTGGTCGTGACCTACGTCAATTCCTCGGCGGCGGTGAAGGCCCTGTCCGATTACTGCGTGACCTCCTCCAACGCCGTGGCCGTGGTAGAGAGCATCCCGAAGGACCAGCCCATCATTTTCGCCCCGGACCGCTTCCTGGGCGACTACGTGCGCCAGAAGACCGGGCGCGACCTGGTGCTGTGGGAAGGCTCCTGCGAAATCCACGAGCTGTTCTCGGCCCAGGCCATCATCGACCTCAAGCAGGCCAACCCCGGCTGCATCACCCTCGTCCACCCCGAATGCCCCGCCACCGTGCGCGACCTGGGGGACGTGGTCGGCAGCACCAAAGCCCTGTTGGAAGCCGTGAAGAAGGGCGCCGCCGATGGCACCTATCTGGTGGTCACCGAGCCCGGCATCATCCACCAGATGCGCCGGGCCCAGCCCAAGGCCCGGTTCCTGGAAGCGCCCGCATCGGTGAAGGGCAGCAAGGACGGCTCCTGCACGTCCTGCAACACCTGCCCCCACATGCGCCTCAACACCCTCGAAAAGCTGTGGCGCTGCCTGGCCGAGGGTCGGCCCGAGATTACCCTCGACGCCACCCTCATCGAGCGGGCCCGGTTGCCGATCGAACGGATGCTGGCGGTCGGATGAGGCAGGGTCCGGAAGTCCGGAAGTCCGGAAGTCCGGAAGTCCACCAGCCGAAAGGGTTGGTCCAGGACATGGCCCCGCTGCCCGACGGCCGCCAGGCCATCGTCATCCGCGAGAACGGGGTCGAGATCGCCCGCTGGCTGAACTCCTGCCCCCACGTCGGCATCGGCCTGGATTACGGTGACGGCCAGTGTTTGTTCGATGGCCACCTGGTCTGCTCCCTGCACGGTGCGGTATTCGACCCGCGCACCGGCGAGTGCCTCGCCGGCCCTGGACAACCAGGGCTGACCCGACTTCCCGCGACCCCGGACCCCGGACCCCGGACCCCGGACCCCATGTGATGGACCGCACCACCATCCTCCTGCCTCCGGACCTCCGCGAACGCGCCGCCCGGCATGCCAAGGCCCAGGGAAAATCCCTGGCAGAATTGATCCGCGACCAGTTGGCGGCCGTGGTGGCGGGCGAAGATCCAACGGATGATCCCTGGCTGGCAGACACCGCCATCCATGGTGGCCCGGCTACCCTCGTGCCCGAGCCGCCGCCGTTGCCGTCGGGAACCCTGTTCGTGGCCGCCGATGCCCTGGTGGCCCGCCATTGGCGTGGGCATCCGGATCATCCCCGTCTGCAGCGGGCGTGGGCCGCCGTGGTCCTGCGCCGCCCAGCCCTGATCACCACCCCGACCGAGGTCGCTACGGCCCTGACGGACCTCGCCCGCCGGACCGATCCAGCCTTTGCCGCCGAACGGGGCCGTCGTCTAGCCTTGGCCAAGCACCTCACGGTGGTCATCCCGAGTGCCGATGACCAACAGGCGGCCCTCGACTGGTTAGCCCGCTGGCGCGATGCCACCGCCGACCATGCCACCTGTCTGGCATTCACCGTCGCCACCCGCGAACGGGTCGCTGGGGTGATCACGGCGGCGGACCCCTACCGCTGGGCGGGGTTCCGGGTCTTGCCGTAGGCGACATTTCGAGGGGTCAGGGGGCAGTGTCGGTGTCCAACCAGGTTTCCAGCACGGGCTGGGGGATGGTCCCGACGGTCAACGACACGCTGAAAATGGCGCCGGTCCATCCGGTCTGGCCTTTGGTCAGGGACTTGCCGCCATGGTCGCCGATGACCATCTGGGCGGTACCCATGCCAGTGGGCGCCATGGTGGTCCGCACCTGGGCCAAGCCCGCCTGGGTCCGCAGCGTCAGCAGCCCATGGGCATCCCAGGTGCAGACGATCCGGAGGGGAGACGGCGGCTGCTCGCCGAGGGGCACGACGAGGGGTTCCTGGTCCGGGATCAGAGCCAACAGATGTGCCGCCGGCTGGCGGGTAAGCACGAGGTCCAGACTGGCGCCGTCCCGCATGCGGTAGGAGACCAGGGTCATGGGCTTGGTGATGGTCAGATCGGGCAAGGCCTCGACCTGCAGCGTCAGGCCCTGACGAAGGTCATGGCTCGGGAGGTTGGCCTGGAGGTGGTCAGCCGGCCCCGAGAACTGCAAGGCCGGTCGGCCCAGGGCATGGACCGGTCGCGGATACCCACGGCCACGGCTGATCCTGGCGTGGACCACCGGATCTGTACTGGTCCAGGCGGTGATCCGGCCCTGGGTATCCCGCTCCAGGCGCTCCGGAGTCGGGGCGGCGAAGGCCGCCAGGGACTGGGGGGCGGGCCAGGGGATGGTGCGCGGTTCCCGGTCTTCGACCACGACCGGCGGCGCACCGACGGCGGCCAGACGGACCGCGCCTTCTGCGACCTGCAGGGAACTGCCCGTTGCGGGGGCATGGGCCAGGGTGAAGCGGGTCCCGACCACGGTGACCGTGGCGGCCGGGGTCCGGAAGATGCGGGGTGCCGTGGGATCCTGACGGGTGGCCTGCACCGTCAGGCGGCCGGCTTCCAGGCGCAGGGCCCGGCCCAGGGGCGGTTCCGGATCGACGGCCAGGCTGCTGCCGGGGGCGAGGATGCAGCGGGTGCCATCGGGGAGGGCCAGACGGACCTCCGTGAGGGTCTGGAGGCTGTGGTGGAAGCGTGGCCCATCGGCGGGTCCCAGGTCGCCGCCAGCTGTCCGGGCCTGCCCAGCCACTAGGACCGCCCATTGGTCGGCGGCCGGCCGGGGGGTCGCAGGCCACAGGGCCAGGGTGCCAAGGGCCAGCAGCAGACTCGCCGCCGCCGCCACCCAGGCCCACCATCGCCAACGGATGGCCATCCGTGGCGGATCCTGACGCAGGCGGGCTTCCAGACGAACAGCCCCAGCGAAGTGCTCCCGGCAGGCCGGGCAGCTCTCCACATGGCGGGCAAGGGCCACCGCCTGTTCATCGTTGAGGGTGCCGTCGAGGGCGGACCACACCTGTTGACGCAGATTGGCGCAGGGATCATTCGCCATGGTGCAGGTCTTTCAGTCGTTGCTGGACACAGCGTAGGAGAGCATCTCGGCCGCGTTTCAGCGCCATCCGCACTCCGCTGCTGCTCATGGCCAGTCGTGGTGCGATGGCTTCGGCGCTGAGCCCTTCGCCATAGCGCAGGGCAATGATCTCCCGGACTTCCGGACGCATGGTACTGGTGCAGCGGGCCAGGGCCGTGCGTTCGCGGTCGTCGTCGTCGGTCTCCAGGGGGGTCCAGGTGGCGCAGGCTAGGTCCTCGATAAGGGCGTGGCGACGGAAGCGGCGACGGTGCTGCCGGGCGAGGTTGCGGGCCATGCCCCGCAGGTAGGCCCCCGGTTGGAGGGCGGTCAGCACCGGGGCAGGATCCTCCAGCACGGCCACGGTCAGGTCCTGGAGGACATCATCGGCATCGGCGGTGGGCAGCAGAAAACCAAGAAACCGCCGCAAGTCCGCCGTCTGCTCGGCTAGCACGGCGGTGATGCGGACGGTCTCCTCGGGTCGATGCCTGTCATCCTGCATGAGCAGTGAACCTCGTCTGCTCTCGGTGGCAGGGAAGGATTGGTACTGGCCATGGTCGAGGCCGTTGACCACGGCCTGGAAATTCGGTCCTCGAAAACGCGGGGCGGCCGCTTGTGTGACACGCGCGTGGAACGGTCCCAGAGCCCGCCGTGACGATGACCGGCTCCCCGGTGACGGAATGACATGCCTTTCCGCTCCTTCACGGCCTGTCTCCGTTCCCTTCTCCTCCTGCTCCCGGTGGCCCTGGCGGCGGCGCAACTGCCCGACGGGTTCCAGGAGGAGCGCATCGCCACCGGCCTCAATCCGACCACCATGACCTTCGCCCCCGATGGGCGGCTGTTCGTGCTGGAAAAAACCGGGCTGGTGCGCCTGGTCAAGGATGGGGCCCTCCAGACGACGCCGGTGTTGGACCTCGTGGCGCGAGTGGATCCTTGGGGCGAACGGGGGCTACTGGCCCTGATCCTGGACCCCCAGTTTGCCCGCAACGGCTGGCTCTACCTCTATTACACCGCCAAGGAGCCGAAGCCCCACAACCGCGTCAGTCGCTTCACCCTGCGCGGCTCGGTGGCGGATCCGGCTTCAGAGGAGGTGATCATCACCTTGCCGGAGTTAGGCCAGCGGGCGCCCTTCCACATCGGTGGCGGCATTCGCTTCGGACAGGATGGGAATCTCTATGTCTCGACGGGGGACAACACCCGCGGTCCGCAAGCCCAGGCTCCCACCACGTTGCAAGGCAAGCTATTGCGGCTTCGACCCGACGGCTCGGTGCCGAAGGACCAACCCACGCTACCCAGCCTGCTGCCCCAAGTCGTCGGTCTGGGCTTCCGCAACGCCTGGACCATGGCGGTACAACCTTCGACGGGTCTGCTCTACATCATCGAGGCCGGCCAGATCTACGAGGAGATCAACCGCTACGACACCGCCGCTCCACCCATCGTGGTCAACTACGGTTGGCCCGGCGGCACCCTGGGCTTCGATGGACCGTCCCAGGGCCGGACCATGACCGGCCTGGGAACCTACCGGGATGCCGAACTGGCCTACCGCACGGACAAGGTGTGCATCACCGGCGGTGATTTCTATGAGCCCGCCAAACCGGGGCCGGGGGCCTTCCCGGCGTCCTTCCGCGGCCGCTACCTGTGGTCCGATTACAAGGGGTGGATCAAGAGCCTCGACCCGGCCAAGCCCGAGCAGCCGACCCCCTTCGCCGCCGGCATCGCCGCCCCCACGGATCTGGAAGTGGCCCCGGACGGCACCGTCTGGTACCTGGCCCGCAACGGCCCCCTGGGCGGACCGGCCGAGAAAATCATGACCGTGAACGCCGGCGAGTTGTGGCGGATCCGCTACACCGGCCCGGGAGGGCTGCGCTAATGCGCCTGCGCCGATGGCTGCCCGTCCTGTTGCTGACGGTGCCCCTGGTGGCGGCCTCGGGACCGTTCGGGATGACCGGGCGCGTGCCCTTCGCCGGTTGCGCCATGCCGCCGGTCGTGACCGGCCCGTTGCCGGAACGCCTCTCCCAGACCGGGCTGTTTTCCGACGTGGCGACCCTAACCCCGGCCCCGGGCCTGGTGCCCTACGACATGATTTCGCCCCTGTGGTCCGACGGGGCGAACAAACGTCGGTGGGTGGCCCTCCCCACGGGGACGACCATCGGCTTCAGCCCTACCGGCGAGTACCAGTGGCCCCAGGGCACGCTCTTCATCAAGCACTTCGAGCGCGAGGTCGATGCCGCCAGCCACCGGGTGCAGCGGCTAGAGACCCGAGTCTTGGTGCTGGATGCCGCCGGGCCCGGCACCTATGGCGTGACCTACCGTTGGCGTCCCGATGGCCAGGACGCGGACTTGGTGGCAGCCGATGGCGCTGAAGAGGTCCTGGCCCTGCGGGATGCCGGTGGCGCCGCCGGGACGCAGACCTGGTCCTATCCCTCGCGGGAGAACTGCCTGACCTGCCATACGCCGGCGGCCGCTTACGTCCTGGGACCTAAGACGGCTCAGCTCAACGGGACCTTCACCTACCCCGATGGCACCACCGCCCATCAACTGCGGACCTGGAACCACCTGGGGCTCTTCAATCGGAAGGTGGAGGACGCCGACCTGGCGAGTGCCCCGACCATGGCCGCCATCGACGATCCCCAGGCCGACCTCACCCGTCGGGTGCGGTCCTACCTGGATGCCAACTGCGCGTCGTGCCATCGCCCGGAGGGCGTCGGCTCCGACTTGGATCTGCGCTTCACGACGCCCCTGGAGGCCACTGGCCTGATCGGTGGCCTGGTGCGCAACGATATGGGGATCGATGGTGCCGCACCGATCGTCCCCGGCGATGTCGCTCGCTCCGTGGTGCATTACCGCATGCGCTCCACCGTTCCCGAGGAACGCATGCCCCAAATCGGCCGCGCCCTGGTCGATCAGCCGGCGGTGGATGCCGTTGCCGCGTGGATCGCCCAACTCCCCAAAACCCCGTGAGCGCGAGTTTCCTGTGACCTGTCCTTCCCGGCCCACCCCCGTCCGCTCCGGCACCCTGCTACTGGCCCTCGCGACCCTCGGCGTCGCGGCTGAGGGCCCGGGCATCGGCAACCTAACCTACACGCCCCACGAGGTCCTGACGGTCATCAGCCAGATTAACGAGACCAACGGTGCTCCCTCGGGTCACAGTCTGGTGGCGATGCACAACGGCTGGTTGGCGGTGATCGGCTCCAAGGACGGCGGCAAGGGCGATGGCCACCTGAGCTTCTTCGATGTCAGCGATCCCCGGAAGCCCGTACTGGTGCACCACCAGTACGACGCCGCCACGCGGAACCTGCGGGAGGCCCACACCATCGGCTTCACCACCTGGAAGGGCCGCAGCCTGGCGGTCCTCCAGGGCATGGCCGGCATCCAGGTGTGGGATTGGAGCGATCCCCGGGCGCCGGCGCTGCTGTCGGATACGCCCCTGCCGCCGATGAAAGGCGGCGACTACGGCCAGACGCCGTGGTGGACGTCCCTCCAGTTCCCCTACCTCTACGTCGGCGGCTTGGATACGGGCCTGCACATCGTCGATCTGCGGGATCCCGCTAAACCGGTGGTGGTGGCTCGCATCCCGCCGGCGGAGCTGGGGGGGATCCTGCCGGCCACCTTATTTGCCGTCGGCAATCTCCTGGTGGCGATGGCCGTCGAGGGCAATCGCGGCCTGGTCACCCTCTCCATCGCCGATCCCTTGCGGCCCATGGTCCTGGACCGGATCCCCCAGACCGGCAAGGCCTATGCCGGGATGTTCAACGGCACTCGGTTTGTCATGGCCTCCAAGAACCCCCTGAACCTCGCGAAAGGCGAGAAGCCCCCGGAGCCCCAGCCCGCGATGACCCGCGACGTGCTGGCCCCCTACAACGCCGTGCACGTCTATGATCTGACCCATCCGGAACAGATTGTGTACCTGGGCAACAGCGGTCCCGCCGGTGGCCAGGGTGGCTATGTCGCCATCCAGGACGGGCGGGCCTACGTCGGCATGTCGACCAACTTCGCCCTCGTCGACCTGACCCGCCCGGACGGCTTCCCGGTGCTGACCCAGGTGAAGCCCGGGAAGACGGCTGCGCTGCCGAATCCCAAGGCAGATTACGACTTCTGTACCCCCCTGGCCAACCTCATCGTCAGTTCGAGCGACCACGGGGACGGGAGCTACCTCCTGCCCGCTGGGACCGATCCGGACCGCACGCCCCCGGCCATCAACCGAGTGATCCCGGCTCCGGGCGCGACCCAGCAGGCCCGCACCAGCCGGGTCGGCCTGACGGTGACGGATGCCCTCGACAACCGCAGCCTCACCTCGGCGACGGTCTTCCTGCGTCCCGTGGGTGGTGCTCCGGTGGAAGCAGCCCTGAGTTACCAGACCGGCATCATCAACCTGTCGCCGGTCGAAGCCCTGGCTGCGGGGACCACCTATGAACTGGTGGTGCCAGCCGGCGGTCTGCGCGACCTCGGCGGCAACGCCGTGGCGACGACGTTTACCAGCCGTTTTACGACCGCCCCATGACGCACCGCCGGGTTCGCTGGTGGTTGCTGGTCCTGGCGCCGTGCCTTCCGGCCCTCGACCTCGCCCTGGCCCCCGTGGCCCCGGTGCCGGTAGCGGAGGTGGCGCGCTTCACGGTCCAGGGTCCCCCGGGGATGGAGATCGCTTGGGATTTCGCCGATGGCACGGTCCTGCCCTTCGGCCCGGCCACCACCGTGGAGCATCGCTTTGACGCCGTCGGCCGGTACGGGGTGCTCGTGCGGGCGCGTCACGGTGGCAAGACCGCGTCCAAGACGGTGGTGCAGGTCATCCACCATCCCCGCGTGCCCGGCCGAGCCTCGTGGTCCTCGCCCATCGCCCTCGACCCTGCCCAGGACGCGGTGTGGGTCGTGAATCCCGATCAGGATACCCTGACCTGTCTCGATGGAGCCACCCGCACGGTGCGCCAGGTCGTCGCCACGGGCCGCCATCCCCGCAGCGTGGTGGCGACCCCGGACGGCCAAGTGTGGGTCGCCAACGAGGACGATGACACCCTGACCCTGCATCAGGCGCGGGACGGAGCGCGTCTGGGCACGGTGGCTTTCGCCTACGGGGCGCGGCCCTGCGGTCTGGCCTTCGGCGACGGGCGGCTGTATGTGACCCTGGCGGGCACCGGGCGGCTGGCGGTGGTCGATCCCCAGCTCCGCCGCATTGCCGCCGAGGGCGCGGTCGGCCGGGAGCCCCGGGGCGTGGCCGTGAGCGCCGATGGTCGTCGCGTCCTGGTGACGTGTTTTTTCAGCGGGGCCGGCGGCGGACGGGGGGTGGAGGTGGATCCCCGCACGGCGGCGGTGCGGGGCGAGGCCCTCCTTGATCCGGATCCGGGGGAGGACACCACCTCCTCCGGTCGCGGCCTGCCCAACGCCCTGGGCGCACCGGCCCTCAGTCCTGATGGTCGGCTGGCGCTCATCCCTGCCACCAAGGCGAATCTCCTCCGGGGCCTGCGTCGCGACGGCCAACCGCTCACACCCGAAAACACCGTCCGCACCATCCTGGCCCGGCTCGACCTGGGCACCTTTCAGGAGGACCTCGCCTCCCGTCTCGACCTCGACAACCGGGCCATGGCCAGCGCCGTGGCCTTCAGTCCGGTCGGCGACCTCGCCTTCGTGGCCTGCCAAGGCAATGATCTGGTCGAGGTGGTGGACCTGGAAGGGAACCTCCGCCAGGGACTCCTGCGGGGGGTCGGGGCGGCACCCCAGGGGCTGGTGCTGGACGACCGTGGGCAGTTGTGGGTCCAAGGTTTCCTGTCGCGCACCGTGACGGTCCTCGATGTGCGGGGCATCTTGGCGGGCACCACCAACGAGGCCCTGACCCTGGCCACGCTCCGCACCGGCGGGCCGGAAATCCTCCCGCCAGCGGTCCTGCGCGGCAAACGCTTGTTCTACCTCGCCGAGGACCCGGCCCTCAGTTTCGATGGCTACCTCAGTTGCGCCTCCTGCCATCAGGACGGACGTCATGACGGCCTGACCTGGGACTTTAGCGACCGGGGCGAGGGCCTGCGCAACACCATCACGCTGGTGGGTCGTCGCGGCACCGGCCACGGGCCTCTGCACTGGACGGCCAACTTCGACGAGGTCCAGGACTTCGAGCACGACATCCGCCAGGCGTTTGGCGGCACCGGCCTGATGACGGATGCCGATTTCCACCGTGAGGGCCATGACCGGCCGCTGGGCACACCCAAGGCCGGCATCAGTCAGGACCTGGATGCCCTGAGCGCCTACTTGGCCAGCCTGCACCGCGTGGGCCGCAGCCCCTCCCGCACGGCCGAGGGAACCCTGACCCCGGCGGCCGTGGCCGGCCGAGCCCTCTTCCAGCGCCTCGACTGCGCCTCGTGCCACGGCGGCCCGGATTTCACCGACAGCGCCCTCGGCCAACGTCATGCGGTGGGGACCATCACCGCCGCCTCCGGCACGCGCCTGGGGGGGCAGCCCCTGGACGGCCTGGACACCCCGACCCTCCGCGGCCTGTGGGACACCGCCCCGTACCTCCACGACGGGTCCGCCGCGACCCTCCATGAGGTTCTGACCTCCCGCAATCCCGAGGACCGGCACGGCGTCACCAGCACGCTCACCGCCGATGAACGGGACCAGTTGGTGGCCTACCTGCTGCAGATCGATGACACCGAACCCGCCATTCCCCACGTCCCCCAGGCACCCCGATGATCCGTTCCCTCCTGCTCCTGTGGTGCACCTCCCTGGCCCTCCTGGCCGTTGAGCACCGTTTCCTCGTTCTCGATAACAGCGGCAACCGTCTAGTGCTGGTGGACCAGGCCCGCCCCGACCGGGGCTGGAGCATCGCCCTTCCCCCCGGAGGCCGCGACCTCCAGCGCCTCGGCGACCGGGTGCTGGTCAGTCATGGCACGGGGGCCACGGAATACGCCCTCGCCGATGGCAAGCCTGTCTGGTCCTGGACCGGCAGTACGGGCATCAGCAGCGCGCGTCGCCTGACCGACGGCACCACCCTCTTCGTGCGGAGCGGAGCGTTGCTCCGGCTGGCGCCCGGGGCAACGGCACCGCAGGAGATTCCAGTGGCGGGCCTGGAAGGTGGCCGCCTGGTTCGCGAAGACGGCCCGGGCCGTTTCCTCATCGGCCTGTCAGATGCGAAGGTGCTGCTGTCGGTGGGCGAGGACGGCCAGGTGCTGGCCCGCATTCCCCTGCCCGGGAAGGGGTACGTCGGCCTGCGCCTGCCGAATGGCCATCTGCTGGCCTCGACCGGCGCCGCCGTCAGCGTCCTCGAACTGGACGCCCAGGGGGCCGTGGTCCGCAGCTTCGGCGGCCAGGAGGCCCATCCCCAGGCCCGGCTGTTGTGGTTCTCTGGCTGCCAGCGCCTCGCCAACGGCGACGTGGTGGTGGCCAATTGGTGTGGGCACGGCCACGAAGGCCAGGGCCCCCATGCCGTCCAGTTCGATGCCGACAACCGCCTGGTGTGGTCCTGGGAAGACCACCGGGCCGCCGCCACCGTCACCAATCTCCTGATTGTGGAAGACTGATCCGATGTGCCCTGCATCCCGGAGCGTGCCGCTCCTCCTGCTCGCGGCGGCCCTGCTGGCCGAAGACCGTCCCCTGGGCATCCGGGCCGAGGTCACCGCCGTCAGCCGGTTCGTCTCCCACGGGTTCCTGGTCACCGACGGGCCGTGCCTGCAAACCGGGGTGACCGTCGATGCGGCCCTCCCCGGTCTGCGTTTCCTGGTGTGGCAGTCCGTGACCGCCGACCGCGATCAGGCGTCGAAGGACGAAATCGCCTTCCGGGCCATCTATGGCCGGATCATCGGCTACGGCCCCACGGCCATCGACCTTCACGGCTATGGCACCTATGTGGTGAAGCCCCAGACCCCGTCGGCGACCCCCGCCCAGGCCGCCGAGGGTCTCGCGTTCGCCCGCACCAGCCAGTGGAAGTTCAACCTGGGGGCGGGCCTGCCGTCCCTGCTGGCGGCCGGTCCGGTGACCGGGGGCGTGGCCGTGGATTGGTTCCACTGGGCCCCGGATCCCCCGGGGGTATTTGCCGCCGGGTCGGTGGTAGAGCCCTCGGCCACCCTCGCCATCGCCCTGCCGGAGTCCTGGCGCGACCTGGGCCTGCAACCGCTGATCGTGCGGACCTGGGCTGATTTCCACACCGGCGCCTTCGGCGTGGAGCCTGGCTGGTCCAACGTCGATGCCGGCCTCATCCTGCCCCTGGCCCTGGGGCCCACCGTGACCCGTCTGGGGGTTTACGGCCAGCGTTCGCTGGAGGAGTCGGTGGCGTCGGAAGATGCGGTGTGGACCAGCCTGGGGTGCGCAGTGACCTTTTGACGCGGCTCTTCGCACCAGACGCTGCTCCTGGCATCGGGGGATGGAGGACCATGGTGGATCCGACACCACGTTTCGTCCTCCCATGCACTCCGCCAGTACCGACCTCCCCAACGATATTCCAAGCCCCGTGCCGCCCCACCCCGGCGACACCCTCCTGACCCCGGCCCGGGCGGCCCGCTGGCGCCAGGTCCTGGCCCGGCGCACCGGGCGTTTGGCCGTGGTGGTGGAGGACTGCTTCGATCCCCACAACGCCAGCGCCATCGTCCGCACCTGCGACGCCTTCGGCGTCCATCGGGTGTGGGTCACCACCGCCAAGAACGCTTTTCGCCTCAACCCCAAGGTCTGCCAGGGCAGCCACCTGTACCTCGACTTGCACATCCAGCCGACGATCGCCGACGCCTATGCCGAACTGCGGGCCCTCGGCTACCGCATCCTGGTCAGCGACCTGGCCGCCGGGGCCGTTCCCGGGCCAGGCCTGTTGAAGCCCCTGCTAGATGAGCGGCCCCTGGCCCTGGTGTTCGGCAACGAAGGCAACGGCGTCTCCCCCGAGGCCGTGGCCGGAGCCGATGGCGCCTTCCTGATCCCGATGGTCGGCTTCCCCCAGAGCCTGAATCTGTCGGTGTCGGTGGCGACCTCGGTCTATGCCCTGCGCCAGCGCGAGATGGAAGCCAACCTGCCCGGCGACCTGTCGGCCGAGGAACAGATCGCCACCTACGACCGCTGGATCCGCCGCGACAAGGGCGAGGACGTGGTGGCCAAGACCTTTGGCGAAGATCGCCATGGCGAGGTGGTCGAGGAATACCGGGGGTGAAGTCCATCCTCGCCACCGGAGTCCTTGTGCTGGCAGCAAGCCTGGCCGCCGGGCGCCCCGCACCGATACCGCCACCATGGGCCGCCGCCCTCCATGCCCCCGGGGCGGCGGAACGGGATTCGTGGAATACGGCGGCGCGCATCAATGTGGACGCCACCTGGGACGGCACCGCCGTCGTCGGGCACATGGACCTCGTATGGCGCAACGACACCGGCACGACCCTCACGGACCTGGTGTTGGCGACCTACGCCAATCAGTCGTCCTACCATGGAGCGGCGATGGAGGTTATCGCCGCCTCGGTAGAAGGCCGCCAGGTCACGCCCCAGGTCATCGCCGAAGGCCTGGGGGTGCGCCTGTCCCTGGCCCGCCCCCTGGCACCCGGGGCCTCCGTCCAGTGCACGGCGACCTTCCGGCACACCTTGTCCCGGGATGAGGGCTACCACGGCCTCGCGTGCCAGAAGCCCGATGGCCCCGCGGTGTTGCATGGCTGGTACCCGGACCTGGCCCTCTGGGCCGATGGCCGCTGGCAGGTGGATCCGCTCCCGAGCCTCTGTGATCCAGCTCGCTCGGTCCTGGCCCACGTCACGGCCCGCCTGCGGGTGCCCGATGGCGGGCCCTTTCCCGTCGGTGGCACGGTGACCGCCGTGGAGGACGAACCGGGGCCCTTCCGCCGCCTGACCATCGTCAGCCCCTTCACGCGCAACCTCACCGTAGTGGTGGGCGGGCCGTGGGTTCGCGACGAGGAGGAGGTCGCGGGCATCAAGGTCCGGGTGTGGGCCACGCCAGCCACCGCCGACGCGACTTCATTGCTACGGGAGGCCACCGCGGCCGCCGTGGCCCGCTGCGCCGCCGCCTTCGGCCCCTACCCCTTCCGGGAATTGGACGTGGTGGTAGCGCCCCTGGGCGAGGGCGCCGGCGGTGTTGAATCCACGGGCTTGTACCTCATCGACGCGGGCGCCTGCAGCGTAGCCACCGAGGTCGAACGGGGGTATGTGGAGATGATCGCCGCCCACGAGACGGCCCACGCCTGGTGGTACCAGATCGTCGGCAACGATCCCCTGCGGGCCACCTGGCTGGATGAATCCCTGACCAATTGGACGACCCTGTGGCTTCTGGAACAGCGCAGCGACGCCCTGCGACGCATGCAGGAGCAGGAGATCGTCATGATGGCGGTGAATGGCCACACCCAGGGTCCCTTCCCGGCCCTCCACCCAGACACCTGGAAGCCCACGGAGGAGGACTACGTCGGTCAGGTGTACGGTCGTGGCGCGGTGGCCTACGCCGCCCTGCGGCGCGAGGTGGGGGACGAGCGCTGGCTCGCCTGCCTGCGCTCCTGGGCCACGGCCCAACGCTGGCATGTGGCCACCCCCGCAGATTGGCAAACCCACCTGCGGACCACCCTGGGTGGAGAGGTCGCGGATCGCTTCTGGGACCGGTGGATCCTCGGGCAGGGACTGACGCCCCGACACCTGATGGAACCGTTCCGCACAACGCCCACTCGCTGACCGCGTGGCTCCCGAGAGCACCCAGGAATCCCCTCCGGGTGGTCAAGCGTGGCGAATACCCAGGGTCCAGGTCATGACGGAATTGGCCGCGAAAACGAGGGCCGTCGGCAAAAGGTGCCGAAAGGTAATGGGAACGTTGCGGGTGTTGATGAGGTAGGACCTCGCGAGCACCACCACCACCACCACTTGGACAAGCACGAGCGTGTCGACGAAAGCCTCGTTGCTCAGACCACGGCGGTAGGGCCTGAAGAAGACCGTTGGCCAGAAAACCGAACAACAGGCATAGTGCAGCACCTGGGCCACGACATGGTTACCGTCGATCTCATGGAACTGTTTGACGACCAGGTTCGCGAGGATGGCCAAGGACGGTATGGACGCGACCCACACGAAGAGGGCGAGTCGACCGAGCCATCCCACAGATGGATGCTGGGCTTGAACGAGTGCTTGCCACCAAGTGGACCATGGACTGCGGCGTTCCACGGGGGTGAGAGGGCAGGGTGTGGAGGGAAGCTGATCCATGGGGTGACTCGGCTGACAGCATGAAAGAGGGAGATGAGAGCAGAAAGGCCTTACCGCTGAGCCGTGCGACGACTGAGCAGGGCACCAACCCCGAGGAGCACGAAGGCCGCCGCCACGGCGGCCCAGGCGGGCTGGTGGAGGGCAAGGGTCGCCCCGGCTTTGACGACCGGTGCCAGCAAGGGTGCCCAGGATGCCAAGCGCTGGCGATCACGCACCATTCCCGCTCCGCCGGCGACCATCCCCAGCAGGGAGGCCTCCAGACCCGTCAGGTGCGGTGCGTTAGCCCAGCCCAGCAGGCCGAGGGCCAGGGCCCCGCTGCCGGCCACCAACAGGAGCGTGGGAAGACGCCGTCCCAGCGCCAGGTGGGTAGCCAGGACCAGACCGCCGAGGGCCATGAACACGCCGCCACCCGACCACCCCAGGTACTGCCCGAGGCCCACTACGCCGATGGCCGCGGCCAGGATGGCCAGGGTCACCTGACGTAGGGCCAAGGCCACACCCATCAGGCCCAGCACCAGTACTCCGCCCGCCGCGACCGGATGAAAAACCCGGTGAGTCTCAGACGCCTCCCAGCCCACGGTGGCCAGGGCAGCCCACAGCACCCCCATCACCGCCAGACCCGTGTGGCGAGCCTCCCAGGCCAGCCACACGAGGCGCAGGGCGCCCAGGGCTGAGGCCAGGGCCGGGCTGGTGAGGCCCGCATCCCTCCAGGGCAGGGCACCATGGCCGATGCACAGGATGGGCAACGTCGTCAGACAGGCCCAACACACGACCCGCTCAAGGGGAGCGACGGCGAAGCGGTTGGCCAGCAAACCGTCCAGGGCCGCCAACATGGGCACCACGGGCAGGAGCAGGTCCACGAAACCCAGGCCCAGGCTGGCACTGTAACTCGCCACCCACACCTGGGCCGTGCCCACGATGGCGACTACCAGGCCCAGGATCCAGCGCAGGTCCTCGTGGAGGATGGTGGGCTGGCGCGGCCACCGGGAGGTGGCCAGAGGCCGGCCCAGGCCCCTGGCCAGGACGACGATACCGAGGGTCACGACCCCCAGGGCACCCTGCCACCAGGGCAGCAGCAGGCCCGGGTCCGGCACGCCATGAACACTGGCCGCCACCGCCAGCAGGGCCGGGGCCGCGGCACTGCCCAACAGGACCAGACCGGCACCACAGTTGACGTGCCACGGCAGAGGGCCACCCACCCGCCGGGTCCAGGTGCGGGCCACACCCAAGGCTCCCACCACGCAGGCCCCCGCGAGGAGCGGCACCAGTACCGGCCGGCCCAGGGCCAAGACGTTGAGGGGAGCGGTGCAGGCCACCAGGAAGACGGCCAACAGCACGCTCAACCCCACAGCATCGTCGTGGTCGCGCTGCCAGTGGCAGACCAGGGTCGCCACCCCCAGGAGGGCCCCGGTGTAGAGGGCCACGGTCCCGGCCATGGCCAGACGTTCGTGGACGCTGTCCTCCAGACCGACGGCGGGCGCCAGGACGAGGCCAGCGCCGCCCAACAGGGAGGCGGCGCTGACGAGGTAGAGAAGACTGGCCCCGCCAGGCCAGGCGAAGAAGGCGGACCAGGGGGTGGCGAGTGGTGGGCAGGCATGGCGCATGGTGGGCTCCGACACCGGAAGCATGGACCACGGGCGGTAGGCCGTCGCCGGAAGAGAATTGGCACCATTGCCAAAATTTGGCACGAGGATGGCAAGATGTCGAGAAAGGTCCTAAAATTCTCTATATCCCCACATGGCAATTGCCAGGAATCGGCAATCATCATCCTGGAGGCCATGTCCTTCGCCGTCGCCTTCGATCTCGCCCTACGCTCTGCCGACCGGTCCCTGATCGACTTGGCGGCGCAAACGCGGCTGCCCGCGTCGACGCTCTCCCGCCTGCGTACGGGACGCCGCCTGCCCACGGAGGCCCACCTGGCAGCCCTCGCCGAGGCCCTGCGCCTGTCAGCGGACGAGGCCGCCCGCTGGCGCGATCTGGCCCTGGTGGATCGCGCCCCGGCCCCGGTGCGCGAACGCCTGCGACAGGCCCCGGCCGTGCGCGGCGAAGGTTTCCACGATGGGTGGTGGATCGGCTATTGCCGGACCTTCCGCGACGACGGCGGCGTGGCCCGCTTCCTGGTTCGCTTCCACGGCGACCACGTGCTGGTGCAGGTCCACGATCGGGGCGTGCTGCAAATGCGCTACCCCGGGACCTGCGAAACCTTTGGTGAATCCCTGTTCGTCCGCGCCACCGACGACCGCGGCGGATCCGAGCACCTGCAGATCGTGCTCCACAGCCTGTCCGCCTTCCGCGAACCCACGGTGCTGCACGGCGTGGTCTGCGGCGTCACCCCCCGCGACCTGGCCCACCCGGTATCCCTACCCTGCGCGGCGCGCGTGGTGCTCCTCCATGCGGGCGACCTGGCCCTGCCCGCGGCACCCCTGCGCAGCCTCCAGGGCCGCTGCGGGACCTTTGCCCCCGAGGACCTAGGCGAGGTCTGGCCGGAGGTCCTCGGCGATGCCACGGCCATCCGTCGGGCCCTGGCCCCGGCGGCGGCGGATCCCACGACCGCGGTCCTACGCCTGACGGACAATCATTTACCGATAGACCGCCACGTGCTGCGGGCCGGCGGGTTGTGATCCCGATAACGCCGTTGCCACCTCAGCCACATGGCCCATGACCAACGTGGCTCCGGTTCGCAAACGGTCACGCCACCGCGCGGGGTTCGTGGTGCAGGGACTGCCAGGCGGCGATGACCTGATGGACGCCAATCTGCCCCATGCAGAGGTTATTGCGGCAGGCATCGCGACGGGCGGTGCCGTAACACGGGCTGCAGCCGATACCGCTGGCCACAACGCGCACGGGCGATGGCCCCCGGGGTGCCATCTGGGCCGGATCCGCCGGGCCGAACAGGACCGTGAGGGGACAACCGAGGGCCGCCGCCAGGTGGGCCGGGCCCGTGTCCACGGAGAGACAACCGAAGGCGTCGGTCAGCAGCCCTGACAAGGTGCGAATGGGCAGGTCCCGGGCCAGATTGGTGGTGCGGGCTTGGAGGGCGGCGGGCATCTGCCGCAGGACTCGCTCGTTGGCCGCCCATTCAGCGGGAGCCCCGGCCAGCACGAACGCCGCTTCAGGATGCAGCTCGCCGAGGGCGCGGAGGCAGGCGAGCCAGGCGTCCTCGGGCCACGCCTTGAGGTTGCGCTCCGGGCGCAAGGCCGCGAAAGGGTGCAGGGAGCGGGAGTTGCCCATCTGCACCACGATCACCGATCGGTTGCCCAGGTTCCGGGCCGCCAACAGAGCATGGGCTGCGTGACGGTCGGCCTCACGCCGGGGCAGGCGAGGCAGGACCTGGGCTGGTACGGCGATGCCGTGCTGACCGAGGACGGCGGCGTACCCATCCAGGGCGTGGGGCACTTCCTCGGGCAAGCCCAGGCGGTGCAGGCGGGCCCCCCGGGACGCCAACAGATCTTCCACCACGGGCACGCGGTCCACGAGGTAGACGTGGGCGTAGCGTCGGGCCGCCAGGGTGCGACCTAGGTCTACGAGGTCCGGGGCCAGCCACGCGGGCCGGCGACGATGGCGCACGGTAAAGGCGCGACCCACCTCGGGCATGTCCGCCAGGAGGTCGGCTCCGGCTCCACCCCCCGTGAGGAGGTCGATGGGCTGGTCGTGGTGGTCCGCCAGGGCGGCCACCACGGCAGAAAATTGGACTAGATCACCGAGGGCGCCGCAGCGCACGGCGAGGATGAGGCCACGGGTGAACATAGGTCCCACTCTCCGTCGACTTGCGAAGGCCGGGTGAAGATCTCGGGCATAGTTGGCCAAGGGGTCGGGCAGACCCTCCGTCTGGATCCAAGGGCGAAGGGTCTACCCTCCGGAGCCATGCGCTGCACCTCCTGGAACGTCAACGGCATCCGCGCCGTGGCCCGCAAGAACTGCCTGCCCTGGGATATCCTGCCCGGGGTCGATGTGTTGTGTCTCCAAGAGACCAAGGCCCAACCGGCCCAGATTCCGGAACTGCTCCAGCCCGACGGCTGGCACGGGTACTGGCACTCCGCCGAGAAGCCGGGGTATTCCTCGGTCGCCATCGTATCCCGTGTCAAACCCGATGAGGTGGTGGAGGGCACCGGCGACCCCCAGTTCGATGTCGAGGGCCGGCTGATCGCCGCCCGCTTCGGGACCCTGGTGGTGCTGTCGGCGTACTTCCCCAATAGCCAAGAACTCGGCAAGCGCATCGCCTACAAACTGGGTTTCTGCGAGGCCATCGAACGGGTCTGCGCGGCCTGGCGAGCCAAAGGCCACAGCGTGCTGCTGATGGGCGACTACAACATCGCCCACCAGCCCATCGACCTCGCCCGGCCCGACGACAATGAAGATAACCCCGGCTACCTGCCGGCCGAACGGGCGTGGTTCGACCGCTGGCTGTCCCTCGGCTATCACGATGTCTTCCGTGAGCGCAATCCGGACCTGCGGGACGCCTACTCCTGGTGGACGGCCCGGGGCGGCGCCCGCCAGCGCAACATCGGGTGGCGCATCGACTACGGCACCGTGACCCCAGACCTGGTCGACCGGGTCACCGAGACCACCATCAGCCCGATGATCATGGGCAGCGACCACTGCCCAGTGACCGTGACCTTGGTCTGAAAGGTCAGTCAAAGAGTTCGGAAAGCCAGCCCTTCCGGCGTTGGCCCGAGGCCGATGGATTGCGATGATAGCCCGAGGAGTCGTGGTGACGGGACTCCAAAGCTGCCGAGGGCGGAGTTTTCACGGCCCGTTCAAGAATCTTATCCAGTTCACCGCGATCGAGCCACACCCCGCGACAGGTTGGGCAGTAGTCGATCTCAACACCATCCCGTTGGGTCATAACCAGGGTGCTGGAGGGGCAGACGGGGCATTTCATGGTGTCGTCCTTTCGGAATCGAGGAGACGGTAGGCTTCGCGACTGATTTCGACCCGGTCCTGCCAGCGGCGCAGCAGACGTCGTTCGTCCTCGTAGGCCTCATCGGCCCCCGAAGCCCGGGCAGCGAAGGCCGGAAGGACCTGGGGCACCCGTTGGGTCGGAATCATGGGTGGAAAGGCAAGGGGAGCATCGATCATGATGAACCTCCTACGGCCCATCGTAGCAGCTGGCGGTTCGTCCGATGACGGATTCCCTTCCTCCATTCATCGTCCGAGACGATGGATCGAGCCGGGGTTCCGCCCCGGCAAGGCCCCGGCATGCTGGATCCCGTGCCGCCCCTCTCTGCCTTCCTGATCGGTCTATCGGCCCTAACGGGCCTGATGGCTCTGGAAATTCCCGAGGCAACCCTGCTCGCATTTCCGGGTGATGAATCCGTGCCCGGAGGGACGGCGGTGGTGGTCGGTCCGGGACTGGCCGTGACCTTGACCGAAGCCCTGCCCACGGGTGAGGGGCCGTGGCGGTTGCAGCGGTTTAGGGGCGGGACCGTCGAGGGACGCCTGGTACGGCGTGGCGCTTCGGGCATCGCCGTACTGGAAGTGCCCGCAGACCTCCCGGCCCTGGCCATGGCCCCCCGAGAACCGGCCCTGGGCGCCACCGTCTGGACCGTCGGCAATGCCGCTGGGGCTATCGCCCTCGATGGACGGCCGGCTCGAAGCCGGGGCGTGGTCAGCGGGGCCTACATCCTGCCCGGCGGGCCCGTGCGGGGACGCGGAGGCCAGGTGATCAGTACCTGGCAGGGACCGGTGTGGGAGGTTGATGCCGCCATCAATGACGGCCTGCAGGGCGGGGCGGTGGTCGATGATACCGGGCACCTCGTGGCCCTGGTGACGTTGGCCGTAGCCCGGGAACGACGGTTGGGATGCGTGGTGCCGTGGCGGGTGGTCGCAGCGGAACTGGGGCGCCCGGGCCCCACTCCGGCCACCCCGACCGATCAACCACCCTGGCTGGCAACGGTGGCCTTCCAGCGGCCCCAGGCCCCACCGGCCAACCTGCCACGCCCGGAGCGAACGGTCGATCAGGGGCCACCCTATGAACGTGATCGGCTCCAACAGCAGTGGGACCTCTATTGGCATAGCCAGCAAGTCGGCCGTACCGATCAGCCGGTCCCGGCCCTGGTCCTCAACGCCAAAAGCGGCCTGCTCCTGACCGCCGCCGGCAACCTCCACGGCGGGGCAGTGGGGGGGATCGTCACCCGGGCCGATGGCCAGCAAATGCCCGTGACCGTACGAGCGGTGGATCTGCCCCTCGACCTCGCCCTGTTACAGGGCCCAGGCTGGGAGGGCCCGGCCTTCACCGGCCGGGCTGCGCCCCTGACCCTCGGGGATCCCGTGGCGGTGCTGGGCACCGCAGGCACCCGCACGGTCGGGGTGGTCAGCGCCGTGGACCGGCGCCTGGCCCAGTCGGATGTCGGGTTCCTCCAGGTCGATGCCCGGGCCAATTTTGGCAGCCTGGGGGGCGTGGTGACGGACCGGGACGGGTCCGTGGCCGGATTGATCGTCCACCTGGGGCCGGAGCAGCCGTGGCTCATCAACAGCGGAGTGACCCTGGCGGTGGACGGCCCCACCATTGCCGCCGCCCTCCCAGCCCTGGTGGCGGGAAAATCCCGGGACCGCCTGCCGGTTCTTGGCCTGGGCGTGCAACTGCAGGAGGAAGCCGATGGCCTCAATATCGTCGCCGTCGTCCCCGGCACCGGTGCGGCCGACGCGGGACTCCTGCCCGGGGATGTGCTGGCCCAAGTCGCTGGCCGCCCGGCCACCAGCCGAGCCGCCGTTGCCCGGGCCCTGGTCAAGGTGACCCCGGGCACGGCCGTGCCGGTGGTCATCCAACGCGGTCGGTCGACTTTCACGGTGGCGGTGGTGGTGCGATCCTTCGCGCGCTGATCGCCCCGGGGCCTTGGCCACCATCCTTTGCATGACCCAACAGATCACCTCTCACCGAGACGGCCTATACAACGTAGGCGTGGCTCTGGGGGTTATCTCCACCCGTCACCTCGCAAATGGGAAGGTTAACCTATGCATGCCCCTCGGTGGCCCCCACCTAGCGTGAGGGGCCTGTCCGGTCAGCCGGAACCATTTCCAGGGGGTGTCAGGGGCTTTGCCGGGCGGATATTGATGGCGACGGGCCTCAGGGCTTCCAACACCATCCCCTGGGTCACCGGATAATCTTGCCCAGGCACCGCCTCAATGCCGTTGATCCGCAGCATCCCCTGGCCCAGGGTCGGAAGATGCAAGACACACTCAGGGGCATCCGGCCACAGGGTAATCTCTACCCGGCCGTGGGATTCCTGAGGATCCAGCATGAATCCGCTCGTGGGATCCCCGGACGGAATAATGACCCGGGGACCATCTCCGATCACATGTTGCACTTGGTAGGTGGGCTCGTCGGGTAATCCACGCTGAAGTCGATCCCGATGATCCGGTGACCGTGGCAAACCGGGGGCTTGGTCAGGGGTCACGACCCGTCGCATGGGGCGGTCAGGAATCCCATGCGCAGACGATAGGCCATGACGAGTCACCACGACCGATGGGGTCGTCGTGCCCGCCCGCCCCGTTGAACCCACGCTGGCGGACGGCATTCGACTCGGTTCCGCCTGATTGATCTCCGAATTGCTTTCACTACTCCCTATTGGCTCAGAGTTCTTAGGAGCCCATGAGGCACTCCCGCTGAATCTCTGCGAGAGGATCCCAAGCGGGAGGCCGATACCCAGGAGGATGGCCAGGATGATCCAACGACGCCGACCCATGAGACCTCAGAAGCGGTAAGGGGGGGCCGCCTTATTGTTGGTCTTAAACTGCCACGTGTAGAGCTTAACCGGGTTATTGGTCGGATCCGTGGTGTCTTGTAGGACATAGGAGGCACTTTGGAGACGCACACCGACCTCATACCAGCTATTGGGCTCCAAGGGTTCTGTAGGCACGATGAATAGTTCGTTTCCGCGCATGGTGTACGGAGGCACGAATGTCATCGTTGTGGATGTCGGGGTATACGAAAACGCAGGATCTTCGTTATCTAGGGCCGGAACGAAGAAAAACGACAGCTCCGATTCAATGGCAAGCGTGACGTTATAGGTCTTTCGTAGGAAAGGCCCCGGTGACTGCTGCGGACGGGCGGTGACGGGGTCCACTTCCATCTTCTTGAATTTCACCACCAGCGTGGGTTGAGCATCATTCTGGTTGTAGAGGATCGGATCCGCCGTGGGCAACGTCACATGGATGGGGGGGCCACTGTACTGAACGGCCTGATTTTCCTCATCATTTTCATCGGTACCCACGCCACCCAGTTCTGAGCCGGTATCAAGGCCATAGGGAACCACATCCGTGTTGCCATTGTTTGGCCAAATGCCCAAGCGATTCACCCGTGTTCCAC
Organism: uncultured Planctomycetota bacterium; assembly: GCA_903902515.1. Classification (GTDB taxonomy): domain Bacteria; phylum Planctomycetota; class UBA11346; order UBA11346; family UBA11346; genus CAIUVD01. The sequence goes on along the minus strand of CAIUVD010000069.1, from coordinate 6,030 downwards.
TTCCCGCGGTCGTCATGACACCCGCGAAGCGACCTTCCAGGATCGGATAAGGCGGTTGGATTCCCCCGTCCGTTGGAGTGGCAAAACCGATGTAACGCGTGTCCGCACGCATCAAAGCAAGGCGACCAATGCGGCTGTACCAAAGGCTATCAATGGCGTCGAGGCCTGTGCTCGGATCGAAACCACGAAATGCCGATGTTCCAGATCCCGACTCCTCGCGTGGCACATCACCGCTGATGGCGTAGGTTTCCAGAAGGTCCCGGGCCGTGAGCCCCGTCAGGAATTCCCGACCCCCGACCACCCGACTTACGCGCCCATAAAGGGTCGGAGCCGTGAAGAAAACAGGGAAAATGGGGGTCGTACCCGTTGTCGTCGTACCGGTGACCCGTTCTTCGATATTCAGGTCGGCGTATTCCATGTCCGGCAAAAAGACTTCGCCCTCCTCACCAAAGGCACTATTCAACGAATAATCTGCCGAATTGGCCGTATTCAGCCAAGCCGCGTGACGATAGGAAGCGGTGTACAGCACATCGCTGTGGACAACACGGCTGGTTCGTCCGTCGGCAGCCGCCGCAAAGGTCTGATCGCGATAGCGATTAACCTTGATCGTCAGCTCCGACGAACGGGCGGCAGGCGCCTCAAAACGCTCAACCTCATTGGGATTCAGCGACTGACCATCTGCGTTGGTGCAGCCGGTAAACGCGGTAGCCACCATCGTGGCGACGACCCATGCAACGGGAATACGGGGCATGTTCAGAACCTTCAACGGAGGAAACGCCGGGGACGTTGGACGAAAATCAGACCAGAAAGAGCCAGCAAGAGACCGATGCCACCTCCAGCGCCACAACCAGTCGCTGCCTTGGTTTCCGGAGTGATGGGAGTCAAGCTACCGTCATCCCCACCATCCGTGGCCGTGCCGAGGATGGTGATTGTGATTTGATATCTACCACCCGGGACCGTGTTGGTTACGGCGGTCTCACCCAAGGCTCGCGAAGTTTGCATACTATTCAAATCAACCACGAAGGTCTTGTCCGTATCGCTGGCGGCAAAGACTGGGATATTGATGAATCGCGGTGTCGAATCCTGGTCCGGCCAATTTAACTCGCCAAACATTTCGGTAAAATTGGTACCAGAAGCGGCAGTTCCACCTCCTACAGTAGCACCGTAAAGGGTCTTGAGGTTACCGTTAATCGTCAGGCGGTTGACCTGGACCCGGGCAAATGCGTTGCGCTTCGGGTCCACCGTCAGGCTGAGCAAGGCAAATTCTAAGGCGTCACCACCGTCAGCAGACGTACTCGCCTCACGGATCAGGAGACGGGCCGTATTCGCAGTCATGTCAATCCGGTAACTCGTACTCGCGGTAATGGTGAGCGTAACCGTCTCGTTGGGGTCCCGCACCCGATCGAACACCGGGGTGACCAACACATCGACAAAGGTCGCCGAACTGGAGATAGTGGCAACACCAGAAAGGGGAGTGTAATCCACGCCCGATTGGGCCATATCGAATCCACCGACCGTATAGGCAACCGCAACTTCACGGCCAACGGACACACCAGCGTACTGGATCCGGAACCGACCCAGGACCGGCGCCGTTGCCCCGGCCGCGGTGGGTTCGGTCGCTGGGCTGAGGGCGTCAATACGCAGCGTCGGTTCATCATCCAGAATGGTCACCTGGGCGGAAACAGCCAAGGTCGAGATGGTAAGCCCCGGTTGGGTCTGGAGGGTCAGCGTTACGCCCTCATCAGCTTCGACTTCCAGGTCATCACCGGGCCGAATCTCTACCCGCGCCGACTGCGTCTCGGTTGCCGTCGCCGAAGCCGAAAAGGTAATCGTTCCCGTACGGGTCTCGGCGTTGTAGGTTCCGGATACGCCCGTCGGGAAGGTCAACTGAAAATCGTTGTTGGTGAGGGACGTTCCTCCGGAGATCTGGAATGGCACCAGGGTCGCCGTGGTGGAGGTCCGGGCCAGGCTGACCGTAAAAATTCCCTGGGAAGACGTAATCGCGGATTCCTGAGCGGTCGGCACCGTAGCAACCACGGAAACCGTGCCGATCTGGTCGTAAATCGACAGGGTTGCCGCCGTTGCGTTATCACTCCCGCCGTCAGTTCCGGCAAGAATGTATTCTGGAGATGGCAGAAGCGTTAAAACAACATTCTCAGCACCCTCAGTCAGGACATCGCTCACTGGGATGATACGAACCAAGGCCGTTTTCTGCCCGGCGGGAATCGATACGGACCCAATCCCCGTTGTCAGATCAAGACCCTGGACGGAATAGTCCACCGACGCGCCGGCAAAGGACGCAGGGCCCGACATACGGAATCCGACGTTCACGGGACGGTCAAACGGCCTGGAAAGCGTGATGGTAAAGGTACCGGTAATATCCGGCTCGCCCGCATCGGACGAATCGGACGTCTTCGCCACGGACGCCGTGATGTCGTCATCCTCAATCACCACCTGGGCCTCCAAGGGGGAGAGCGTGTCATAATCGGGAGACGTTTCGAGGGTCAGCGTGGACAATTCAGCACCTTCGATGGCTGAATCATCAATCACGATCATCTGCATCAGGATATAGTCGGTGAGGACGCGGTCCTGGCTCGTGGGATAACGTGGGGATGGGGCCGTCGGCATGGGAGGGAAATGGATCGCCATCCGACCCGAACCGACAGCGGAAACGGTATCCCGGAAATTGGCCACAAAGTTCGTCACTAAGTACACAGCCCCGTCAGTGGTCGAGATGGTATCATTCAAGGCCGGGAAAAAGAAAACCTTTCCGCCCTCGAGGCCAGTCACCCGGTACACCTGCTCTCTGGTCACCCCACGAGCATGACTAAATTGAAAGACATCTCCAACACGAGGCACGGGCCTAGTGTTATCGATGCTAACCGCCGTTACACTGGCTGTCCTGTCATAGATCACCGTCTCAGCAACCTGCCAGGTGGTGTCCTGATTCTTGCCTGGAGTAGTAACCGGCGGGGTACCGGTGGTGGTTGGTTTGGTTACCCAAGACGTCTTGAAACTGTCCGTAAACCTGATGCTGACGGTGAAAGTATTCGCCGTAGGCCGCTGATCGATCAATAGGTAGTCCTTACCATCCTCGACCACGAGGGCGAACTCACCGTCGTCAGGATCCGCCGCTGGCGTGTAAGTATAGGTTTGCCCCCGGTACACCAGGGTGTAGGTGCCAGGTGTATAGTCATCGGGCTTGGTCCCGCCCTTGACCTGAATCTTCAGCTGTCCATCCATGCCAGGAAGTTGCTTATAGCCGTCGAAGCCACCACCACTGGCTACCCCGTACTCGCTGTCAGCAATGGTTCTCCAAGCAAAGGGATTCTGGACCAGAGCATGGGCACGGGTGGTGGGCAGCCCAACCGTGGGCATGATACCGGCAGCATAATAAAACCCGTAGTCGCCACCCGTCACAAACAATTGACTGTCATTATCAACCGTGGTGATGCCAAGCTTGGCGCCACTCGGAAACACTCCGCCTGGCGCAAGGTCGTTAACGGACAGACCAACGAAGCGCGAGGCAAACTTTGCGTCGGGATCAATAAAATTCAGCCGGAAACTGCCATCCGTACTCCGATCCCCGACGACCGGGGATTCCAAGGCAAGAAGTTCCTCCGCCGTGGAATTCTGCACTCGGAGATCCAGACGAACGTTGCCGTCTGCGATGGTGACCTGTGCCGCCTGAAGCGAACCGGTGACGTAGCTGGAGTCCGGGACAATTTCAACGACCACCGACTCCCCGAGCTCAGGGGGAACCACCGGCGCATCAGGAACCGCCTGCACCAGCACGGTCTGCTGCGTCACACCCTCAGGGAAGGTCACCACGAAACCCGAGGCAATGGACCTCCCGTCACCGGTCGTGATGGCTGTCGCCCCTGTCGCAGCGCCCTGGAAAACGTAGTCGGTGGTGACAGCAGCACCGCCCCTGACCTGCACATAGACAGAGAGGGATCCGGCACTTCCTGAACGGGTAAAACGGAATTCACCCCGCTCCGTGGTCGGGGAGGACTCACGGGCCACCGGATTGATCACCGTCACTTCGACCTTGTCCGCGGCCGCTGCCATCGGCAGGGCACCGAACAGGGCCAGCAGTATGCGGGCGGGAAGACGATCAAAGGGAACACGAAACATGGCGACTCCATGGGCGGCACTGCCGCTACGCGCAGGAAAGCTGTCACATCGTTGCGAACCCGGCCTGCCTCGCAATGTGGGACACTCAGACTTGGGGCGTGAGCCGTCTCCGTGTTTGACGCACAGAGAACCCTAATCTGAACCCTATTCGAGGCCCCTCGTGCTTCGATACCCGAGGTAATCACCCTTCCAGTCGGTGATGGGCGTCGCCTCGCCGGGCTTAAAGTCGTCCATAACGATGACCCGATTGGCCACTTGGTCGATGAATTCGCGGTCGTGACTGATGACGATCAGGGTGCCGGTGAACTCTTCGAGGGCTTCCTGGAGGGCCTCAATGGACTCCATGTCGAGGTGGCCCGTGGGCTCGTCGAGAACCAGGGTGTTGGCTTCGGCGAGCATCACCATCGACAGACAGCAGCGGACGCGCTCGCCACCCGAGAGGACGCCGACCGCCTTCTTCACATCGTCGCCACTAAACAGCATCCGACCGAGCATGGCCCGGATGGCGTTGATATCCTGGTTCTCGGTGTACTGACGAATCCAGTCGTAGATGGATAGGTCCTTTTTGCCCTCAAAGAGCGTGCCGCCCTCCTGGGGGAAGTAGGCGCGATTGGTGGTGTTGGACCAGGTGATCTTGCCCTTCACCGGGGCGATCTCCCCGAGAATGGTCCGGACCAGGGTGGTCTTACCGACGCCGTTCCGGCCGACGATGGCGACCCGGTCGCCCCGGTCGATGCGGGCGCTGAAGTTCTTGATGATGTCGCGGTCGCCACCTTCGTAGCGGACGGTGACGTTTTCGAGATTGACGATGTCCTGACCGCTGGGCTTGGCGACCCGGAAGTAGAGGCGCGGCGAGACACGGCTGGAGGGCAGGACCTTCTGGCCGGACAACTCGTTGATGAGCTTGACGCGGCTGGTGGCCTGCTTGGAACGGGCAGCGTTGGACTTGAAACGTTCGACGAACTTCTTGAGTTTTTCGACCTGGCGTTCGACGCGGCCGGACTCCTTGCTGCGATGGGCCCGGGCCAACTGCTCCTGGGCCTGATAGACGTCGTACGGACCCGAAAAAATGCGGACGGTGCGGTAGTCCACGTCGCAGGTGTGGGTACAGACCCGGTTCAAGAAGTGACGGTCGTGGCTAACAACGATAACCAGGCCCTCGTAGTTGGCGAGGTAGTTCTCCAGCCACACCATGGCCGGGATGTCGAGGTTGTTGGTCGGCTCGTCGAGGAGGAGGATGTCGGGCTTGGAGAACACCGCCTGGGCCAACAGGACGCGGACCTTGGTCGCCTGATTCAGCTCGCCCATGGTTTTCTCATGGAGGCCCGGCTCGACGCCGAGGTCGGTCAGGACTTCGGCAGCGTTGGATTCCTGGCTCCAGCCGTCCATCTCGGCGAACTTCTCTTCGAGGTCGCCGAGGCGGGCGCCGTCGGCATCGGTGAAATCGGCCTTGGAGGAGAGGAGCTCTTTCTCCTCGACGATCTTCCACAGGTCGGCGTGGCCCATCAGCACCACGTCGAGGACCCGGCGATGGTCGTGGCCGCTAATGTCCTGGCGCAGCCAGCCCATGCGCTTCCCGGGCTCAACAATGATCTGGCCGGTCGTGGCCTCCAATTCCCGGGTCAGAATCTTGAGGAAGGTCGATTTCCCCGTGCCGTTGGCGCCGATCAGGCCGTAGCAATTGCCGGCGGTGAACTTGATGTTCACGTTCTCGAACAGGATCTTCTGTCCGAAATTCATCGTAAGACTGGCGACGGCGAGCATGATTTTTTTAGGGAGAGGGGAGAGGGGAGAGGAGAGAGGGGGGAAGCCGCTGATGAGCCCACGGTTTCCGTGGGGTCGGGATCGTGACGCGATGCCAAACAACTCCAGCGATCCTGTTTTAGGGAGAGG
>CAIUVD010000068.1 GCA_903902515.1 uncultured Planctomycetota bacterium | reverse complement strand
CAAGGTCCGGGCCTGGGTCTCGGACGAACTCGCCAAGCGCGGGGCTGACATCCCCTTCGACGTCGCCTCAAATCCGGAGTTCCTCAAGGAAGGTTCGGCGGTCGATGACTTCATGAAGCCGGACCGGGTGGTGGTTGGCGTCCCCAGCCTGCGGGCTGAGACCATCCTGCGGGATCTCTATGCTCCGTTTATCCGCAATGGTCTGCGTATCTACACGATGGACATCCGTTCGGCGGAGATGACCAAGTACGCGGCCAACGCCATGCTGGCGACCAAGATTTCGTTCATTAACGAAATCGCCAACATCTGCGAAAAAGTCGGCGCCGATGTCCGCCAGGTCCGTCAGGGTGTGGGTGCCGACGCCCGCATCGGCATGCAGTTCCTCCATCCCGGCGTCGGCTACGGCGGCTCGTGCTTTCCCAAGGATGTGCGGGCCCTGGTGCGGACCGCCGAAGTTCACGGCTACCACGCCGAACTGATCGACGTGGTGGACCGCATCAACCAGCAGCAGAAGTCCGTTATCCAGCGCAAGCTGGCCGCCTGGTGCGATCTCAACAACCGGCCCCTGTCGTCCCTGACCGTTGCGGTGTGGGGCCTGGCCTTCAAGCCCAATACTGACGATGTGCGCGAGGCCCCTGCCCTGGAACTGATTCGCGACCTGATCGCCGCCGGGGCCACCGTGCGGGCCAACGACCCCAAGGCCATTCACGAAGCGCAGAAGGCCCTCGGTAACCTCCCGCGCCTGACCTACCACGACGAACCGGAGCAGGCCACCGAAGGTGCGGACATCCTGTGCCTGATGACCGAGTGGCGTCCCTACCGTCGCCCGGACTTTGCGCGGCTGGCCCAGCAGTTGAAGGCCAAGGTCATCTTTGACGGCCGCAACCAGTATGACGACCAACGGGTCAAGCAGTACGGCCTGACGGTCTTCCCGATCGGCGTGAAGGCCTAAGCCGCAGCACGCCTCACGGCTGGATCGCGCCCACCACATAGTTGAGGATGTTCTGGTGGTCGGCGCCCGGAATGGTTTTGATCGACACCATTGTTGGGTGCGCGGCGGCCAGAGCCTGGCCCATGGCCACCGGGATGACCCGGTCGGTGGTGCCATGGAGGATCAGCACCCGGGGGCGGGGATCCTGGCGTGCGATGTCATCCAGACGGTCGCGGTTATCGAACCGATGCCACACCAACTGGCCGCAGGGCCAGAACAGGGCGCGGTGCCCCATGTCCACGAGGCTGGTGAAGGGCGCTGATAAAACGATGCGTTCGCAGGGGTGGGCTGCTGCGTACTGGAGGGCGGCCGCCGCGCCCAAACTGTGGCCCAGGAGGTTGAGTCGCGGGCCTAGAACCTCCGGAGTGGTCTTCAGCTTCGTGGCCAGGGCCGCCACCGCGCCTTCGCTGGCCCGCAGGATGCGACCGGGGGTACAGGACCCTTCATTATCGCCGTAGCCGGGGTAATCGATCAACAGGAAGCCGGCCTCTAGGTCCGGCGCTTGGCCCAGAATGCTCACCCAGTCGAGGGCGGTCATGCCATTGCCGCCGAATACGACCCACCACCTGCTGACCGGCCCCGGGCGGGTCAGCAGGTAGGCGTGCTGCCGTCCCTGGTCGGTCGTGAATTCCAGGCGGGTCACGCCCGGTGGGAGGCGGTCGATGGCCTCCCGGGAATAGCGGGGTGACGGATAAATGAGCGCCCCCTGGCAGGCCGTCAGCAACAGCAGGCAACCAAGGACCGTGACCAGGATGAGGAGCATTTCACGACGGAGCATGGCGACCCAGGCTGTCCGCCGGGGTCGCCGATGCCACCCGTCAGCAACAGCCGGTGGCCGGGGCGCAGGCGGCGGCCTTGCGGGCGCTCAGGTCCATGCTGGTGATGAAATCACCGGGGTTCTGGCCCGCCGGAAGCCCAGCCTGGACCTGCTGGTAGAGGGGGTCGCCGCCGGCCGTAAGGGTGGCGACGTAGGCCGGCTTGGGCGTGAGGGCGATCCGTGACAGCCCGGCGGCCCGCATCCATTCCCGCACGTCATGGGCCAGGGGTGCTCCGGCGATGCACCCGACCCAGTTTTCGACCGCCTGCTGCACGCCCGGCGGCAGGGATTGGAGGAGGATCATGTCGCTGATGGCGACCCGGCCCCCGGGCTTGAGGACCCGGCCGATTTCCCGCCACACCTGGGCCTTGTCGGGGGATAGGTTGAGGACGCAGTTGGAGATCACCACGTCGATACTGGCGTCTGGGATTGGCAGGTGCTCGATCTCGCCGAGGCGAAACTCGACATTGGCTAGGCCGGTGCGCGCCGTGTAGCCCGCAAGGTTGGTCCGGGCCCGGGCCAGCATGTCGGCCGTCATGTCGACCCCGATCACCCGGCCCGTGGGGCCGACCTTGGGCCCACACAGGAAGGCGTCGAAGCCTGCCCCGCTGCCGAGGTCGAGGACGACCTCGCCGGGCTGGAGGGCGGCGATGGCCCCCGGGTTGCCGCAGGATAGGCCGAGGTTGGCGCCCTCCGGCAGGATCCGGGCGAGGTCGGCGGCATCATAGCCGATGGCCCCAGCGAGGGCGTCCGGGTCGGCGGCCGGGGCGCAGCAGCCGCTGGTAGCCGGGTCACCGCAGCGCCCGGCCTTGCCGGGAACTCCGGCCCGGGCCATGGCGCCGTATTGTTCGCGGACGGTCGTGCGGATGTCGCTCATGCCAGGCTCCCGGGAAGGGTCAGGATGTAGTCGCGGATCTGGTCGCGGACCCGGCGGTAGTGGCCGAGGGCCTCCTCGGGGGAGGCGGCAGTCTTCTCCAGTTCCGGGGGATCCTCAAAGCCGACGTGGACCACCCGGGTCTTCCCGCCGGGGAACACCGGGCAGGTTTCGTGGGCGTGGCCGCACACCGTGACCACCACGTCCAGTTCGACGCCAGCGGCGAGGACACTGGCGAGGGTCTTGGACGATTGGTGGAGGGTCGGATCGAGGCCGATTTCACGCATCACCTGGACCATCTTCGGGTTGAGGCCCTTGGCGATGGTGCCGGCGGAATAGGCCTCGTAATGTTCAGACTTGAGGGCCCGGCACCAGGCCTCGGCCATGTGGCTGCGGCAGGAGTTGCCGGTGCACAGGAACAGAATGCGGGTCTTCATGGGGAATCTCACGGGGTGTGAACAGGGGTGGGCCACCAGCGGCGCTTGAGCCACAGGGACACGGAGACGAGGGCGATCAGGGCTGGGACTTCTGCCAGGGGCCCGATGACGGCGGCGAAGGCGGCGCCATGGGCCAGGCCGAAGGTCGCCAGGGCGACGGCAATGGCGAGTTCGAAGTTGTTACCGGCGGCGGTGAAGGACAGGGAGGCGGACTTGGCGTAATTGGCCCCGGCCCGCTTGGCGAGGGCGAAGGATACCAGAAACATGATCCCGAAGTACAGCAGCAGGGGCACGGCGATGCGGGCCACGTCCCACGGCTGGGCGATGATCCGCCCGCCCTGGAGGCTGAACATGACAACGATGGTCGCCAACAGGGCGATCAGGGTGATGGGGCTGATGGCCGGCAGGAACCGCTGTTCGTACCAATCGCGGCCCCGGCGGGCGACCAGGATCCGGCGGGTGAAGTAGCCGGCGGCGAAGGGGATCCCGAGGTAGATGGCCACGGCCTGGGCGATGCCGCCGATGGTGACCTGGACCGATACCCCCGGCAGACCGAACCACGGGGGGGCGACCAGCAGGAAGAACCAGGCGTAGACCGCGAAGAACAGCACCTGGAACAGGGCATTAAAAGCCACCAGGCCGGCGCAGTACTCGCGGTCGCCGTCGGCGAGGTCGTTCCACACGATGACCATGGCGATGCAGCGGGCCAAGCCGACCAGCACCAGGCCGTGGAAGAACTCGGGTTGGTCGTGGAGAAAAATCGCCGCCAGGGCGAACATCAGGACTGGGCCGATCAGCCAGTTCTGGATCAGGGACAGCCGCAGCAGGCGAACGTCCTTGAGGACCCGGGGCAGTTCCTCGAAGCGCACCTTGGCCAGGGGCGGGTACATCATCAGGATCAGGCCGAGGGCGATGGGAATCGACGTGGTGCCGACCGCCAGTCCGTTGATGGCCTGGCCGACCTGGGGGGCGACCTGCCCAAGGACGATACCGGCGCCCATCGCCAGGCCGATCCACAGGGTCAGGTAACGGTCAAGGAAACTGAGGCGGGGCGAAGACATGACTAAATCGTAAAATTACGATTTAGATGTCAAGGGCTCAAAGGGCCGCCACCAGCATCCGGAAGCGCCGTAGGGTGGCGGGGTTCAGGCAGTAGCAGACCCGGGGGCCATCGACTTCGCCCTGAACCAACCCGGCCTCTTTGAGGACGGCCAGGTGCTGGGACACGGTGGATTGGGCCAGGCCGATTTCATCGACGATGGTCCCGCACACGCAGCCCTGACGTTCCGCCAGCAGTCGCAGGATGCGGACCCGGGCCGGGTGGCCGAGGGCCTTGGCCAGGGCGGCGAGGTCCTCCTCAAAGGCCGGTCCTGTCACCGCTGGCGGCGGCTGGGCGGGCGGGGTCGGACAACAGGCGGTTGTGGGATCCATCGTGATTCAACGCTAGGAGATCCGGAACATCGGGCAATAACGAGGCGGTCCTTCCGGACAGATCTTGGACTTGTCACGGAGGGCGGATTTCCATGGTCCACTGACCATGCGCATCGTCCTGCTTCTGATCTTGTTGTCCTCCCTGGCCCCGGGGGCAGAGGGGGCGACTCCGGCCCTGTGGTCCGTGGCGCCCTTCGCGCTCCTCCTGGTGCTGATCGCCGTCATGCCCCTGGTGGCCGCCCACTGGTGGCATCGCTGGTACCCGGTGGTGGCCATCGGCCTGGGGGCGGCGGTGGCGGCCTATTACCTCGGGGCCCTCGGGAAGCCGGCGAGTCTCATTCACGTCGGCTTTGAATATGCGGGATTCATCAGCCTGATCGGCTGCCTTTACCTGTGTAGCGGCGGGGTGGTGGTGGGGCTGGGCATGCGTGGGACGCCAACGACCAACACCGGTCTTCTCGTGTTTGGTGCCTGTGTGGCCAATATCATTGGTACCACCGGGGCCTCGATGCTGCTGATCCGGCCTTTTTTGCGCCTCAACCAGGGGCGTTTACGGCCCTACCATGTGGTGTTCTTTATTTTCATGGTCTCCAACGTCGGCGGGGCCCTGACGCCCATCGGTGATCCGCCCCTGTTGCTGGGCTACCTCCGGGGGATTGAATTTTTTCGCTTCCTGGAGCTGAACCTCGGTCCCTGGTTGTTGGCCATGGGCCTGCTGTCGGCGACCTTCTTTGCTATCGACGCCCGGAATCCCCACGGGCCTGAGTTGGCGCTTAGCCACGGGGGGGCCGTTTCCTTGCGGGGCGGCCGCAATCTGCTGTTGCTGGTCATCGCCCTCGGTTGCGTGTTTGTCGACCCTAACCGGGTGGCCTGGGTGCCGGGCCTGGGCCATGACGCCCAGGGCTGGCGGTTCACCATCGGGGCCCTGGCGGGTGGCGAGACGTTCAGTTTCGTGCGGGAACTCCTGTTGACGGCCATCGGGATCTTCGCCTGGCGCACCAGTCCGGCCGAGAATCTGGCGGCCAACGGATTTTCCTGGGCGCCCCTCAAGGAAGTCGCCCTGCTGTTTATTGGCATCTTCCTGACCATGCTGCCGGCCCTGGAACTGATCCGAGCCGATGCGGTGGATGGGAATCTGATGGGCATCACCTTGACGCCCATGGCCTTTTACTTCGGAACGGGGCTCTTTAGTGCCATTCTCGACAATGCGCCGACCTTCATCGCTTTCCTGGCCAGCATCGAAGGGGTGACGGGACTGACGGTGGCCCAAATCGGTGCCAGCACTGATGCCAAGATTGCCCTCGACCTGGCGGCCTGTGCTTGTGCCAGCGTGTTTTTTGGTGCCATGACCTATATCGGCAATGGGCCCAACTTCATGGTCAAGGCGATCTGTGAGGACACCAAGGACGCCCAGGGGCGGCCGGTGGTGGCGGTGCCCGGTTTCTTTGGCTATATCGCCCGTTACGCCCTGCCGATCCTGCTGCCCATCCTGGTCATCGTCGGCTTCGTGTTTTTCCGCTGAGAGCGGTGCTACCGCGGATCGTGCCAGCAGCCGCCAGCCCGGGGAATCATGACCCGGGTGGTGTCGGCCAGGCAATCCGCCTGGGCCACGACCACGCCATGATCCCCGGCGGGGGCCGCCGTGCCGATCAGGACCACGCCGGCCAGGCCAGCGGTGGTTGCGGGCAGGATCCAGGCCGCATCCCGGACCACCGCCCAGGTCTGGGCGGGATCTGCTCCGGTGCGGGCCAGGGCGGCCAGCAGGGGTTTGTGGTGGGGCGGAACGGCCAGGGCCTCAAGAGGCGCGGAGCGCAGCCGCAGGCGCTCGGCCAGGGCCGGGGCCGTGGGGTCCTCTGCCAAGAGCCGCTCGTCTACCAGTAAGAGGCCGCGACTCATCCGATCTGCCGACGGAACGGGATGCTTCCGACGGACGGGGCGATCAGGCGCCGGATGGCGGCGCTGACCCCAGCGACATCGAGCCCGTGGTCCGCCAGCTGCCGGGCCCGACTGGCATGGGGGACCAGTTCGTCACGGACACCCAGGCGGGTCAGCCGGAGGTCCAGCCCGAGATCGGTCACGGCTTCCGCCACCACGCTGCCGAATCCACCGGGAAGGGCGTGGTCCTCGGCGGTGAGGATTCGGGAGTGGCTGGCCGCGAGTTCCGCCAGCAGGGCGGAATCCAAGGGTTTGGCAAAGCGGGCGTTGACCAGGGTCACTCCAGCGGCCTCCTCGCCAAGGGCCTCCAGGGCCCGCCAGCAAGTGTCGACCAGGGTGCCGTAGGCCCAGATCATCAGGGGCTGCTCGCCAGCCCGGGCGGGATCACCCCGGCGCAGGACTTCGGCCTTGCCGAAGGCGATGGGCGGCGTCGCCCAGCCCCGGTCCACGGCCTCATCCCGAGGGTAACGAATGCAGTAGCCCGCCTGCCGCCCCGGCTTCTGGCGCTCGGCATGGGCCCATCGAAGCATCGCCCGCAACTCGGGCCCATCCTTGGGTGCCAGCAGGGTCAGGCCGGGAAAGCAGCGGGACCAACTGATATCGTAGAGTCCGTGGTGGGTCTCTCCGTCCTCGCCCACCAAGCCGGCCCGGTCATAGGTGATGACCACGCCGAGATCCCGCTGGACTACCACTTCCTGGAAGAGCTGGTCAAAACCCCGCTGGGCGAAGGTCGAATAGTGGGCCAACACGGGCAGGAGCCCAGAAATGGCCAAGCCTTCGGCAAAGGCGAAACTGTGCTGTTCGCAAATGCCAACGTCATACATCCGGTCGGGAAAGGTCTGACCAAACTGCCGCAGGCCGGTCCCGGACGGCATGGCGGCGGTGATAGCCACCACCCGCTCGTCCTCTCGCGCCAATTCCGTCAGGGCATCTGCAAATACCTGGGAGTAGGTCTTGCCAGCCGGGGCTTTGGGGTGGAAGGCCCCGGTGTCGAGGTCGAAACCCTTTGGCCCATGGAACTTGAGGGGGTCGTTAACGGCCGGATCCCAACCGCCGCCCTTCTTAGTGATGACATGGAGGAGGATCGGACCGGCTTGGCCGAGGCGGGAGATTCGGCGCAGGGCGTCTTCGGTGGCTTCCAGGTCGTGACCATCCACGGGGCCGTAGTAGCTGAAGCCCAGGTCCTCGAAAATGTAGCCGGGGTTAATCAGTTTGTGGGCGGCCAATTCCAGGTGATCCGCCAAGCGCTCCAGATCGTGGCCTCGGGGCAGTGCCTTGAGGGCGGCCTTGAAACGGGTGTTCAAATAGGTGAACAGGGAGCCGGTACGGATGCGGTCGAGGTGGGTATGGAGGGAGCCCGTCGGGGGGTCGATGAAATTGCCGTTGTCGTTGAGGACCACCAGCAGGTCGCTTTTCAGCTCGCCAGCGTTGATGAGGCCCTCAAACGACATGCCGCCGGTCATGGCTCCGTCGCCGACCACGACCACCGTATGGCGCCGGTGCCCCTGACGACGGTAACCCTCCGCCACGCCGACCCCGGTGGAAATGGCCGTGCTGCTGTGGCCAACCTTGGCGAAATCGAACGGACTTTCCTGGGGGTCCGGAAACCCGGACAGACCACCCTCCTGGCGGTTGGTGTGAAAATTGATGGCCCGACCGGTGAGTAATTTGTGGGGGTAGGCCTGGTGGCCGACGTCCCACAGAATGCGGTCGCTGGTGAAATCGAAGACCCGGTGCAGGGCCAGGGTCAGTTCGATGGTGCCCAGGTTCGATGCCAGGTGGCCGCCGTGGGTACTGACGGTTTCCTTGATGCGGTGGCGCATCTCGTCGGCCAATTGGGCCAACTCCTCGGCCGAAAGGCGGCGCAGGTCGGCCGGAGCCAGGATCTTGTCGAGCAGGGGCAGGGGCTTCATGGAGCCTGACATCTTGGGCTGTCCCGGCGGGGGCAATCGGCGGCTGCGGTCAGGACGGTGGCCAGACGTTCCTCCAGCCACGGGCGCGGCCACCAGGGGCCCGCGACAAAGCCGACATGGCCTCCATGGGGATGACGCTCGAGGGTGACGCAGGACGGCAGGTCCGTTGGCAGGGACTCCAGGGGCACAAAGGGATCATCATCCGCATGGATGAGGTGTGTTGGGACGGTGATCCGGGAAATCCACGGCCGACTGGCGGCCTTGGCGTAGTAGTCATCCACCGACGCAAAGCCGTTCAGAGGCGCGGTGAGCCGGGCATCGAGGCGGCGGAAGGTGGTGAAGTGCCGCCATTCCTCCGCCGCGACATCAAGCAGTGGGGCCTTGGCTCGGTAGGCCCGCACCAATCCCTTCACGAGATGACTTTGATAGATTCTGGAAAAACCATGGGAAAGTGCGGTGTTACAGGCGGCGAGGTCGTAGGGCACGCCGGCGGCAGCCGCGGCCACCAAGGGGCAGGTGGGACCAGCTTCGCCCATCCATTTGAGCAGTTGGTTGCCACCGACGCTGATACCGACAGCGGCCAGATCACCCCGGGGGGCGAGGTGAGCGGCCAGGGCGGCGATGTCGCCGGTGTCGCCCGAGTGATAGCTGCGGGCCAGACGATTGGGATGACCTGAAGTTCCCCGGGCGTGGAGGAGGACGGCTTGCCATCCCCGGGCCACCAGGGCCCGGAGCAGGGGGCGGGCGTAATGACTATCCAAATTTCCATCCAGGCCATGGAGCACGATCGCGATTCGTCCCGTGGCAGGTCCGGCCCAAGCCAAATCCACAACGTCGCCGTCCGGGGTCGGCCATGCCTCCCACCGCACGGCGAGGGGTGTGGGCCTGCGCATCAGGGCGGGCCAGAGGGTTTGCAGATGCCGTTGGGCCAGCCAATGGCACGGAAGGAAGCCGGACATGGCGGCAGCATGGGCCTCCCGGGCGCCGGTCATGGCCGGGATCCGGGCCTTGGCTCTGACCACATTCCGGCTACAACTCCCGTGCCCCTGCTGTGTTCGAGGTCCATCCGCAGTCCCCTGGCCTTTCATACACCTCGGGGTCCCAGTTCCAAAGAGCCCTGCTCACCTGGACGGGATCCCACTCTGAACCCCGGGTTCAGAGGACGCCGAAGGATACGGCACGAGCGGAGGCATTCTTCGGCCCTGTCTCCACCTGACTGGGGGAGCCAGGGCTTTTTTGTGAGGTCCCATGACGGTTCGTATCACCCTCGCCCAGGCCATGGGCACCTGCTTTGGCGTCCAGGATGCCATCGACATGGCCCTCGATCCCGCATTTTTCGGGGCTCTGACAGTGGTGGGTCAGTTGGTCCACAATCCCCAGACCATGGAGCGCCTGCGGGCCAACGGTGTGCGGGTGATCGAGCGGGATCAGGTCGACACCATTACCACCGAGGCGGTAATGATCACGGCCCATGGGGCCAGCGATGCCACCAAAGCGGACCTTCGGCAACGGGGGTTCACCGTCTATGATGCCACCTGTCCCTTGGTGATCCGCCTCCATAAACTGGCGAGATTCCTGGAGCGAGAGGGGTGGTTTCCCGTCATCATCGGCGAGGACAACCACGTCGAGGTCCGGGGCGTGGTCGGGAATCTCAAAGAGGCGATCGTTATCCACGACCTGGAGGATCTGCATCGTCTGGCCGGTAAGCGGCGGATCGGCATCGTTACCCAGACCACCAATCGTCTGGAGCTCGTTCAGGCCCTGGTGCAGGCCATTAAGGCCTATCCCGGGGTCGAGGAGGTGCGGTTCATCGACACCATCTGTCAGCCTGTGAAGGAGCGGCAGCAGGCCATTCAGACGCTCCTGAGTGAAGACATTGACCTCGGCATTGTAATTGGCGGCCTGAACAGCGCGAACACCCGCAAGTTAGCGGAGTTGATCGGTGATCGTGGGATCGAGGTCCACCACATCGAACGCGTTGATGACCTGCATGCCGCCTGGTTTACCGGAAAGCAGCATGTCGGCATCACTGCGGGCACCAGCACACCCCAGGACGTCATCCAGGAGGTCTACACGCGGGTTCGGGGGTTGGTCGGGGCTTGATTGCCAGGACGGATTCACCAGGATCCCGCCCCCGCATGGCACGATATGGCACTGTAGCTCAGCGGTTAGAGCGGTGGCTTCATAAGCCATAGGTCCTCGGTTCAAGTCCGAGCAGTGCTACCACAAGGCCGCGGCGTTCTGCCGCGGCCTTAACTTTTTC
Organism: uncultured Planctomycetota bacterium; assembly: GCA_903902515.1. Lineage (GTDB taxonomy): Bacteria > Planctomycetota > UBA11346 > UBA11346 > UBA11346 > CAIUVD01. The sequence continues at coordinate 1,129 of CAIUVD010000068.1, read as the reverse complement.
CGAGATATTCTGAGAAAAGCATGGCAAACCCTCCTCCTGGTGCTCGTACGGATCGTCCTGCGACGCCGCCGCCATCGACGGCACTGACGGGGGCCTGTGTGGTGCTCGTTCGAACCCAGGGGCCGGTGAATCTCGGCATGATTGCCCGACTCTGTGGCAACCTCGGGGTCACGGACCTCCGCCTGGTAGCGCCCATTTGTGAGGTGAATTGTCCGGAAAGCCGGATGTTCAGTACCCACAGCAAAGACCTTTTGTTAACGGCCCCGGTCTATGCCACGATCGAAGAGGCGACGGCTGATTGCGGCTTGGTGATCGGTACCAGTGGGGATTTTCGCAACTCGGAATTGGGCTCCCATGTGCGGGCAGAGCGGGTTCCGGAAGTGTTGGCCCGCCGTCCGGTCAGTCGCTATGCGTTGGTGTTCGGTAATGAGGCCGATGGCCTGACGGAGCAGGAGTTGCGCGCCTGTCAGGTGTGGATTCACCTCGACACTTTTGGCCACAACATCAGTTACAATCTCTCCAATGCTGTGGCCATAACGCTGTATGTCATTGCTACGGCAAGTGTTCCGGCACCGGATCCCGAGCTACCACCAGCGGCGAGCAGGGACGTGGTTGAGCGTCTGGAGTCCTACTGGTTTGATACGCTTGGCCGATTCGGCTATTTCCGGCGTACAGAACCTTCGGTGTTTCGTCCCTTGTTTCGAAAGTTCCTCGGTCGGCAGCATTTGTCGGATCATGACGCCCAGATCCTGCGGGGCATGCTGTCGCAGTTTAATATGGTGGCCTTTCAGGACCGCTTCGACGGCAAGCCGCCCCGTGGACGGACGGCGCCCACGTCATCCGGGGATGCCCCCTTGACGGATTGAGAAGGCGGCCAGGATGCGCCGCCCCAAGCAAGGGCAGGCTGCAAAAAGCGGCCAACCTGAGCAAGAATGGGGTCTTGAAAAGCAAGAGTGTCGACGAGTCGGGCAGAGCCTGACGCCGCGGATGAGGGGGTTGACGAAGGTCAAAATTCCTGATGATCCCGCGCCCCGCTAACGGGGGTGCTTGCCGGATGGCAAGTATGGAGACGAGATGAAGGCCGGGTTAAAGCTCCTGGTTGACAGTCTGGTCTGAGTCGACAAGATCT
>CAIUVD010000067.1 GCA_903902515.1 uncultured Planctomycetota bacterium | reverse complement strand
GGGGTCCGGGGTCCGGGGTCTTGTAGCTCCGGCCGCCTGGTGAGCGTCAGTTACGAAAGGTCATGCAATCCATGATTCAGCCCACTGATATCGGATCCACGGGACCCCGGACCCCGCACCCCGGACCCCGGACTCTGAAGATCGATGTCATCCTTGGCGGGCCCGGCCGCGAGGCCGCCGTGTCCCGGAAATCCGGGACCGCTATCGCGGCCGCCCTGGTGCGCAGCGGCCACGATGTGCAGGTCATCGACCTCCCCGGGCGGCTGGAACCATCCCGACTGCGGACCGGGGCGGTGGTTTTCAACATCGTCCACGGGACCTACGGCGAGGACGGTTCCCTCCAGGCGGAACTCGACGCCCTCGGCAAGTCCTACGTCGGCTCCGATGCCGCCGTCAGCGCCCTGTGCATGGACAAGGAGCGGACCAAGGAGGTCCTGGCCAAGGCTGGGATCCGGGTGCCCTGGGGTGTCGCCGTCGATCTTGGCAAGCCCTTCACCACCCGTGATCTGAAACTGCCTCACCATGGGCCCCTGGTCCTCAAGCCCCGGGATGACGGCAGCAGCGTCGGTCTGCGGATGGTCCCCAACCCCAGTTTCGTCCTGCCGGCCGTCGAGGAGTTGCTGGCCGAGGTCGGGCCCCGCCGCTACCTGATCGAGGAGCGTCTGCCGGGCCCCGAGTACACCTGCGCGGTCCTCGATGATGGCACCGGCCCCCGGGCCCTGCCGCCGATCCAGGTCATCCCCGCGGCCGGGGTCTACGACTACCAGGCCAAGTACCTCAAGGATGACACCCGTTACGAGCCCGTGACTGATCCCGCCCTGGCCGAGCGCATCGGGGCCCTGGCCGTCGCTACCTTCTGCGCCTGCGGGTGCCGGGATGTGGCCCGGGCAGACTTGATGCGCACCACCGACGGCGACCTGGCGGTGCTGGAGGTCAACACCCTGCCCGGGTTCACCGACCACAGCCTGACGCCCAAGGCCGCCGCCGCCGCTGGTATTGGTTTCGATGCCCTGTGCAGCCTGTTGGCCGGGCGCGCCGCCGCCCGGGCCGGGGGTGCCCATGGGTGATGGCGGCCCGGCCAAGGATGGCGGCCAAGGCCGCGAACTGCTGGCCGCCGCCGCTCGCAAGCGGGCGTCCTCCACCGGGCTCCAGCCGCGCAGCGCCCTCGACGGCGTAAAGCCAGCCCCCACGGGTCCGTGGACGCCGTGGAATATCGCCGCTATCGTGGTCGGATTGCTGGTCATCATGGGCAGCTTGGCTTCCCTCTCGTGGGTCCCCAAGGCCCAACGATTCAGCGCCATCAGCATCCGCTTCCAGGAAGGCCCATCGATTCCCGAGGCCCAGGTGGTGGCTTGGATGCGGCTGTTTCCGTTTTCGAAGCAACTCAACCAACCCAATGAATGGGTGCTGCACCAATTGGCGGAGCATCTCAAAACCTGGAATGCCGTGGCCGAAGTGCCCCAGATCCGTCTGGTCCATCAGCGGGGCCCCGTGTCGGTGATCCGGCGCGGCAAGGATGGGCGGGCCGTGCGCGGCTCGGTTGAGGCCGTGCGTCGCGTGCTGGAGGTGTCCCTGGTGTTGCGGCAGCCCTTTCTGCCAGGCGTCCAGGACGATGGCACCCGGGTGTGGATCGATCGCGAGGGCCGGATCCTGCCCGGGATCCTGCCCCGGCCCGAGGTCCAGCGGCCGGTGGTTCGGGCGATTCGTACTGGCGGCCCGGCGGCCCTGGCCTCAGCAACCCGCCTGTGGTCCTTGCTGGAGCCGCAGATCGAGCGGGGCCTGATCACGGACATCGTCCTCAGTGAAATCATGGATGCTCCGGTGGTCCCGTCGTCGGCGACCCTTCCCGGAGCAACCACCCCCGCGGCCGCCCCCGCGCCGATGGCCCGGGGCATCGTCCTCCACACGCGGCATGGTGGGCGGATCATTTGGGGCTCACCGGCCGAGGAGCGTTTCGGGGTTTCCGTTGAGGATAAGGTCGCCAACCTCGTTCATACCCTGCGCTGTCAGGGCGACCTGACCCGCCTGGCCTTGGTCAATGTCCGCTTCCGCGAACCCTATTACACGATCCGCTGAGCCCTGCCCATGCCCGCGACCGTCAAACTGCATCAGGACTTCCCGTCCGAGAACCTGCTGGTGGTGGTCCTGATTTCCAGTCGCCATGTCACGGGTTTGGTGGCGGGCATGGGCCAGGCCCTGGGCAACCAGACCCTGGCCTACAAGCGGGTCGACGTGGTGTGGGACACCCTGGAAGAGATCCGCCAGATCGAGGTCGTGTCCGAGGTCATCCGTCGGGTCTGTGATTCCGCCGGGATCGTCCCCCGCTCCGTCTACCTCTCCCGTTCCGAAGTCAGCCTATCCAGCCGTCTGGTGGCGGGTGACACGGATTTCGACGGCCTGCTCCATGACATCGGCGACCACGAAATGGCCTGGGCCCTGCGACGGGCCGAGGAGAAACCGGTGGGCACCGAGCAGGAACTGATCGACCTCATTCCCGTGCGCTGGGTGGTCAACGGCGAGATCACCCGCACCCACCTCCACGAATCCCGGGAGGAACGGCGCGAGGCCAAGCACCGCTTCCCCTTCGGTGAGCGCGGCAAGGGCCTGACCTGCCAGGCCCTCCAGATCATCGCCCGGCGCGGCTACCGGGCCGAACTGGAACGCCTGGCGGCCGGCCTGAACCTCGACCTCGACGGCGTGATCGCCCAGCCGGCGGCCCTCTACCGGGGCATCAGCGGCACCCTGCCCAACCGGGGCTGGAGCCTGGTCATCGACTGCGGCGCCCGCCACACCTCGTTTCTCCTGCGCTCCCACGAGCGCCTATTGAATGTCCGCACCTTCGAATTCGGCGGCGACGTTCTGACGGAACGCCTGGCCAAGGACCTGGACCTGACCTTCGGGCGGGCCCAGGACCTCAAACACGGCCTGGACATCACGATCGGTTCCTCCGTCGCCAATCAGGGCCAGCAGTCGATTTTCAGCACGGTGGAGGCCGGGGATGACGTCCTGCGGGCCCAGGCCGCCGGCACCTGCGCCCGCCTGGTCCGGGAATTCTTCACCGAACGGGCCCGGGAACTCCAGGACGACGCCGACAATCCCCTGCCCCGCAAGGGCACCATCCACCTGGTCGGCAACGCCAGCCGCCTCGGCGGCTTGGCCCCGGTTCTGGCAGATATCTTCGGCCTGGATGTGGTCCTCGGCTCCGGCAAAGGCGACCGCGAAATCGGCGCCGAACTGGAGGGCCTGCTACTCACCGGCCTGATGGTTTCGGCCATCGACCAGCGCCGGACGGCTAACGAGCTCCACGGCACTACCATGTCCGGCAAGGCCATGGGGGTGTGGGCCTGGCTGACCCGACGGTTTGAGTAGGGGGAGTCGGTTTAACGGGGCACCTGGGGCATGATCTTTGGTTTTCTCAGTTCTTGCCCGTTCCCGTTCCTTCGTGGTGAGTTAGCGTGTCTTCATGCCCCTGGGACTTCCCATTGATGACGGGCGGCTCGCCGACCTTTGCCGACGCTACCACGTCGCCAAACTGGAACTGTTTGGTTCCCGTGCCAAGGGAACGGCTCGACCGGACAGCGATGTGGACTTGCTGGTGACGTTCGAGGAGGGGCAGACACCGGGCTTAGAGTTCTTCGGGATGGCCCTCGACTTGGAGGCCTTGCTTGGGCATCCCGTGGATCTTCTGACCCGTCCCACGGTTGAGCAGGACCGCAATCCCTATTTCAAGCACAACGTTCTGGCTACGGCGGAACTCCTCTATGCCGCTTGAACCCCAGGATGTCGGCCGTTTCAAGACATGATCGACTACGGCCACGAGGCCATCGGATTACTGGGCTCCATGACCATCGAACAGATGGTATCTGATCGCCGTACGTTCTTGGCGGTTTAACGATGCGTAGAAATTATCGGAGAGGCTGGATGGAAACTCTTCGACGACCTCAAGCACGCCAACACGACGATTCCCTGGCCCCTCATCGCCGGAATGCGTCATCGACTTGTCCATGATTATGGTCGGGTTGACAGTGCGGTCATTCACAAGGTCATCTCGCAGCACCTTGCTCCGTTGATTGAGCAACTGCAGGGTATCCTTGCCCAGCATGGCCACGCGGTTTAGGTGCTTCGGTGGTCTGGCCCCTTGGTGGCGAAACAGAAAAAATACTGGGAGAGTATCTACCGTGAAGTTAAAAAACTGTCGTTATTCACCATGTTTGCATTTCAATGGCTTTTGTTTTTTATTGTTATCGTGTGGGGAAACTTGCTGATAGCAGAGGAGAGACGCTGTTGGGATACGGACACCTGTCCGCCCCCATGTAGGACGCCCATAGCCGTCAACTGAGTTGACCCTCAATAACCCTTCAGCAGGAAACTACCCGCCCGCGATCTGATGGCTCGCACCTCTCAACGGCCAAGTCCAGGTTCCTCAGCAGCCATTCCGGCATGAGCCAATGAAGCTCATGCCGCTTCTTTGGCTCTTGCCGGAATGGCTCTTCGAAAGCCTCGAAATGGTCCTCGCGATGTGGGATCGATCAGATCGCGGACGGGTAGTTTTGGATTGAGGTGCTCTTCAGGGTCAACGCCAGACCCTCGGCGTCTATGCTGCGTCTGTTTTAATTTGCATACGTGTCCCCCCACAACGGCGGTCAGGTGTGGTGCGTACCTCTTCACACCGCCCGCGGCATACCGCCCGAGGCACACCATGAGGCATTCCATGTCATCATCTTGTCGTATCGCCCTCTCTCTTGCGATCCTCCTTGGCCCCGGGGTCATCGGAGCAGAGGTCGCACCCGCCACCTCACCGGGAGCAAATGCCTCGGCCTACCAGCCGACCGTTGCCTCCTTGTCGACCCATCCCGTGCCCACGTGGTTTCGGGATGCGAAGTTTGGCATTTGGTCCCACTGGGGTCCCGTCTCCGTCGCCGAAGGAGGCACCGGGAATTGGTATGCCCGGACGATGTATGAAGAAGGCTCGCGGGATTACCAATACCACGTGGCCACCTTCGGCCATCCGTCGAAGGTTGGATATAAGGATATCATTGAACGGTTTACCGCCGAAAAGTTCGAGCCCCATGTGCTCATGGACCTCTACCGCCGCGCCGGGGCACGCTACTTCGTCGCCATGGGGACGCACCACGACAACTACGACATGTGGGATTCCCAACATCATCCGTGGAACTCGGTGAAACATGGGCCGCATAAGGACATTGTCGGCCTGTGGCGTGAGCAGGCTTTGCGGCATGGCCTCAAGTTTGGTGTCAGTGATCACCTCGCCCGCGCCTATAGCTGGATGCAACTTAGTCATGGAGCCGATAAGCAGGGTCCCATGGCTGGGATTCCCTACGACGGTAGGGACGAGAAATATCGCGATCTGTACTTCGACAGCCATGGCGACACCAATAAAAATTATGCGGTAAACCCGTCCCCAGAATTTCTGGATTCCTACCGCAAGCGGATGTTCGATCTCATCCAGCGCTACCAACCCGATGTGTATTATATCGACGGTGGGATTCCCTTCGGCAAGGTCGGTCTCGAACTGGTCGCCGAGTTCTTCAACGTCAATGCCCGGGCTCATCAAGGAGTGAACCAAGGGGTGTTTCAATACAAGGATCTCGGCAAAGGCACACTGGGAACGTACCATGCTAACCTGGGCCTTCTGGATTTGGAACAAACCAGTTCAGAGGGGATGCGGGCGGAGCCGTGGCAGACCTGTGAGACACTCACGACCTGGTATTACTCCAAGGCCCGCCATTTCCAGAAATCCAGCCACGACGTCATTGCCTCCCTTGTCGATATTGTCTCCAAGAATGGCAACCTCTTGTTGAATATCCCCCAGCGGGCGGACGGCACCATTGATGAGTTCAGTGAGAAGATCCTGCTCGATCTTGAGCAATGGTTCCTCTACCGCAGCGAGGCCATTTATGGCACCCGTCCCTATCGTGTGTTTGGCGAGGGTCCGGACCCCTCGGATGCGGTGAAGAAACGTCGGGCCCTGCGGCGTGCAAATACCTACACCGAAAATGACTTCCGCTACACCGTCAAAGATCAGGTGATCTATGCCTTCACCCTCAAGAATCCCACGACGGATATGCGGTTCACCGCCCTGGCTGGCGAGCCGGTGGAGAAGATCGAATTGCTTGGATCCAAGGATGCGGTGACCTGGAAGATGGGAGCCGATGGCCTCGGGATCGAGAAAGTCGCCGCCTGGCCGCACCCCCTGGTGAATGTCTTCAAAATCACGTGTCGCCCGGCCCGCTCACCTTAAGCGCAACCGACTTCACCAATGTTTTGAGTCTGATTTTTTCATGAAAAAGTTCACCACGTAAGTTCGTTGTAAAATCTCCGCCGAGCATTGATCAGATTCCAAAAGTGAATGGCGAGAATCTGGTTAATGCTCGGCGATGATCATGAATGAAAAATTAATCGCTGCGCTTACGTCTGCATGCATCAGGTTCATCAATTGCAGAGCGCTGGCTTTGCCGCATCTTTCTGCACGGAGTCCTGTGGGATGAGCTGAAGGTCCTCCTCGCTCCCGTGGGCTGGAGCCTCACGAAGCTCATGCGGCGTCTTTGGTTCTTACCGAATCCGCGACGGCAAATGTTGGGAAAGGCCTTTTGGAGGTAGGATCCATCGGATCGTAAATGGCCAGTTTTCGCGTAAGAGGTTCTTCATGGCTCGCTACAGAGGAGTCCCAGTCTTTAACGATGCATGAAGTCGATCATTGACATTTCCGGTGTGTCACTTTGTCACAAAAATTGGGGCACGACCTTTGGAGGGGTGTTTTCTAGAATTGATGCATGCGATTCATACGATTCAACCTCCCGCAAGCCCCAATCCCGTCCGTCGGGGGGATGCAGAACCCTGAGGTTCACGGCGGAGATCGACCGGGCGGTGGGGCGCTGGTCGCCCTTCGACAGTGGGGGCATGGGCGCTTCAGCATGGGGATGAGCGGCGAACCGGGAGGCTTTTCGTCGGTAGCGGTCCCCTCGATGAGAGGGGGTTCGGTGCATGTCACAACATTCGCACCGAAATCGATTCTCGCGGCGGTCCAGTGCCTGTTCATGAGAACCTACGACCGGATGGCAGCGGCGATTCGCGACATCAACCCGCGTCGTTCCCATGCATTCATCGCCCTTGTGGGAGCGCTGATCTTGGCGTCATGGGCTTCGGTGTCCGCCTTAGAGTATCCATACACACCCTACAATAAGGGGAGAATGGACCCCCAGCTTACGGGGTGGCCGCTGGACGCGGATCAGCTCGCATGGCTGGCCTCATCGACCTATAAGCGGCCGGGGAATGAACCTGGCGGCAGCGGACATTCGAATTGGTTGGCCTACGGCCCGATGACGCCGCTGACTGTAGATGGGCAATATGTGGTAGACCGACATGCAGCTAGTATTGATGTCGCAGACAAATACCGGGATGCCCATGGTTCAAAAGTGGATATTCTGCTGGTTGGTGACAGTATTACGGAGCAGTGGGATGTAAGTTCCTCAACCATCTATCCGCAGAGGTTCAGGAAGCCTTGGACTGATGTATTTGGCGCCTATTCCGCTTTCAACATCGGCTTCGGCGGTGAAAAAACCTACGGGATACTTTGGCGTTTGGATCACCTGGGAGGCGTTGGGACCAGAAGCCCAGGGCTAGATTATCGGCTGGTGATCCTCGCTATTGGGCACAATAACATGTATTCAACCCCTGAAACGGGAACGCTCAATGCGGCGAAAGGCATTCAATGGTGCGTGAAAAGTATCCGGGAAAAATTTCCGAATGCGGACGTCATCGTTTGTAAGGTTCTCCCAAACACGTGGACGGACGCAAGGACCACTAAACCGCTCTTTTACACTGACGCCCAAGCCATCAATGCGGCTCTTGATGGATTAAATCTCGAAGAGGACCCCAAGGTCCACCTGCTGCCAGATATGTGGAATGACATGACGAATGGAGATGGTACTCTTAGAACGGAACTGTTTGATATGGTCAACTCACCGGTTGGGGTTCATTTATCAGATTTGGGGTATGACAAGTGGGCGGCAAAGTTGAAGCCATTGGTTGATGAGATTCTTTCCAGACCACTAACCTCGCCGCTCAAGATCGCTTCCAGTCCATCGAACAGGACCGTCGCGTCCGGGGTAAGCGCCTCCTTCAGAGTAACGGTCGCAGGCGGTGTTGCGCCGTTGACCTACAAGTGGCAGCGTAGTGCTGATGGGTCGACCTGGACGGACATTGTAGGTGCGACGTCGAGCCGCTATGCCATCTCAACAACATCGGGCGACCATGGCGCGCAATTCCGGGCAGTAGTCACCGATGCGGCTGCGAATAGCGTGACATCAAATGCGGCGAAGTTGTCTACGATGACGATAACCACGCAGCCAGCCAACACGAGTGTGGCGGTGGGAAATCGAGGGACATTCCGTGTGGTAGCGACGGGGTCGCCGGCATTGACGTATCGGTGGATGCGTAACGGTGGGTCAATTTTCGTTGGCGATGAACCGACGGCTGCGACGTCGACCTACGAGACGAAGGCTACGACTGCGGCAGACAACAATGCCACCTTCAGTGTGGCGTTGATGAACAGCGAATGGGGGACCGTAACCTCTACGGTTGCGACGTTGACGGTGTTAGCAGCCAACCGCGCGCCGACGGTGGCGAATGTGATTCCGGCTCAGACGGCGACGGTGGGCACGGCGTTCAGCTACGTGATTCCCGCTAACACCTTTGCCGATGCGGATAGCGATGTCTTAACGCTGTCTGTGACGGGTCTTCCGTCGTGGGCGACGTTTACGGTGGGTACCCGGACAATCTCCGGCACGCCGACGACTGCGGCTGCGGCGGTAACGGCGATGGTGACAGCCAATGATGGCCGTGGCGGTACGGTCTCGACGAATCTGTCGCTGACGGTGTCGGCAGCCAACCGTGCCCCGACGGTGGCGAATGTGATCCCGGCGCAGTCGGCGACGGTGGGCACGGCGTT
>CAIUVD010000066.1 GCA_903902515.1 uncultured Planctomycetota bacterium | reverse complement strand
TGCACCCGTGATGACAATTGGGCGATCAACCATGATTCAGCCTTGTACAGCCGAAGCAATCGTACTTGTCATATGCTCCAAGTACTCAGGACGAAGCCCCGGATAGGTACCGACAAACAAGGCCTCGTTCATTATCCGGTCGGCCCCGGCAAGATCACCAACCACGCGGAAGCCTGCACCAATGGTGTCAGCCTTGAGTTGAACAAAGGCTGGCTGACGGACCAAGTTACCGCCAAATAGCATTCGGTTACCGATTTTGGCCGCATCGAGGGCGCGGGCGAGGTCGGTGCGGGTGATGCGGGCTCCGGGGCGGACCAGCATCATGAAGCCGAACCAGCTGGGACTGACCATGGGCTTGCCGGCTACCCAGGTGAAACCGGAAGGGTTCCAAGCGGTGGCATGGGTGGGCAGGCTGAACTCGATCTGGTCCTCAAGGGGCGCCAGGGCGGCGCGGAGGTAGTTCCAGTTGTCGATGCGGGCCTGGATGAAGGCGGGGAGTTTCTTGAGCTGGGCCCGGCCGATGGCGGCCTGGGGATCGAGGGGCTTCACATTATAGCCGAGGTGGCTGTAGATGTATTTGTGGTCGTAGCCCTTGGGGAGCTCTCCCAACTGCCATTCGAAGCGCTTTTTACAGGTGTTATCGATGCCCGAGGCGCACCAGCAGTCACGGCCCCAATCACGGAAGCTCTCGACCAGGGTCTTCAGCAGGGGCTGGCTGACGATGTTAACGGCACCGCCCTCGCCGAGGGTCATGTGATGGGGCGGGTAGAAGCTCTGGGTCGAAAGGTCGCCGAAGGTGCCGGTGTAGGCCTCGCCGTAGCGACTGCCGAGGGAATCACAGTTATCCTCGATCAGCCACAGTCCCTTGTCCTTGCAAAAGCGGGTGACCTCACCGAGATCAAAGGGGTTGCCCAGGGTATGGGCCATCATCACGGCCTTGGTCTTGCCGGGGACGTAGGCGTCTTCAAGACGATCGATGCGGGCATTGCCGGTGATGGGATCGTTGTCGATGAAGACCGGCACCGCCCCGTTCTGGATGATCGGCGCGACGGTGGTCGGGAAGCCGGCGGCGACGGTGATGACTTCATCGCCGGGAAGGATGCGGCGATCGCCCAGCTTGTGACTCGTGAGGGCGGCGAAGGCCACCAGATTGGCGGAACTGCCGGAGTTGACGAGGAGGCTGCGGCGCACGCCCAGCAGGCTGGCCAATTCTTTTTCGAAGGCTTCGCCCTCGGGTCCGAGGGTCAGCCAGAAATCCAGCATCGACGATACGCCGGCGGCGACTTCTTCCTCGTCGTAAACTCGACCGGCGTAGGGGACCGTGGTCTGACCCGGGGTGAACGCCTTGGGGGCCTCCCGCAGGCGGACGAGTTCACGGGTGCGCTCAAGAATTTCGGCCCGGAGTTGGGCGATGCGGTCGACGGTCATGGAAGGGCCCAGGAAAGGCCGAGCTGGCGGGCATCGGCGGCATAACGAGTAAGTTGCGCGTTGGTCAGGCCCAGGAGGTCTGCGGAACCTTCGGCCTGGGCGCGATACCAGGCAACCGTGTGCTCGACGGTGGCAGCCACGTCCCAGACACCACGCCAACCAAGGCGATGAGCCGCCTTGCTGCAGTCCAGTTTGAGCAAGCCCGCCTCGTGGGGCTGGGCTGGATCGGCGGCGATCACGACTTGGCCCCGGCCCCAGGTGGCCACCAAGCGCCGGGCCAAGTCCTCGACCGTGGTGACACTGGCATCCGCCGGGCCGAAGTTCCAGCCGTCTGCGAAAGTCCGGCCATCAGCCTGCAACAACCGTGACGCAAGGTGAAGATACCCCGATAACGGCTCCAACACATGCTGCCATGGCCGCGTAGCGCCGGGATTACGCAGAGACAGCGGCCGACCGGCCTGAATGGCCGCAACGAAATCCGTCACGATCCGGTCTTTGGCCCAGTCCCCGCCGCCAATCACATTGCCCGCCCGGGCCGAGGCCAGGACGGAGGTGCCCTCACGATGGAAATACGAGCGACGATAGCTGGCGGCCACCAATTCCGTTGCCCCTTTGCTGGCACTGTAGGGGTCGTGGCCGCCCATAGCATCGGCCTCGCGATAACCCCACACCTGCTCACGGTTCTCGTAACACTTGTCGCTGGTCACCACGACACAGGCCCGGACCGACGGGCAAGCCCGCACGGCCTCCAGCACATTAACGGTACCGAGGACGTTGACCTCCCAGGTTTCGCGGGGCTCGGCATAGGACAACCGCACCAGGGGCTGAGCCGCCAGATGGAGGACCACCTCGGGCTGAACCTCGGCGACGACGGCAGCAAGGGCGGAGGCATCACGGATATCGAGGACGCGATGATCCAGGCGGTCCGCAAGACCCAGGAGGCTGAACAGCGCTGGATCGGTATTCGGTGCCAGCGCCACCCCCGTGACCTCGGCACCAAGGTTCAGCAACCAATGGGACAGCCAAGCACCCTTGAATCCGGTGTGACCCGTGACGAGGACCCGCCGACCGCGGAAGGTGTCGCCAAACATCACCAGCGCTCCGTCCAGGGAGCCTTGCCGGACTCCCACAATTGGGTCAGCAGTTGATGCTCGCGGGCGGTATCCATGCACTGCCAAAACCCGTGGTGAACGAAGGCCGACATCTGGCCTTCATTGGCCGCCGTCCGCATCGGTTCCTGCTCCAGCACCAGGCCCTGATCCGTGGTCAGGTACTGGTCGATAAAGCGGCGGCGGAGGACCATGTAGCCACCGTTGATGAGACCGGACTCGGTCTGGGGCTTCTCGTGAAAGCCCTTCACCTGGTCGCCGGACAATTGCATCTCGCCAAAACGACCGGCAGGATGAACCGCACTGACGGTCAGGGCGAGGTCATGGCGGCGATGGTGGGCCAGAAGTTTGGCCATGTCGACATTGGCAACGCCATCGCCATAGGTCAGGAAGACATCCTGGTCCTCGGGCCGGAGGTACTTGGCCGCGCGAGCCACCCGGCCACCGGTCATGGTCTTTTCCCCGGTGTCCGCCAGGGTGACCTCCCATTCCTCCTCATCATGCTGGCCGTGGTAGGTGATCTTCCCGCCCTTGCCCAAGTTAACGGTGATATCGCTGCCCCGGGCATGGTAGTTGAGGAAGTAGTCGATGAAGGATTCGCGTTTGTAGCCCAGACACAGAATGAAGCGGCGCACCCCAAAGGCAGCGTAGGTCTTCATGATATGCCAGACGATCGGCTGAGGGCCCACCGGCACCATCGGCTTGGGCAGAACCTCAGTCAGGTCGCGCAGACGGGTTCCCTGGCCTCCGCAAAGGATGAGGGCGGGCGGCATGGAGCGGTCAAGCATGGTCATGATCGGGGAAGGAGGCTAGGCAGGCTCCCAGGAGGGTCCAGAGCGCGTGGCAGGATTCGCCATCCCCCGCGAGGTGCTCGAACAGGCCGGCGGCCAGAAAACCCGCCACCAGGGCGGCTCCGGTGCGCCACCCCTGGGGATGGGTCGCCGCCTGGGCATGCAGGGCCCGCAGGACCACCGCCAGCAACGCCAACCACAGCACCAGCGCCGGAAGGCCATGTTCCGCCGTCAGGGAAAGGAAGGCGTTATGGGCGTGGGGAGCACCCTTGGGAAATTCGTTGGGGATGCTGGGGTTCACCACGTCATACAAGTCGAGGTAGGCGCTACGATACGCCCGGGAACTGCCAATCCCGACCACCGGGTGCTGGGCCGCCATGGTTACGGACGTCTTCCAGATCGGCCACCGGCCATCTTCAAAGCGGAGCATTTTTTCAAATCGGGTGGGCTGGAGGGTCGCTAACACTACCCCCGCGATCATCGCCATCGCGAGACCCGCCAACACAGCCCGCAGGAAATACCGACGACCGAAAGCCGCGACGAGGGCCGCCCCCCCCACGGCGATGCCAACAAAGGAGAGTCGTCCCATCGAAAACACCAGGCCGACCGTGGCCAGGCCACCCAGGATCCATCCCCACGTACGCCAACCGGACCAGGTGCGCAGGGCTCCGCCGAGGGCCACCAGGATCATCATCATCATCATCACCCCAAACGTCAGGTGGATGGCGAAAAATCCGGTTCCGTGACCGAAACGCGTGCCCCCAGGGGAGATCCGCAGGGGCCGGGCCGAGCCCTGATGCCCAATGAAAAACTGACCAAGGGCGACCAAAACCGCCGCTCCGGTGGAGAAGAGCAGCAACCGTACCGACCAACGTCGGGCCAGGGCAGCACCGGAGGATTGCCCGGAAAATGCCACCTGGGCCAAGCACAGGCCGGTCCAGGTATACATCATCCCAAAGCCACCGCTGACATCCCGGCCTTCGACCAAACCCGCCATCCGGCTGACGATCTGCCAGGCGACGTAGGCCATACCCCACCAGAAGCCGACCGTCTTGTGCACGGGGGCCCGGGCGAGGAGGACGCCCAGCCAGGCGAGGCCCAGGCCGGTGTTCATGAGGGCAATGGACACCGGCAAGGCGGCAACCACTAAGACCATACCGGCCTGGAGCAGATGCATGCCCCAGGTGCGGACCGGCGAGGCCGCCAAGGCCGTCTTACTTGGATCCATGCTCGGACCCCTGAAGGAATTCGCCCCACCGCTTGTCGGCCGTCCATTCGGGAACCAGGGATTTCAGCGCCCAGGCCAGGGCCGACCGGTCACCCGCCTCAGCGGCAGCAACCAGGGTCTGGACCTGCTGAGCCAATCGTTCCCAGGCCACCTGATTTGGCTTGGCCACCAGGATCCCATCAACGGAGGTTCCACCCTCGTTGTCATCAATGATCAATTCCTCGTAGAGCTTCTCGCCGGGCCGTAGGCCGGTGAACTGGACCTTGATGTCGACGTCGGGCACCAGGCCGTGCATGAAGATTAACTGACGGGCCATTTCGGCGATCTTCACCGGCTGGCCCATGTCGAGGATGAAGATCTCGCCATGGGAGGCCATGGCGCCGGATTGGAGGACCAGGGCCACCGCCTCGGGGGTGAGCATGAAGTAGCGGGTGATGTCCGGGTGGGTGACCGTCACCGGGCCACCCTTGGCAATTTGGGCCAGGAAGCGGGGCATCACCGAGCCGGAGGAACCGAGGACGTTGCCGAAGCGGACGGCGCACAATTTGAGGTGCTTGGCCGGGTAGTTCTGGAGGAGCAGTTCACAGACCCGCTTGGTCGAGCCCATGACGTTGGTCGGGCGGACCGCCTTGTCGGTGCTGATCAGGACCAGGCGTTCGGCCTCGGCGCCATCGGCGGCCTCCAGCAGATTGCGGAAGCCCCGGACGTTATTGAGGACCCCGCGACCCGGGTTGTCCTCGACCAGGGGGACATGTTTGTAAGCCGCCGCATGGAACACGACCTGGGGCTTCAGGCGGGCGAACAGGGCATCCAGGCACGGCCGAGATTGCAGGTCATCCATCACCGATTCGAGGGCGAGGTACGGGTACTGCTCGCGGATCTGCTGGTCGATGGCGTAGAGGTTGAACTCGCTGTGGTCGATCAGGATCAGGCGTTCCGGGCCCATGGTGGCGATCTGGCGGACCAGTTCCGAGCCGATGGAACCACCAGCACCCGTCACGAGGACCCGCTTCCCCTTCAGGAAGGCCCGCACGGGTTCGGGATCGAGGTTGCGCGACGGACGGCTGAGGAGGTCCTCCATCGCCAGGTCGCGCAGACCGGGGGCCCCCTCATCAAGGGCGGTGACGAACCCCTTGGCCATCATCAGGCGCAGGCCGAGGTCCATGCATTCGCTAAAAATCTCGCGACGGGTCTCGATGGTCAGTTCGGCGATGGCCAGGACCAGCAGGTCGGGCTTGAGATCTTCGACGGCCTCCCGGAGGTGTTTGCGACCACCGACGATCGGGGCGCCGTGGATGCCGGCCCCGTGTTTCATCGGGTCATCATCCAGGTAGCCGACGATGCGGTGGGTGCCCAGGCGCCCCATCTCGCGGTGGACCAGTTCGCCCATGGAGCCCGCCCCGTAGACCAGGACTCGTTGCTTGGCGGTGCCCGGGCTCCACTCGAAGACGAGGCGGGAAATCATGCGGATGCCGCCGCACAACACGAGGGCGACCATCGCCTCGACCACCAGGAAAGCGTAACTCTGGTGGGGCTGGTCAAAAACCTGGGCGACGATCACCGAGGCCCCGGTGCCGAGGAGGATGCCGACCACCAGGACCAGCAGGGCATGGGTTCCGGTGTAGCGGACCATGGCGCGGTACAGGCCGGTGGACCAGAACACCGAGATCCGCACCCCGAGCATCACGAACAGGGTAATCCACGCGGAACCGATGGGGGCCGTTTGCAGGAGGGCCGCGGTCACGCCATTGGCGACCAGCAGGGCCCCAACATCGATGACGGTCCACAGGACATACTGGAGCGGGCGGCCTGCCAGAAGACGCCACAGCAGATCGTAATCGTCACGGACCAGGGGAGCCGCCCCCCGGGCATCGACACGGTGACGGGCGGAACCAGAGGTGGGATCGGGCACGATCAGGCCCAAGATACGCGGTTCGGCAAGGGCACAATGTCACCGGCGGTCAGCCGACGGGCTGCACACCCAGGGCCCGGTGCCACCAACGCATTTTCACCACCGGAGGCAAGGTGATGGGATGGGCACGGACATACTCGGCAGCCTGATCGACCGTCAGGTTGCGGTGGTGGATGGTGGCCAACTGGCCACCGATCGCGCCGTTCCAGCCGTCCTTATTGCCCCAATAATGCAGAATCAGCGGTGGGTGGCCGTCGGGATTCACCTCGACCGCCCGGCCATCTGCCGTCAAGGCAGCACTCATGGCGATTTGCTCGGTGAGGTAGTGGCGGCAACCGGAGGCGAGGATGGCATCAGTTGCCGCAAGGGCCCGGTCGAAGAGGGGCAGGTCCGCTCGTCCCACGGCCGTGACGCCGGTGTTCCACATCGGCGTCGCCGGTGTCACCGGCACTCCGGCCCAGGTCCGGTTCCCGGTCGCCGCCCACAGGGCCTGGGTGCCCTTGCGGTTCCGCTTAGCGGGCACGTACTCGAAGCGGTCCATCATCACCCGGCCGGCGGCGGCTTGGGTGATGAGCGGGGTCAGGTCCCCCCGGGCGACGGTGTCCGTATCGGTATATACGGCGACATCGCAGGGGCCGAGGCTTCCCGCCAGGCGGGCGGTCTCGATCAGGGTGCGCAGGAAGTACCCCGAAGGACCGATCCAACCTTGGACCTGCTCCTTGGTCATGGCGTGGATCCGGACCGCGTCACCAAACCAGCGGAAACGCTCCGGGTGGTCCGTGGCCATGACGATTTCGCAGGGTTTTGGCGCCCAGGCCAGCAGGCCCAGGAGGGCATAATGGGCCTGCCAATACCGGAAATCATCGTCTCCGAAAGTCATCAAGGCATAGCGAGCGAAAGGCACGGTCATGATTCAACGCCGGGAAGCAGCCGCGTATTCTTCGGGCAGACCGACGTCATTCCAATTCTCTTGAATATGGAACGCTCCCAGGCCCCGGCCCTTCATGCACGCATCCAGCAGTTCCGTGATGGGGTATAGCCGATCCCCGGGAATGCCGGCCAGGATGGACGGCTCCAGGCAGTAGATCCCGGCATTGATGGCGTAGTGGAGCGTCGGTTTCTCGCGCAGGGCCGTGACCCGGCCACCGACATGTTCGACCACGCCAAAGGGGACTTTGACCACGTGGTCCCGCAGTCCCACGGTGGCATCGACCCCAAGGCGCGCGTGCTCGTCGAGCATCCGGCCGAGATTCACGGCCGTCACCAGATCCCCATTCATGACCAGGATCGGGGCCGTGGGCTTCTCTGGCAGCAGCGACAGGGCGCCGCCCGTGCCGAGGGGCCGGTCCTCGCGTAGGTAACTGATCTTGGCCCGCCATTTGGAGCCGTCTCCAAAGTGGTCCTCGATCATGCGCCCCAGGTAGTTGACGCTAATGAAAATGCGACGGATGCCGTGCCCAACCAGCAAATTGACGATGTGCTCAATAATCGGTTTGTCGCCGATGGGCAGCATCGGCTTGGGGATGGCCTGGGTCAGTTCTCCGAGGCGCTCACCTTTACCGCCAGCCATGATCACCGCCCAGTTGGGCCGGGTGGCCGTCGACAGGGCACCGTGGAGGGTGATGAGATCTTCCAATCGGCCCTGCTCGTCGAGGACCGGCACGGACTTGAAGCTCTTGTCGAGCATCAACGCCACCACGTCAGCCCGGGGCGTGCCCGGCTTGACGCTGGTGAATCGACGGTTGCCGACCTCAACGGCGGGGAGGTCCAGGGACTTGCCCCCCAACAGGGCCCGGCGGAGGTCGCCGTCCGTGACCACCGCCAGAAGGCGACGGGCGTCGTCGCACACCAGGGCGACCTCCAGGCCGGAACGGTCGATGGCCCGCATGGCCTCAAGGGCGGTGGCGGTGGCAGGGACGATGATCTGGGTCAGGTCGGACATGAGTGGGGCGGATGCTAGGGCTGCCGGTAGGCTTGGAACCACCGGGGCGCACCCCCCGTACGAGCCTGCCAGGCGGCGATCAGGGCCGCATGGTCGGCTGGGCGGCAGATGAGACCGGCAGCGTGGAACGTCGCGTCCTGGCGGCCGATGCGCTTTTTGTACTGGAGGAGGCCATCGTCGGCTTTGCCGGTGGTGCCGCCGCCCAGGTGAAGGGCGGTGCATCCATGGGCGCAGGCCCAATCGGCAGCGGCCTCGAAGAGGAGGTTGCCGGCGGCGTTATGGGCTTCGTCTGTGCGGGCCGAGAGGTGGTAGTGGGCAAACTGCGGGCCCCGCAGGAACAGGGCTTGGTTATGGATGGCCCCAACGGCATCGCGGACGGTGATAAGGGCGAGGTGCTCCCCCAGACCCGTCAACGCGGTCCAGCTGGCGTCAGGGAAATGATAGAAGGCGGTGGCTCCTAAACGGGCCATGGTGCGCTCATAGAGGGCGCGGAAGGCCGCGAGGTCCATCGGGGCAACCTCCGTGCTGGTAACGAAGCCGAGACCTCGGGCGCGGTTCACCTGGGAACGGTGGGTGGCGCAGCGGCCCCCGGTAAAGGCGGCGGCCCGGCCCTCGGCCAGGGGAATCACCGCCGTTGCGCCGCTGAAAACTTCCGGCAGGTCAATCCACGGCTGGAGGGGATGGCTGCGCAGGAAGGCGTTGACGATGCCAGCGGCAGCGAGGTCGGCGCGGACCCCCTCCCAATCCACCGTGCCCCGGGCGAGGGGCGCGGCGTAGCCGTAGGGTGACTCTGCATCCCGCAGGTCGCTGCCGGGGATGGGTTT
This sequence comes from uncultured Planctomycetota bacterium, assembly GCA_903902515.1. Taxonomy (GTDB): domain Bacteria; phylum Planctomycetota; class UBA11346; order UBA11346; family UBA11346; genus CAIUVD01. The sequence continues at coordinate 15,911 of CAIUVD010000066.1, read as the reverse complement.
TACCACCAGGGGCAGCACCAGATCGTCACGGACCAGGATAACGATCTCGGCACCAACGGCGACCGAGCGCAGGTACGCCGGATGATAGTAGACGTCGAGCCCGTCCTGGTGCAGCGCTTCGGGGGCAATCAGGCTCATCGCTGCTTCAGCCGGGGATCCAACAGCAGCGTCGTCAGATGACGGACGATGCGGGCGCAGGTGTGGCCGTCGCCGTAGGGATTCAGCTCGGGCCGGGCCCGTACGCGAGCCTGGGAGACGCGGGCCAGGGCTTCCCGCAAGGACGCCGGGGTCGGGGCCTCGACCGTAATGATGCTGCCACCCCGGGGTCGACCCTGCTGACGTGTGCCCAAGTCGATGGTAGCGCACCCGAGATTGGGGGCCTCCACCAGGCCGGCGCTGCTATTGCCGATGACCGTGCCACAGGCGGCGGCCACGGCGCGGAAAACGGCGGCACCGTGGTTGGCAAAGGGAATGAAGGGCCCACCCCGCAGTCGGTCGCGGATACGCTCGGAACCAGGATCACCATTGGGTGAGGACACGAACCACCGCCCGGTGGCCACGGCAGCGATGACATCAAGGCAGGCCTCGGTCTGCGACGAATCACGGGTGACAGGGTGGAGGGCCACCAGCACATCACCAGGCTGGGGCTGCACGCCCAGGAAGGGCACGAGGTCCGTCGGGCGTGGTTCGAGGCGAATAGCGTCCAATCCCGGCTCGCCAGCGACGCACACGCGCCAACCATCGACGCCCAGTTCCTGGAGGCGAGCGCCGGCGGCCTCGTGGGCCGGGTAGTGCAAGTGGGCCACCTGGGACACGGCATTGCGGACCAGGTCGTCAATGGCCCCGGCGGTGCGCTCGCCCCCGGACAGGTGGGCCACGGGCACATCCGCCAACACCACGGGCACCAGCAGTTCCAACAACTCGAAGCGGTCGCCGAGGATGACGATGCCATCGGGCCGATCCGCCGCGATCAGGTCGCGCAGGGCCACCTGGTGCACCAGGCCCAGGGAATCCTGGGGCCGGGGCAGGCGCACGAGATCGAGCCCGGCCGCCTCGGCCTCCGTGGGCGTACGACTGTCGTGGTGCATGCCCGTGACGACCACCCGGGCCCGGTGGCCCTGGGCCACGGCCTCGCGGGCGAGGGGCGCCAACTGGCCGAATTCGCTCCGGCTGGTGCTGATGATGAGGAGGTTCATGGAAAGAGGGCGGCGAAGGCGCGTTCGACTTCGGCGATGAGCATCTCGGGGTCGAGGGGATCCAGAAGATCTACCGGCGAGGCACCATCAAACAGGGGCCGTTGACGAAACGACAGCAATTGTTTGAGCAGGGATCCACGGGTGATGCGGCCGGGAAAGCGCTCCTCAACGAGATCGCACAACCGTGATGCCGTCAGACCGGACCGCAGCAGGAACGCGACATCGACCAGATCCCGACGACGACCACGATTTATGGCCGCCGCCATTTTGAGGGCCGCACACTCCTCCAGGGCCGGGATGCACACCCCCGGGAGGACTTCGACGGCACCCCCACGACGGACCAACGCGCCCACCAATTCCACCTTGGTGGACGGGAGGCGGAGGATGACGTGACGGGCGGGAATGGTCTCATCCCGTTCGACGGCGGCGCCGGGGAACCAGTGGAGGAGGTCCCGCGTGGCGGGTACCGGCCCGAACCAGTCCAGATCCCGCGACCGGCGATGACCAAGATGAAATCCCAGGGCCGTGCCACCCACCAAGAGGAGGCCGTGGGAGGCCAGGCGTGGCCCAGCCGCCTCGACCACGGCGCGCTGGCCCGGGGTGAGAATGCGATCAGGCGACGAAGGCGAGCCAGGCATGGTCTTCCTCCACGGGGGTACGCCACGCCAGGAATTCCGTCGGATAGGGGAAATCTACCGAAGAGATGCCCAGGACCACCCGCCAGCATTCCGCATCCCGAAGGGCGAGACCACGACTGCCGCGCTCCACCAACCAGGCCGCCAGACCCGCATGCCCTTCCTGGGCCACCGCCCGAGCCCACAGGGTCGGATCATCGCTCGCCAACCACCGCAGCAGCAGCGCATCCCGGTCGCGGACGGAGTCCGTGGTCCCCGAAGGCTGATGCCAAAGGTCGTCAACGGCGGAATCGGTCATGAACGGGTGCCTTCGATGGGATCCAAATGACCGACCGCCGTGGTTAGCGTGGTGCCGATCACGGAGGTCCACGCCGAGACCGGCAGGCCCCGTTCGGCCCGCAGGGCCGTCAGGTCGTCTGCCGTCAGAACGTGGCCCGTCGGCAGGGCGCGGGCGGCGCACAGGCGCTTGCGGACCACGGCGCGGGTGCCGATCTCCGCCGCCTGGGGCACCTTACGACCGTCGCCCAAGGCCCGTTCGGCGGCGCGCACGGCGGCGATTTGGGCTTTGAGTTCCGCTGGTTCCAGGGACATGCGGTGGTCCGGGCCGGGACGGGTGCGGTCGGTGGTGAAATGCTTTTCCCAGATGTCCATGCCGACGCCCACGGCGGCCAGGGCCGCCTCGACCCCGGGGTAATGGTCCGAGAGGCCCACGGGCACGTTGAAGGCCGCCCGCAGGGTGGCGATGGCCCGCAGGTTCATCTGGTCGAGGGGCGCCGGGTAGTCGCTGACGCAGTGGAACAGCGCCAGGCCCGGAACTCCGGCAGCCTGGAGGGTCTCGACGGCGGCGGCCACCTCGTGCAGCTCGCCCATGCCCGTGGAGAGGAGGACCGGAAGGCCCAGACGGCCCACACCGTCCAGAAACGGCAGGTTGTCGAGTTCGGCTGAGCCAATTTTCATCAGGCTCAGACCCAAGCCCGCCAGGAAACGGGCACTGACGATCTCGTCGGGGGTGGACAGGAACTCGATGCCGACGCCGCGGGCGTGCTCGGCCAACGGAGCATGCCAGGCGTAGGGCAACTCCAGCGCTTTGAGCATGGTGAACTGGTCCGTGGCCCCCGTGGCGTCCTGCTGGTAGGCGGCCGTCGCTGCGCCGGGGCGGCAGATGAGTTCCGTCTGCCACGTCTGGAATTTTACGGCATCCGCCCCGGCCTGGGCCGCAGCGTCGATCAGGCGGCGAGCCTGGTCGAAATCATGGTCGTGGTTGACCCCGGCTTCGGCGATGATGAAGGCAGGATGGCCCGGACCGATCTTCCGGCCATTGATGATGATCTCGGGTTTCTGGCGCGCGAGGGCATCCGCCACCACGAGGTCTGCCGGGCTGTCGATGTCCACGGCGGGGCCGTCGAAGACCACGGGCCGGGTCACCCCAGGCTGCACAAAATGTTTCCCGGCCTGGATGTCCGCCACGCTGCCGACATACACGGCCCCGGTCAGGCGAAAGGCCGGCGGCAGGTCCTGGCGGCGGGTACCGGCGAGAGCGGGCACCAACGGCACGATCACACCGTCGTCGATCCGGTAATTCCACGCCGGGTGGTGCTCGGCGGAAGCCACGCTGACCACGGGCACACGGCCATCGAAGGCCCGCACGCAGGCGGCGATGTGGTGACCCGTGACCAAGGGACTGGTGGCCTGGATCAGCACCACCGGAGTGTCAGAGGGCGTCTGGAGGGTCGTCAGGGCGTGGCGTACCACGTCCATGCTCCCGGCGGTGTCCGTGGCTAGGTGCGCTGGACGAACGTAGGGCGTCTCGGCACCCCAGCGACGGCCCTCGGCGCGCAGGGCCTCGTCGTCGGAATCCACCACCACGCGACCACCGCCCAGGAGGTTGGCCGCCACCCGCGCGGCGCGCACGGCCCGGCCCACCAGGCTGATGCCGGCCACCGGTTGGAGGTTCTTGCCGGGGATGCCCTTGGAGCCGCCACGGACGGGGATGAGGAAGAGGGGCACAGTCATTGGGTCAGATGGTCTTCGTCCCATCGGGAAACCAAGTACCCCAGCAACATGCCAATGACCACCGGAGCGGCTAAGCCGATGCAGACCAGCACCATAACCTTTCCTATGGCAGAAAACGAGGCCTCGTTACCAAAGTGAAGGAGGGCCATCACCAAACCATGGCCACCGCCAAGTAATCCTCCTGTCAGGATGGGCAAAGGAAGCCGAGGGAGTATGAAAATACCGAACCAGGCCATAGCAATGGCCATTAGGGGATACCACCACGTGGTCGAGAAGACCAATGCCAGCACGGCCCAATGGAGCAATGCCAAACCAACGGTGGCCAGGCGCAACCAGCGAATCCACACGGTCGCCCGCTTTAGAAAATGGGCTTGCTGTTCAGCTTGGGCCTGACGCCGCCGCTGGTCAGCCTCTACATGCCGAGCCCAGACTTTGGGACGATCCATGTCACCAGGACTCCAATGTGGCGATGACCTGATCCAGGTCAGCATCACTCACATTCACCGAACAAGGGCAGGTGATCCCTTCGGCCCCCAGGCGGTCGGCCACCGCACCACCATAGCGGGTGCACCCGGCGAAGGGCTTTTGGCGGGCCAGGGGGAACCACAGGGGCCGGGCGCCGATGCCGGTTTTATTCAGGTGCTCGATGAGGGCATCTCTCCGGGTGCCCACCAGGAAGCTGGGTTGCCAGTTGCTGGTGCGGGTGCCGGGGAGCTGGGGATGGAAGACCCAACCTTTGCGCTGGCATAGGGCCGCGTAACGGGCGGCGATGCGGGCCTTGGCGGCCAGAAAGTCGCCCACCTGTTCCAGCTGGGCCACGCCCATGGCGGCGGCCAGGTTGGTCAGGCGGTAGTTGAATCCGGCCTCATCGTGGATGAAAGCCACCCCCGGCAGTTTGGCCTGGGTGCTGATGTGCTTGAGGTGCTTGGCAATGGCCGGATCGCTGGTGGTCATCATGCCGCCACCGCCGGTAGTGATCAGCTTGTTGCCGTTGAAACTGAAGGCACTCACCAGGCCCACGGTGCCCACACCCCGAACCACGTCCGCACCATTGGTGCCGACGGGGGGAACGGCGCAGGGTGGCAGGGTCACGCCGGACCAGTCGTAGGCGGCGGTGTACCCAGCGCCGAGGGCCTCGGCGGCGTCCTCCACCAGCACGGCACCGTGGCGGGCGCAGGCCCGGGCGATGGGCGCCAGATCGGCGGGTTGGCCCAGGATGTGCACGGCCATCACGGCCTTGATCGGCCGCCCCTGGCGGACGCCGTCGGCGAGGGCCTGTTCGACCAGCGCCGGGTCGAGGTTCCAGCTGTGCTCCTCGCTGTCGATCAGGACCGGCTGGGCACCCTGGTAGATGATGGGATTGGCGCTGGCGATGAAGGTGAAGTCGCTGACCAGCACGCGGTCGCCGGGGCCGACGCCAGCTTCACGCAGGGCGAGGTGCAGGCCGGCGGTGCCGTTGACACAGGCCACCCCGAGGGGTGCGCCCGTGGCGACGGCAAACTCGCGCTCAAAACGGTCGACAAAGGGACCGACGGACGACACGAAATTGGTCGTCAGGCATTCGTTGAGGTAGCGTGACTCGTTGCCACGCAGAACAGGGACGCACAGGGGGATCATGGTCACATCTTCGAGTCGAGGGACCGACCGGATTCCTTGTGGGCCAGGCCGGGCACGACGGCGCCCAGGGTGCGGGCCAGTTCACCCTTGGCGGGCGGGCGACCACTGGTGCAGGTGGCGTCGAGGACCTGGAGGAACTCGGTGAAGGCGGCCAGGTCCACGGGGCCGGCGGGGATGGCCTCGACGGAGCCGAGACCGATGTCGCGAGCCTGTTCGTCGCGGCCGATAAACTCCTCGATGTCCTTCTCGCCGCTGGTGTCGCTGGTGGTCACCAGGACCGGCCAGCGGCCGGGAGCGCGGCCCACGGCGGCGCGGGCGGCGTCCTCGGATTTGTGCCATTCCGGCTCCAGGTCGAAGGCCTTGAGGGTCTGCTCGGCGATGGCCGTGAACGTCACCAAGTCCCGCTGGGGATCGAGGCGGGGCACCAACACATGGCGATGGGAACACACCATCGCCGCCAACAGGCACAGCTGCCCGGCCTCGCGGGGCGACACCAGGTAGCGACGAATATCACCAGGAGCGGCCAACGGCTGGCGTTTTTCTAGGCGTTGCAGGAAGCCCCAGGGCAGGCTGCCATCACTGAACGCCACATTGGCGAACCGAGTGGTGGTAATGCGCGGTAGCTCCGGAGCGCTCCCGCCGTCCAGCAGGCTGGCGGGGCAGCCGGGAGTGGCGTGGGCCCACAGCAATAACTCCATGGCCCGCTTGCTGGCGCCCATCAGGCTCACGGGATTGGCGGCCTTGTCGGTGCTGACGAGGAAGACGCCGGACTTTCCATGGCCGTGACGGCGGCAGGCGGCCAGGAAGCGATCACCCTTGAGGAGGTTCACCTCCAGCATGCGGCACAGGCTGAACTCGTCGCGTTCAGAGCGGACATGCTTGAGGGCGGCAAAGGAAAGCACCAGGTCGAAGGGCGCCTGGGCGGCCAGCCAGCCCTCAGCCAGGGGCGAGCCGTAGTCCAGGGGCTGGATGGCCAGTTCCCCGCGAAAAGGCGCCTCGGCGGAGCGGATGGTGCGGATCAGCTCCGCCAGGTTGTTCTCGCTGGTGTCGAGGACCGCCAGGGCGGCGGGTTCCAGGGCCAGGAGCTCAACGATGGTCGCCGAGCCGATGGACCCGGCACCGCCGGCCACCAGAACCCGGCGGCCCGTGACCAGGTCCGTCAGGCGGGCCGTCTGAGCCACGACATCGGCGGCGAAAAACGGCACGGGCCGGCCGGTCACGGCCTGGGCGATGGCATCAATGCGGGGGGTCAGGCAGAGCGGCATGGTCGTCGAATCCTAGGCCGCGCCCCTCGGACGGAAACACCCGGAAACCTGACGGTCAGCGGATCGCCAGGGGCACCACGGAGCGGGCCATGATGATCGGCTTGTTCCCCGCCACCATCCGTGGCAAGAACGCCAACTGACGACGAAGATCCGCCGACAGCAGATCCCCGGCAATGGCATCCACCTGGCTCTGAGCCCCGTGGGAAAGGCCCAGGCGATGGAGAATGCCCTTGGGCCGGGGATACCGTTCGAGGGGCAATTTCTCTTCAATACCGGCACGTTTACGAGCGGCGGCCACGGCAGAGGCCAAGGTTCCCAGGCCATCTGCGAGCCCGTTGGCGATCGCTTGGTCACCGGTAAAGACCCGGCCGCCGGCCAGGCCGGGCATCTTGGCCGGGTCGATCTTCCGGCGGGTGGCCACCAAGCCCTGGAAACGCTGATCGACATCCTCGATCACTTGCCGGAGAGCATTCTCGCGGTCAGGAGTAAAAGGTGCCGTGGGGCTGAAGAGGTCAGCCCGCGGGCCGGTGGTGACGCTGACCCGGCGGATGCCCAGGAGGTCAAGGGTGCCGCTGGCATCGGGCACTAGGGCAAAGACGCCGATCGAGCCGGTGACCGTGGTCCGATGGACCAGGATTTCGTCGGCAGCACAGCCGATGTAGTAGCCCCCGGAGGCGGCGTATTGGTCGAACAACGCGACCACCGGCTTGAGGGCCGCCAAGCGGCGAACCGCGTGATGAATGCGGTCACTGGCCACAGCAGAGCCACCGGGGCTGTTGATGCGGAGAACCACCGCCTTGATGCGTTGATCGTCGGCCAGGTCGTCCATCAAGGCGGCCGTATCAGAGCCGGCGATGGTCGAGCCCGGATTGGATTCGCCGCCATCGGTGATCTCGCCCTCGAGTTCGACCACCGCCACCGCCCGATCGTGGTGCGGAGCATCATCGCCCTGGAGCACCTTCTGCCACACCTGCATCAGGCCGGCCATGCCGCTCAGATCCTGGGTTTTGTCCCCGTCCTCGCCCGCATGCCGCACCGGTTCGGGCAGGGCCGCGTACCACGTCCCGACCTCGGCCACCGTATCCACGAGGTGAAGGCGTTTGGCCAGATCCGGGGTCTGGGGGGCCCGGGCGCGGGCCTCGGTCAAGGCCGCGGCATCCAGGGCCGAACGTTGGCTGAGGGCGATCACCGCCTGGTCGAGATCCCGGGCCAGTTCCTCCAGTTCCTGGAGGCCGGTGGGGCTAGGACCATTGCGGGTGAAGGGCTCATGGGCGGTCTTGTGCTCGCCACTGGCCACCGCCCGGAAGCGCAGGCCGACCTTGGCCAAGGCGTCGGCCAAATAATAGCTTTCCAGGCCTAGGCCGTCGATCGCCAGCAGGCCCGCGTCAGCCATCACGACCTCGTCGCAGGTCGCGGCCACGATCAGGGCTGGATCATCAATCCCATCGACCAGGGCGACGAGCTTCTTGCCGGCAAGGTGGCCGTCCGTGCGCGCCTGGCGGACCACTGCCGCCAATTCCTCGGCCGCCGCCGAGGAAGCTCCGAACCCCGTGGCCAAGTCGAGGACCACCGTCGGCTCATCCGCCGCCAGGGCCTTTCGCAGCAGAACGGTCGTCTGGTGCAGGGACGGCTCCGATTCCTGGAACAAGCCCGGCTCCGGGCGCAGGGCCTGGCTGCCGCCCAGGTCCACGACCACCGTACCCTCCGCCGCGATGAGACTGGCGAGGGAAGCGACGAGGGCGAGCAGAGGACGCATGATCAACGCTTTCCGAGGCTGCCCAGGAGGGGGCCGAGCATGCCGCCGGCACCACCGAGGGCCTTGGTCAACTGCTCCTCAGGAGTGGCTCCATAGCGATTCTTGAGTTGGCGCAGGGCGTCATTGGTAGCCGCCAGGACCAGGTCTTCGACCATCGCCACATCACCGGCCGCTGCCGGGGCAACGGTGACGCCCACGATCGTCAGATCGCCCTTAAGACGGACCTTCACGGCCCCCCCGCCAGCGGAGCCTTCAAAAGCCGCGGCGGCCCGCTCAGCAGAGGATTTCTTAAGGGATTCCTGGATGGGTCCAAGCATCTGGAAGAGGGCAGCAGGATCGAGCATGGTTGGCTCAGCATGGGCCGAACCGTGCGCCGTCCACCAGGGGCCATGGGCGGTATCGACGCTCGGGCAATCCCGGGGTATACTCCTGAGCCTATGCACATCCGTACCAAGACCTTGCTGATGGCCCTCTCTGGTGCCGCCCTCCTTACAGCAGCTTGGTGGGTGGTCATTGATCTCGTCATCGCGCCGCGGTTCATCGCCCTGGAACAGCGCGAAGCGAAAACCCATCTGGAACGACTGCGCCAGTTAGTCCAGCGTCAGCAGAATGTCCTCCTGGAAAAATCAGGGGATTGGGCCCTGTGGGATGACGCTTTCCGTTTCGTCCAAGACGGGAACCAAGCATTCCGCGACGCCAACCTGATCTCGACCACCTGTCAGAGCATGCGCATCAACCAGGTGGCCTACGTGGGGTTCGATGGTCGGGTGATCGGCATGGGGGCCAGCGATCTGACCACGGGCCAGCTACCAGACCGGCCGCCCCTGGCGGACCTCGATATCCGCCCTGAGGGGACCATTTTGTCAGCCGCCCGCGCCGGTGCCCAAGGTGCAGGATTCCTGCCGACCCCGGATGGGCCGGTCCTCCTCGCCTTTGCCCCGGTGCGTCAAAGCGACGGTTCCGGTGTGCCCCAGGCCGCAGTCATCTTCCTGCGACGGTTGGATGCCAGCAAACTCCTGGAATGGTCAGAATTACTCCAATTGCCGGTAACGTGGGAATCCTGGAAGGAGGAAATCCCCTCCATCGTGCTCCTGAATGACGAGACCCTGGAGGTCCGCCACGGGATTCGTGACCTTGCGGGGGAACCCCTTGGGATCGCTCGCCTGACCGCCGGACGCGACATTGCCCGGGTCGGCCATCAGAGTGCGATCGATCTGCTGCTGATCGGCGTGGCCGTGGCCGTACTGATGAGCGTCCTGATGGTGGTCGCCTTGGAAATGCTGGTGATCCGTCGCCTAGCACGCCTGGCCCGTGAAGTTGCTCGACTTGACCAGGCAGGAACCGTGACCGTGGATGGGTCTGACGAGGTCACCATCCTGGCCCAGACGGTCGTCGCCACCTTGGCCCGGGCAACCCGGGCGGCCGCCGAAGCCACGCTCGAGCAGCGTCGCTTCGCCGCCCTCTTCCAGCGCAGTGGTGATGGCATCCTGATCATCGAACGGGGACAGGTGGTGGAAGCCAACCGCAGCGCCATGGTCCTTTTCGGTCCCCAGATCATTGGCCAATCCTACGACGATATCCTACCGGTGCCCAGTGGCAGGCAGACCGTCATCCGGTCCCACGGCTCCCCGACCGCCCCTTCTCGGGACCTGGTCCTCCGGGGTGCCCAAGGACATCCCCTCCCGGCGGAAATCCGAGAAGCCGCAATCGACATCGATGGTCGCGACTGCTTGGCGGTTCTGATCCGCGATCTGCGCGAACAACAGGCGGCGGAGCGAGAGATCCGCCTGCTGGCCTCGGTGATCGATAGTACCTCCGATTTGGTCCTCATCCTGACGGCGGACGGCCAGCCTCATGTCGCCAACGCGGCCCTTCGCCGAATCCAAACCCAAGAATCGACGGGGTCCTGGGGACAAGACCTGTTCGCCTCCGCTCATCAAGAGGCCATGACCGGACATCTCAGGACCTCCCTCCAGGAACCCTGGCGGGGCGATGCCCTGCTGGTCGGCAATCTCCCGGTCTCGGCGGTGGCATTCCCGATCCACGACAACCTCGGCAAAGCCACGCACCTGGCCCTGGTGATGCGCGATATCAGCCGTGAACGTGAACGCGAGGCCGCCATCACCCGCGCCCGGGAGGAAGCCGAGCAGGCGGCCGAGGCCAAAGCGAATTTCCTGGCCGTCATGAGCCACGAATTGCGAACGCCACTCAACGGCGTGATCGGCATGACCAGCCTGCTGGCCCGGACGGTGATGAACCCCGTCCAGACCGACTATGTCCGGACCATCGCCGACTGCGCCGACGGACTCCTCCATCAGATTAATGATGTCCTCGATCTGTCCCGCCTGGATGCCCAGGCCATCAACTTTGAACGCATCGCCGTCGATGTACGGGCGATCGTCGAAGAAGCCTTAGCCATCTGCACACCGAAAGCCGCCGAGAAGAACCTGGAATTGGGATTCATCGGCGGCCGACTCGTACCCCGGGAGGGCGACCCGAACCGTATCCGCCAAATCCTGGTCAATCTGATCGGCAATGCCGTCAAATTCACCACCTCGGGCCACATCGCCGTACGGGCGACCGATATGGTGGATGGTCACCTGCGCCTGAGCGTTGAGGACACGGGCATCGGTATCCTCCCCGAAATTCAAGCCCACCTGTTCACTCCGTTCGTCCAAGCCGATAGCAGCATGACCCGTCAATTCGGCGGCACAGGACTGGGCCTTGCGATCAGCCGACGCCTGGCCCGCCAGATGCATGGCGATATCACGGTGTCCAGCCTCGTCGGTCGCGGCAGCACCTTCACCCTCACCCTGCCCCTGATGGTCACCGGGGCTCCAGCGGTGCCGGCGGATCTTCGGCACCGGACCTTCCGGTTGTGGGAAGCCCACCCCCTGGCCACCGAAGTCTTGCAAGACCTCCTGGGGGCCTGCGGAGCCACCGTCCGAACCTCCGATCTCACCACCGAGGATCTCTCCGGAGAGATCACCCTGATCGCGGTCGAACACCTGATCTCGACCAAGTTTCCCGGTCGGGTGAGGATGATCGCCGTCGCCCCCCTGGGCTTCCACGGCGAGGTCCCGGCCGGAATTCCGGTAATCCATCGCCCGGTTCGTCTGGCCACGCTGCAGGATGCGTTGGTGGCGGGTGATACGGCGGCCCTGCCCGCACCATCACCCGAAGACCCCCACGCCCTGCACATCCTGGTGGTGGATGATAACGCGACCAATCGCTCCATGGTGCAGGCCATGTTGGAACTGAATGGAGCCGTCGTCACGGAAGCGGCGGACGGTCAGCAGGCACTGACGCTGCTGGCGCGCCACCGGTACGATTTGGTGCTGATGGATGGACAAATGCCCGTCTTGGACGGCTTTGAGGCCGTTCGCCGCTGGCGGGCGGTGGAAAGCCGGGAGTCTCGGCCCCGCACCGCCATCGTCGCCCTCACCGCCCTCGCCCTAAGCGGAGACGATGCCCGTTGCCGGATGGCCGGCATGGACGACTACCTGACAAAGCCGTTCACCGTCAGTCGCCTGGCCGACATGGTGCGCAAATGGACCGGCCCGACCTCACCCGGCGTGGGGTGAGGCACCATCGTAATCCCGGGTAGCCTCCAGGGCCGGACCACCGATGACATGGACGAGGATCGCCCGCCGGAAGTCCGCCCCGACCCAGGTGGCACCGGTGAAATTGCAGCCCTTGAACTCGGCATCGCGAAAATCGGCATCATCAGCGTGGCAATGACGCAAATCTGCTTCGTGGAGCCGGGCCTTCACCGCCGTTGCGCCCTTGAGGAGCGCGTGCTGAAGATCGGCACCATCGAGGTTCGCGCCATCCAGCCGCGCCTTGTAGAGGATCGCTGAAGGAAACCGTGCCTTGACCAGATCCGCCTGGCTAAGATCGGCTTCCGTCAAATTGGCCCGGGCGAAGTTGGCCCCACGCAGATTAGCCCGATGGAGACCGCAACCCGACAGGTCGGCCCCGGTCAGATCGACCCCGTGGAGGTCGACCTGCTCAAGATCCAGGCCCGACAGGTCAATGCCGGCTAATCGGGGATGCTCACCTCCAGAGATGAGGGCGAGGAGGAACTCTTTGCGGGTGATTTCAGCCATAGGGAAGGATACCCGCAAAATGTCAGACGGTGGGGCCGAATCAGGGTCAGCGACTGAATCCCAGAATTCGACCATCCGCCAGACCGGCCACCACCTGACCCGGCAGCAGGGCGACCGAGGTGACAGGGCTGCCGCAAGCCGTGGCCCAGGCGATCCGATCACCCTTCCACAGCACCAACTGCCCATCCTGGCATCCCACGGCGCCCACATCACCGTCCAAGGCCGGGGCGCTGGAGGCGGCACTCGGGAGCGGAATGGTGGCCAGGGCGGACCCATTGATGCCAAAGCGGGCCACCTGGCTGCCCGAGGCGATACCGAGGGTCGTCCCGTTGATCACCGGATCGCCGACGGCTGAGCCCTTGAGGGCCTGGGTCCAGGCCACCGTCGCACCGTCGCTCGTCAGCCGGATCATGGCCAGTCGGCTACCATCCAGGACCACCGCCACCAACCCCGGTGCCGCCGGGATCATCTGCCCCGCTTCACTGGCCTGCAGGGGAAGGGCAGGCCACGGTTGGGCCCGGGTCGACTCCTCAATGCCGATCATCCGGCCATCGACCAGGATCATGACCAGCACCCGGTCGAGGCCTCGATCTACGGAGGCTGGGCCTGACATGGCCGGGGCCGGCAGGGGAATCCGTGAGAATTCGCCGCCGACAGGCCCGGTATACAGACGATCTCCTGCAAAGGCCACCCGGGGCTGGGCTCCGTAAGCATCGTTCGTGTACAGGTGGGGACGACCCCGGACCTCGGCCTCGGTGTCGATCCGTACCACGGGGTTGCCCGTGCCGTCCAGCATCAAGACGTCATGGCCCGGGAGGCCGATGAGGAACCGACCATCAGGCAGGAGCAGGGGAGGATGGGCCAGATGGGCGCGGCCTCCCCCCAGGTCATCCGATCCCATGGCATGACGCCACGCCAGGGTGCCGCGCGCGTCTATCAGAGCCAAGCCGTCGCCAACCATGGCGAGGCAGCGGCGATCCGGGAGCAGGCTCAGGCCGTCGATGCCCCGGCCGAGTTCGATTTTCCAGGATTCGGTCCGAACCAGCGTTCCCGACCAACGCCAGTCCTCCGTGATCCCCGACAGACGAACCGCCAGGGGCTTCCACCCCAAAAGATTGAGGCTCAGGTCGCCGTCATCGCCCGGGGCATAGGTCAACACCAAAGGCGTTTTGCCGATCTCCCGACCCTTCCACGTAACGATGGCCCCGGGGGGCGAAGACTCGATCACCTGGGGCAGGGCGACCTGGCCGGGCACTAGGAGGGACCCGTAGGCCCCGACCAGGTCACGACCAGTCTGCCAGGCCTCTGCCCACCGACGGGCATCCATGTGGGTGCGATACAGAGCCAAGGCCCGGTCCTTCGCCTCGCTACGAGCCTGGGATTGGGCCAACAGAGCCTTGGCCCGGGCTGCCTCCGGTGCCGTGCCATGGGTGGCCAGGAAGGCCTGGACCTTGGCTGGGACCGGTTCTGGGCCGAGGGCAGCAAAGGATTCGGCGGCAGCCTGCAGACGCTGGTCGCATTCCTGCAAAAGCCGAAGCCGGTTGCCTTCATGGTTCCAAGCCTGGGCCATGCGCACGACTTCGTCACTGGCGAGAGCCTCGCGGCCGCCTTTCAGATCGTTCGCGGGCAAAGCCGTAACCCGGTTCCATAGCTCTGCGGCGGCGGCCTCCGCCGGGGTGAGGCGACGTAGAGCCTGACCGGCTTCCGTGGCCACATCGAGGTTGGCGCTGGTCGAGAGTTCCTTGAAGATCGCCAGGGCATCCCCGAGGCGACCCTCCTTCTCGAAGGTCCGAGCCGCTTCCAGGCGTTGGGGAGCCACCTTGCTCTCATCATCCCGCATGCGGAGTTGTTTCTTCAGGACCGTCAAGCCGTCCTTGGCCCGGGCCAGGCGATCGGGGAGGATTCCGCCGCCAAAATCCTGGGTGAAGACCGTGACCATTTGCTCCGCCTCGACCGCGCGACCATCCCGGACCGCCGCTTCCAATTGGACCAGCAGCCCGGTGGCGAGCTGGGTCCGGGCCGAGAAGAGGGCGGAACGAATCTCACCAACCCGGGCCTTGGCCGTCGTGCCTAGGGCCCCACGAATGCGCTCGGCATCCTCGGCAAGGGTTTCCACCGTCTGCTCAATGCTCCGCAACTGCTCGCCAGCCGACAGGGGTGACACTCGGGGCAAGTCTTCAATCCGGGCCGAGGCCTGGGAGAAATCGGCCTGGAAAGACCGGGATTGAAGGTAGGGCCGGGCCGCTAGGATGCCCAGACACAGAAGCACCGCACCAGAGGCCCCATAAATCACGGTAATGCGTCGCTGGTCCTTCTCGGTCTTGGCCAGGATGTCCTGGACCGGCGCCAGCCGGGGATCATCGCTGGCCATCGCCCGGAGCGCATCGCGGTAGGCCCGGGTGGCTCGCCAGTAATGGCGGGTACGGCGCTGGGCATGTCCGTACTCAATGTTCCGTTCGATGGAGGCTTGATTGAGCTGGATCTCCAGCTCTTTGATGTGGACCACGATGTCGGGACGGTCGATCTGGACCTTGGCGACCTCGCGCCAGGCGGCCAAGGCCTCCTCCAAATGGCCAGCTTCCTCGTGGGCCTGGGCGGCCTTGAGGTTCCGTTCGAGTTGCTCCCGCCAGTAAGCCGTGCCCTTTTCGTTGGTCTGCGGTGCTGAGGCCTCCTTGGCGGCCGCGGCGATGTGGGGCGATGGGGCACGCTTCTGATCCCCGCGACGGACGATCCGGCTGGTGGTCGCATTGCCGCCTGCCCGCCGATGGCCGGCACCGGCATGGGGATCCGCTCCGCAGAAAATGCACAAATGGTCGCTGACCGCGACGACCCGGCCACAGGCGAGGCACGACAACTGCAGCGAAGCCTGACAGGCCGTGCAGGTCGTCGCCTCCCGATGGTTGACGGCGCCGCATTGGATACAGGCGATCACGTCCTCGGACTGCTGATCGTGCTCGACGCGTGAAAAAATCCGTGCCAGTTCCCGGCGAGCAAATTCGTCGGTTTTGCTCAGATCCAGGATCTTGAGGCAGGTGCCCCGGGCGTCCTCCAGCTGTCCCGCCGCAAGAAAGATCTGGACCACCTCGCGAAGTTCGGAGACCGCGCCGACCTCATCGCCGGTCATCAGGTGACAACGAGCCTGAGTCAGGCGGAGTCCGGCCTCGGTCGGCTGGAGGCTCACCGCGTGGCGGGCATATTCCAGGGCGCGGGAATAATCCCCGTCCTCCAGCAAGCCGATCGCCATCTGGCTGAAGCAGGCTGCGGCCTCCTTGCCGTCCCCCAAGAACTCAAGACAGGATCCCAGTTTGGCGAAGGCAGCC
>CAIUVD010000065.1 GCA_903902515.1 uncultured Planctomycetota bacterium | reverse complement strand
GGTAGTAGGCGGTGTGCCATTATGAAAACCCTCCATTAAATATTTAAAAGGAGATCCAGCAGGTAGTTTATTGGTTATTGTGGCGCATTCGCCTAATAGACACTTTGAATGCTCGATGATCTGCTGTTCATGTGGTGATGGTGATTTTAACGGGGGTTTTGCTTGGGGATTTGACATATATTTCATGTTGTTTATTCGAAGATTACAGTGATTAAATCAGTTGTGCCCCCTAGGGAATTCATCCAGCTTCCCTCAGTGGATTGCATAGACGTACCGGCCTGTTCCTGATGGTGATAATACCGAGGCCCGTGAGGGCATCGGTGATGGCTTGTCGGTTGAGCGCATCCGCGCTGATGGTGCGTGGTGGACGATCACTTTCAACTGTCATGGATTGAAGCCGTCGTTGCCGTGCTCGGGTGATGTCGTTTTCGAACTATTGTCGTTCTTGCTCGGCGATGGAGGTAGGGTCCGCGAAGCATTGTTCTGGGGCGCGTTCATGACAGCGGTCAGTGATGCAGCGGTTGACCTTCAGGCGGGCGACTTCGAGATCGTCGAGGGGCCATTTTTCAGGGCGGTCATAAGCGGTGGCGATGTCATGGGCTAGGCGTTTGATAGTGCCGTTGCCGACTTCGCAGGCGCTGTGTAGGACGGCGTATACGGCGGACTGGGAGGTGAGGCATCGCGGGCCCCATGGCTGGTGAAGGCTCCGCCGTTGTCGGCTTTGATCAGGAGCGGGGCTCCGTGACAAGCGATGGTGCCACGACTAATCCAGCCTGGGCAGCACTTGTCCATGGCGGCCTAGTTTGGGGCCACTCCGGCTACACGATTCCTTGATGCCCATGTCGAATGCCCTGCCTGA
The DNA here is from genome assembly GCA_903902515.1 of uncultured Planctomycetota bacterium. GTDB lineage: Bacteria > Planctomycetota > UBA11346 > UBA11346 > UBA11346 > CAIUVD01. The sequence goes on along the minus strand of CAIUVD010000065.1, from coordinate 23,847 downwards.
TGGAGCCCATCAGGCAGGCATGATCCGCATAAAATTTCCCGTGTGGGGGATCTTCAGTGCTTATGGCCATCGCCCTCATGATGGCCTGCCTCAATCTTGGGTAGACTGAGCGATCCCTTAGCGCTCTGACCGTTGTCCGGCTCGATGGTAATCCACAGCTTGCTGTCGGCGGGGAGCGGACTGGGGATCTCCAGGTGGGCTCCATACTCACCCTTGGCATCTTTTTCCGCTTCCGCCTTGGCCTTTACTGAACCTCGTCCGTTCTCGGCACCGACCCAGACCCGAATTGCTTTCGGGGCAGGCTGGTTGGGATTCAGGCGCAATTCTACGTGCCACTCCTTGCCGGCAGCGATGGCGCCGGAGGCAGAAACGGCAACTTTGTAGACACTGATGTCGACCGAGCCGACGGCCTCAGCCTTGCCGTGGGCATGTGCCCCTTCGGCAGCATGGTTGTGTCCCGCATGTTCGTCGGCGGCGCCCAGCGGGGCGCTGAGTCCGAGCGCAGCGGTCAGGATGGCGGGGGTGATGAGAGAACGGTACATAGGCACTCCAGGGATTTTCAGTGATGACCAACCATCGCCGTTGGGCGGGTTGATTCAGGGGGGATGTTGATGTTCCACGACTGGTCGACGCCGTTGGTCGAGCCGGTGAGATGGAGAGCCAGATCGACTGCACGGTCGACGCCTGGAGCCTTGAAGGCCAGGCTGAGGAGGGCGTCTTCGCCAGCCAAGACAGTGTAGCGGTCGAGGGGAGTGGTCCGTGGCCGTTTCGGGCTTCGTTCGCCGATGATTCGGATGTCTCCGCCTTCTAATATCGCTGACGTGAATGCTCCGTAGTGCCTGGCGAAGTTGATCGGCTGGCTCGTCGGGTTGGAAATGTTTAGGGTCAGTGTCACCTCATCCAATGAGCGTTCTATGGCGGTGATGCGCACAGTGGCAAGTTTGATGGTCGCCGATGGTGCCGACCCGGTCGGGAAGATTTCGGCGCGGTTGTTAGGGCCGCATCCGGGCAGGAGGGCGAGCGCAGGTAGGACGGCTAAAGCCGCCCATACGGAGTGTCGTGTGGGGTGGTTCATGAATTCTCCTTATTCGCTTCAGTCGGCGCCGTTGTGGTTGGGATTACAGATGTCGGTGGAAGCGGCGGGATGTCGTCGTCGAGACCCGAACCGTGCGGACGTTCGCCATGACCGAAGACCCAAGCGTAGGCCGCCGGGACGACGACGAGGTTGAGTGCTGTCGAACTGACCAGGCCACCGAGAACGACGATCGCCAACGGGGCGAGGATCTCGGCTCCGGCTTGGCCGGTCATGAGGGCAAGTGGAATCAAGCCGATGGCGGCACAGAGGGCCGTCATCAGGATCGCCACCAGACGTTCCTCCGAGCCGTGCATGATCGCCTGCATCAGCGGGCGGCCGTCCTCGGCGTGCGACTGGTATTGGTTAATCAGCAGGATGCCGTTTCTGACCGCGATGCCGAAAAGGGTGATGAACCCGACCAGGCTGGCGATCGACAGCACCGGGGCGGTGAAAGCCCCCCCCAACCCGAACAGGGCCAGAGTGTTGCCGACGATTGACGGTGATTCGGCGATGTAGACCGCACCGATGCCGCCAATGAGCGAGAGTGGCAGGTTGAGCATTACTAGGCCGGCGGCCTTGGCCGAGGACAGCGCCGCAGCCAGCAACAGGAAGACGACGCCGATGACGGCAATGCCCATCAGGCCAATGGTCCGGCTGGCCTCCTGTTGGGCCTCGAATTGGCCACCGTAATGAACGGACAGGCCGGCCTTGGCGACCACCGGATCGACGACCCGGCGAATGCCCACTACGAGATCGCCCAGGTTCTGGCCCTCGGCGACGTTGCAGCTTACCACCGCCTTTCGTCGCGCACCTTCGCGGGCGATTAGGTTGGAGGCCATCTCCACGCCGATTTCCGCCACCTCGCGAAGGCGAACTTGTGGACCGTAGGGGCTTTTTAACACCAATTCGCCGACTTGCTGCTCGGTCTGGCGCTCGTCGGGATGTAACCGAACGGTCAGGTCGTAGCGGCGAATACCTTGGTTGACGGAGGCGACATGCACACCAGCCAATGCCTGCTCTACCTGCTCCGCCGCATCGGCCGGTGTTAGGCCTGCACGGGCGAGATCGTCGTGCCGATAGCGCACCGGGAGCGTCTCAATCATGATCTCGCGATTGGCAACCACATCGCGGGAGCCTGGTACCGATTTCATGGCACCCTCAATCTCTTGTACCACGGCCCGAAGTTGGTCGAGGTCATCCCCAAAAACTGTGATCGACACGGCTGCTGGGGTGCCAGAAAGAATGTGGGAGAGGCGATGTTCGATCGGTTGGCCGATTGAAGTCACCACGCCTGGCATCTGCGCTAAGATTTTGTCAATCTCGGCCTGTACGCGGTCCTGAGTGCCAGGCTCCATGGTGACATTCATCTCACTGGATGACGGTGGTTCCGCGTGCTGGTCGCGCTCAGCGCGGCCCGTGCGGCGTGCGACATCCCGCACGCCGGGGATGGCGGCGATGCGCTCCTCGACACCGCGCACCAAGCGGTCGCTTTCGATCAGCGAGGTACCCGGTGGGGTCATAATCATGACGGTGAAGGTGCCCTCCTTGAAACTTGGCAGGAAGCTGGACCCAAAAGTAGTTGCCAGTGCCAAGGCGGCGATGGCCAGGGCAGCAGAACCCAAGACGACGGTCTTCTTCCAATGGATGCACCATGCCAAGGTTGGTCGGTAGAGGTCTTTCAACCAGCGCACTAGGAAGCTGTCACGCTCTTCACCCGTATGCTTGAGTCCGGTCAGCAGCATGCGGCACAGGGCCGGTGTAACGGTGACCGCAATCAGCAGGCTGGCGAGGGTCGAGACAATGTAGCTGATGCCCAATGGCCGGAAGAATCGACCTTCCATGCCACCCAGAAACAGGAGGGGGATGAACACCAGAACGATGATGATGGTGGCGAAGACCATCGGACCGGCGATCTCGTGGCTAGAGCGTTCGACCACTGCGGGCTCATCGATGCGCTGCCCTTCAGGCAGGTGTCGGTTATCACGCAGACGACGGAAGGCGTTCTCGACGTAGATAATCGCGTCATCAACCAAGCCGCCGAGGGCCACGGCCAAGCCACCGAGGGTCATCACGTTGATCGAGAGCCCCCACCAGGCCATCACGATGAAGGCTGCGCCAAGCGACAGCGGCAGAGCTGTCAGGGTGATAAGGGTCGTGCGGACATTGAGGAGGAAAAGAATGAGGACGATCGAGACGATGATCGCGGCTTCGACCAATACCTTGATCAGGTTATCAACGGCGACCTGGATGAACTCGGCCTGGCGAAAGACGTGGTTATTGACGGTCATGCCGCTGGGCACGGCCATGGTAGCTACGGCTTTGTCAAGCGCTGTGGTCAGGGTTAGAGTATTGGTTCCTGGGGCCTTTTGGACAGAGATCATCACCGCCGAGCGCCCACGTTCGGTGGCTGTGCCACGAGCTGGAGCCGGGGCGAGGGCAACTTCAGCGACATCGCCGATCGTCACAGGTACGCCCTCATGGTAGGCGATGACCGTGCGCTGGATGTCCTCGGCTTTGGTGACCTGGGCAGTCTGGCGGATTGGCACTTCCTTGCCTTGGCGGTTGGGCAAAAAGCCGGCGCTGGCGGTTGAGTGCGCCTTCTTGGCCGCAGCGACCACATCCGCCACCGTTAGGCCATAGATTTGCAGACGATCAGGGCGGCATAGCACCTGATATTCTGGCAACTCGCCGCCAATCGCGACGACCTGAGCGATGCCGGCGACACCAAGCAAACGATTGGTCAGTTCGAATTCAGCGAAGGAACGCAGTTCCTTCGGCGTGCGAGTGCCGTCGGGCGAAGTAACGGAGAGCAGCATGACTTCACCGGTGATTGAAGTAACCGGTGCGATCTCGGCGTGGGCTCCAGGCGGTAGAGCTGCCTCGATGGCGGACAGTCGCTCGGCTACTTGCTGGCGGGCTCGCCAAATGTCCTCGCCCCAATCGAACTCGGCCCAGACGATCGATAGGCCGAGAGAAGACGACGAGCGCAGCTTGCGCATGCCGGGCATGCCGTTGACCGCTGATTCAATCGGGACGGTGACATATTGTTCGACCTCGTCAGCGGCAAGGCCGCCAGCTTCGGTCATGACCACAACGGTCGGGGCATTGAGTTCAGGGAAGACATCGACGGCCATCCGCGGGATGAGCCAACCGGCGAGAGCCAGGAGGATGCCGGCGACGATCACCACGGCCTTGGCGTGGCGGAGAGACAGGCTGATGAGCCAAGTAAACATGACTCAGTGCTTTCCCGTATGGAACGTACCGTCGGCTTCGAAGTGGCCGGCCTGTGCGCCACCCTCCTGCTGCGACAATTTCAGTGGATAAATTCCGCCAAGGACAACTTGGTCACCCTCCTTGAGACTGGATTGCACGACTACCCAACGGCCATCGCTGGAGCCGAGGTCGGCTTCGATCTTGGTGACTTGGTCAGGGTGCTCGGGATCGCGTCGGAATATGATGGTCTTGAGGCCGTCTCGAATGGTGGCGCCGACCGGGATGGCCAGTTCCTCCTCGGGCGATCCGTTGACGACAACCTCCAGGTTGGCGGTTACGCCTGGACGTACCCATGTTGGTAAACTGATGCCGTCAGCCGGGCGGGCGATAAGATCGAAGGAGCGATCAATCGAGTCGGCCATCGGGCCGATCACCAGGGTAGCAGCGAGCGACTTCGCCACGGCGGGATCGGTCGCAACAATGCGGGCCTGGAGGCCATCGCTTAGGCGGGGCAAATCCGCCTGTAAACCGGCCGCACGCAACCGTACACCTGAGGGATCCGTGACCGTAAGAACAGGGCCATGGGCGTCGATCCAGGTGCCGTTAGATACCACGGCGCCCTCGACTAGGCCCGGTGATGCGGCGCGCACCTCAATTGAGGCCAGTGTCGTCCAGGTGGGCTTCCCATCCGTGATGGCCAGTAGCGCCTCTGGTGTCAGACCCGTGAGCTGGGCTGCCTGTCCCAGGAGAAGGTTGATTCTCACTTGCGCCTGTCCGCTACCAGACTTGCCATCAGCACCACGCGCTTGGCGGGTAGCCTCTGCAAGTTCGCGCTTAGCCTCAGCGATGGCGATGCGCAGGTCGGCGACACGCCCCGCCGCTTCGGCTCGCTCGGCGGCCTTTCCGCCGATGTCTTGACCCAAACGATCAAGGATCGCGAGGCGTTCGGCCCAAAGGGTAAGTGCCTGTGTCTGCGCCGCCACATGCTCCTGGGAGGCAATAAACGCATCCTCGGCGGCCTGTGCGGAGCCGGTGGCATCGGCGATCTCCTGTTGCAGGCGCGTCCAGTCCGCTGCATGCAGATGGTAGAGAGGGACGCCAGCGGAGACGTGTTGGTACGGCTTGACGAACACTTCAACACGACCGGCGAGCGGGACTTGATACGTGCGACGCGCCGACGGCTCTGACTCGAATCGGCCGGGCATACGCACAACCCCCTGAACAATGCGGTACTCGGCTTTTGCCCAGGTGATGCCGAGGTTCTTCTGCACCGTGTCGGGCAGGGTGATGGCCTCGCTCCCACCTGGACCGTGATTATGGCCAGCGTGGGGATCAGCGACAGCCTGGACACCGTGGCCATGGCCGTCATCGACGGCCGCACCGTTGGTTGAGTGCGGATCGGTGTTTCCGCCGCATCCGGCGAGAATGGCGGCAAAAGTGGGGACGAGCAGGAGGCGAAAGTGCATGGTGACCTCAATGAGGTTGAATGATGTTTTGCAGGCGATGAGGGGCGTGACGGGTGGGACGCCGTTGGCGTCGTCCATCGGGAATGGACTTGGCAATCAGCCAAGGGCCCGCGTTTATGGCCGGGGTTGCTCTGTGGTAACAAGGCCCAAGGCCGGGTCGCCGACAGCGAGGCCGAGGTCGACCACGGCGAGGGCGGCACGGCGTCGGGCATCACGCAGTTCTGCTCGCACGACATTTGCGGCACGGCGGGCTTCCAGTAGGTCGGCTAGGCTGGCATCGCCAGTCTGGAAGGCCGTGGTACGCAGTTGGATCGCCTCATCAGCGACGGGTACGGCCTGTTCTCGTAGCGCCGTGGCCTCGCCCTGCGCCGTCTGGACGGCACCCAACGCCTCGGCCAGATCCCGCTGCAGGCGCAGTCGTTCAGATCTGGCGGTCGCGCGGGCCTGAGCCTGAGCCGCTTCGGCGGCGGCAATGCCGCCCTCATTGCGGTTCCACAGTGGCACCTCGAACCCGAGGGTCGCCCCGTACGTATCCTTGTCGGCTTCACGATCGGCGAAGACGCCGATCGTGAGATCCGGCAGGCGGGCCTGCCGCTCCGCAGCAATGGTTGCCGTGGCTGCTGCGGCAACCTCGGCCAGGGCACGTAATTGCGGATGACGCTCGGCAGCCACGGCCAAACTTGTGGCATCGGTAAGGGCTGTCGTATCGGCAAAGGCGTCAGCCACTACCAGATGGTCAGGCAAGCCTGGGTCGCACCAAGTCCGCAGCACCGTTAGGGCGGTGACGGCTTCACGTCGACGGGCATCACGGTGGAGCGCCGAAGTGGCAGCTTCGAGTGCGGCTCGGGCCACGCTGGAACGGTCAGCTTCGCCAACAGCAGCCTTGGTCTTCGTCATCATCGCCAATTCGTTGGCGATGCGTGAGTCTTCTTCAGCCTGGGTGGCCGCGTCGATGGCTGCCGCGTACCTGATGGCGGCTCGACGCACGTCAGCGCGCAGACTCAACAAAGCGACCTGTCCCTCAGCTTCGGTGACCTGCTGCTGAGCGCGGGCAGCAGCAATCCGCGCATTCCGCTTACCCCACCAACTCAGTCGTTGACTGAGGCTGCCTCCATAAGGTTGGTCACGCTCCAGGTCATCGACCCGTGGCTTGGTACGTCCAACCTTGAGTTCTAACTCGGGGTTTTCCCAGGCACCTGCCTGACTGACCAAGGCCACAGCCTTGGCTTGCGCGGCCACGATGGCAGCTCGGGTTGGATGCGAAGCTTCAGCAGCGGCGACTAGCCGAGCGATGGGAACCTGACCGGACCAGTCTCTGGACTGAGGTGCAACGATATCGACGACTTGAGACGCATCATTGACGGGGGCGGTTGGAACAGGGGACGACGGCGTACGAGGTGGCGAACCACCACAGCTGGCCAGGATGGCCACCGCAAACATGGCGGGTACGAGACGACGATTCCCCAGGTAGGAATGGGGGATAGCGGACAGCAGGGTGAACATGACGATCCCGGAGCATGAGGTGTCAGTGCCGTGAAAACGGCACCTTTGCGCCTGCGCAGCAGCGCAGGCGTTGACTCAGCTCAGTCGGACAGGCGGGAGGTCAGGGGGGTAAGATAAGCTGTCAGGGATGCCCGCAGAGTGGGCCAAGCGTGCAATCCAGGTTACCTGATCGTGGAAGTTAAATGCGGCCAATTCGGAGATCATTACGGAGGGAGCGTGACAGTGGCAGCCACCACAACCGTCCGGGTCAGTGACATCAGGACAGGCTGAGGGATTGGAATCGGCTTCGACTTGGCCCCCCACCGACAGCGCGATGGGATGGTCATTTGCGTGTACGTCAGCAACCTGGGCAAGAACATGGACTGGCAGCGTTATCATCAGCACCGACACCACTGCCAAGCCAACGACGACATGACGAAGCCTTTGCAGCAGGGTGTTGAAGGTGATACGCATGAGTTTGTCATCGTCCTAGACGCGGAGATCTGTCAATCCTTACCGAAGTCTTGGTCGCCCCAAGATGGCCATTGACCCAGGTCGCATACTTTGTTATTTCAAGAATTCATGAAACGAAGCCAGGCCAACGACGATGCTGGAATATGCCAGGTGGCTTCGTTCGATCCCAAGGCGGTGACCCAGGCCCGGCGGGGCCTACCGCCAATGGGCGAACTCCGGGAGACCGCAGAGCGCCTTGCCGTTCTAGGGAATCCAGCGCGCCTTGCGCTGCTGCTGGCGCTCGACGAGCGAGAGTTGTGCGTTTGCGATAGCGCCAAGGTTTTGGGCGGATCGGTATCTGGAGCGTCACAGCATCTCAAAGAATTACGACGCCTGGGTGCCATCACCTTCCGCAGCGCTGGAAAAATGGCCTATTACCGCATTGCTGACCAACGCTGGATTGACCTGGCCCGCAGTGCCTTGGCCCTCGCTGACCGTCCCGCGCCTACCAAGGCCAGCGCATGAGCCTCCGGCGTGTGACTACCGGGATCGCGTTCGCTGTGGCGATCCTCGTTCACCTTGCTCTTGGACTAGCCGGTGCCCAAGAAGCACTCTGCATCTGTTCCACGGGCGTCGCCACTCAACAACACGGTGTTGGATGCTGCGATGAACCCATGGGGATCTCGATCGGCACTGAGCCAGACGCTCAATGCTCCGACTGTTTTCTGATTCCATTGCCGGATGGAAAGACGGAGAGCATCGGCGTACCCTCATCAAGTGTTTTAGCCTCCAGCCTGCCAGATTCCATCCTCATCGCCACGATTCCGTGGCCGCCGCTTGGGGCCCAGCGACCCGCACGTTTGCGCTGGTGTCCGCCAGGTCTCTTACCGCAGGTGCTGCGATCGGTGATGCTGACCTGCTGAGGAGAGGCCGCCTGCCTGGCGGGCGTCCGTAACCGCATCGGCTTGTGCCGATCGCAACCTTCCTTCGAGGTCCCATGTCGATCACTGTCCGCTCAATGGGCCGTCACGCGCCCTCCCTACTCTCTTTTGCGGTCCTTGGCGGCCTCTTCTGGTGGGGCCATCACACCGGCTGGCGTCTGGCCAAGCCGGTGGCCGAGGCTCCCCATACGGCGACCGAGCACTGGTGTCCTGAGCACCATGTACCGGAATCCGCCTGCATGCTGTGTAAAAAGGATGTCGGCAAGGCCCAGGCGGCGCAGGAGCCGGAACGCCATCGCCACGAGGGCGAGGAGATCCGCTTTGCCCAGGTCGCTTCGGTGGAAGCCATGACCAAGGCGGGCATCCAGGTGAATCCGGTGGTGACGGACCGTATTGTGCCTCGGGTCCGGATAGCAGGAGAGACCGCCTACCCACCCACGGCGGTGGCACGCTTGGGCTGCCGGAGCGACGGTGTGGTGCGCGAGGTGCTCGTCATGCTCGGAGCCGAAGTCGCTCCGGGAGTGGTTGTAGCGGTGGTGGATGCCACCGAGGTTGGCCGCGCCAAGTCGGCCCTGATGCAGGCGATGGCGAACGTCGATCTGGCGCTCAGTAATGCCAAACGGGCCCGCATCACGGCCGCAGCCGGCATTCGCACCCCGGCAGAACTTGAGGATACCGAGGCCAAACTGCGGATGGCAGGGGTCGCGGTCTTTGATGCCGAGCAGGCTCTGCGCAACTTGGGTCTCACCGTCGAGGCTCGCACTCTGGCGGGGCTTGATGGAGTGGCCCTGTCAGAGCGCCTGCGCCGTCTGGGCCTGCCCGACGATGTCGCTGATGGTGGTTCAGCGAACCTCGTGCCCATCTACGCCCAACGCGGCGGCATCGTCACCGAGATCCGCGCCGTCGCTGGCGAAGCGGTGGAGGCCAACACCCCGATCGTCGTGGTTGCGGATGCCAGCTCCCTCTGGCTCTCCTTGCCGGTGCCGCCGGATCGCGTCACCCGCATCGCCCCCGGCCAGGAGGTCACCTTTCAGACTGTTCATGGCGACCATGCGACCGGGACGGTCGTGGTGGTCGGCCAAGCCGCCGATCCATCGACGCGCCGGGTGCCGGTCTGGGCCACGGTCGCCAATGCCGACCGCCGCCTGCGCGTCGGCCAGTTTGGCACCGCGACGATCACTACCGGGGCGGCCACAACCTCGGCCATTGTACCTTCCGGCGCGATCCAGTTCGATGGTGCCCAGCCCTACGTTTTCGTTCAACGCAGCGAGACGATCTTTCGTAGTCTGCCGGTGCGCATCATCGCTCGTGATGGCGACCGGATAGCTGTCGATCGACTAGCCGAGGGTGATCACGTGGCGGTCAGCGGTACCGGCATCCTGTTCTCTGCGACCTTCCCCGAGCGCATGGGCGCCGGCTGCACGGACGACTGAACCATGCTCAACTCCATCATCGATTGGTCGCTGAAGCATCGCTTGGCCGTGGTCGGCCTCACCCTGGCAGCGGTGTTCGCCGGACTGCTCGCGCTGAAGCACCTCGACATTGACGCCTTCCCCGACACCACCCCGGTCCAGGTGCAGGTCAATACCGTCGCCCCCGCCCTTGGCCCCGAGGAAATCGAACGCCAGATCACCACCCAGGTCGAGCAGGCTATTGGCGGCCTACCGAAGGTTTCCGGAGTCCGCTCGATCAGCAAGTTTGGGCTGTCCCAGGTCGTGGTGGTGTTCGCAGATGGCACCGACATCTGGTTCGCCCGGCAGCTCATCGCTGAACGCCTGTCCACGGTCGAGTTGCCCGATGGGATTCGTCGTCCTGAACTGGGTCCGGTCGCTACCGGCCTGGGCGAGGTATTTCATTATGTGGTACGCAGCAGCGACCCTGATCCGACCCGCGCGCGCACGGTGCAGGACTGGGTCATCAAGCCGGCTCTCCGCTCGGTGCCCGGCGTGGCCGAGATCAATTCGTGGGGCGGTTTCGAGCGCCAGTACGAGATTCGTCTCGACCCCGAACGCCTCGTCGCACACGGGCTTACACTCGACACGGTGCTTGATCGGGTGCGCTCTGGCAACGTCAATGTCGGTGGTGGGGTGGTGCAACGCGGCGTCTCCACCTGGGTGGTCCAGGGTCAGGGCCGCCTGACCAGCGAGGCTGAAATCGGCGCGTTGGTCGTGGCTGCGAAGGATGGGGTAGCAGTACATCTCCGCGATGTCGCCGAAGTCGGCATCGGCCACGAGATCCGTCGCGGGGTGGTGACGGCTGACGGTCGTGGTGAGGTGGTCTTGGGCCTGGGCTTCCTGCTCATGGGCGAGAACTCGCATGAGGTCACCAGCCGGCTCAAGGCCAAGCTGGACGAACTGCGACCCTTTCTGCCGCCGGATGTCGAGGTCGATGTGGTCTATGATCGCACCGAACTGGTTGACCACGTCATCGACACCGTGCGGCGCAACCTCTTCGATGGCGGCCTGTTGGTCGTTGCCGTCCTGTTCGTCTTTCTGGGCAACCTCCGAGCTGGCCTGATCGTCGCCTTGGCGATTCCGATCTCGATGATGATTGCCTTCGATGGCATGCTGCGCTTCGGCATCAGCGCCAGTCTGTTGTCGCTGGGCGCCATCGACTTCGGCCTAGTGGTCGACTCGTCGGTGATCATGGTCGAGAATGCCGTCCGGCGACTCAACGATCCCCGTGAACGGCACCGCAGCCATCTGGAGGTGGTACGCGACGCCGCCATTGAGGTGAGAAAACCGACCATGTTTGGTGAACTGATCATCATCATGGTCTATCTGCCGATCCTCACCCTCGAAGGGGTCGAGGGGAAACTTTTCCAGCCCATGGCACTGACCGTCGTCTTCGCCCTGGTTGGCTCGATGATCCTGTCTCTGACCCTGATGCCAGTGCTCGCGAGCTGGTGCCTGCGCCGCAGTCCGCATGTCGAACGTGATCCATGGCTGGTGCGTCTGGCGACGTGGATCTACACGCCCTGCCTCCGTTTGGCCCTACGCCACCGCCTTGCCGTGGTCGCAATCGCCTGCAGCAGCATCGTGGTAGCGGTCGTGCTCTTTCGTGGCCTGGGTGCCGAATTCATCCCACGCCTGTCCGAAGGCGGCATTGTCGCCAACACTATTCGCCTTCCCGGTATGGACCTGACAGCCTCGGCGGCGGTGAACTCTCGCGTCGAGCGCCTGCTGCTGGAGACGTTCCCTGATGAGATCCGGCACGTTTGGTCTCGCTTTGGCACTGCCGAAGTGGCCACCGATCCGATGGGGATCGAACTGGGCGATGTCTTCGTGTCGCTCAAGCCGCGCGAGGGCTGGACCAAGGCCAAGACCCAGGCCGAGCTGTCCGACCGCATCGCCCATCTGTTGCGCGACCTGCCAGGTCAGACCGTCGCCATGACTCAGCCGATTGAAATGCGCATCAATGAGATGGTCAGCGGGGCCCGCGCCGATGTCGCCATCAAGTTGTTCGGCGACGATATGAACCTGCTGCGCGAGAAAGCGGCCGAGATCGAGACGGCGCTCTACGGCGTGGATGGCTCCGACGGCATCAGCGTCGAGCAGACCACCGGCCAGCCAGCCCTGCGCATCCGTGCTGATCCCGAGGCGTTGGCAAGGCATGGGATTCCCGCCGGCGCGGTGATGAAGTTGGTCGAAGCCATCGGCGGCATCCATCTGGGCGAAGTGATCGAGGGGCAGCTCCGCTTTCCGCTCGTCGCCCGACTACCGGCTGCCATCCGCGATGATCCCGAGCGTCTGGCAGACATCCCGATCCTGGCGGCAGGCGGCGAGCGTCTGCCGCTGGGTTCCGTGGCTCGAATCGAGCCGACCCAGGAGCCATTGACCATCACCCGCGAATGGGGCCAGCGACGCATCGTCATCCAATGCAACGTAAAAGGTCGTGATATTGCTTCATTTGTGGCCGACGCGCAGGCAGCCATTGCCAAGGAGGTCGCGCTGCCGCCCGGCCGCTGGCGCATCGAATGGGGCGGACAGTTCGAGAATCTGGAACGTGCCCGTGCCCGTCTCGCGATCGTCGTGCCGATCGCCCTGCTGTCGATCTTTCTGCTGCTGCGTTGGTCGTTGGGTTCGGCACGACTGGCGACGTTGGTCTACACCGCCGTACCGGTGGCGGCGGTGGGTGGCGTCGTCGGACTGTGGGTACGCGGCATGCCATTCTCGATCTCTGCGGCCGTGGGTTTCATTGCCCTGGCTGGCGTGGCCGTGCTGAACGGCCTGGTCATGGTGACTTTCATCCGCCAGCTCCGTCGGCAGGGCATGCCGCTGGCAGATGCCATCGTGCAAGGCTCCCTAATCCGTCTGCGTCCGGTGCTGATGACCGCCCTGGTCGCCGCGCTCGGCTTCGTGCCGATGGCCCTGGCCACCGGGATGGGTGCCGAGGTGCAACGTCCGCTCGCGACGGTGGTCATTGCCGGAATTTTATCCTCGACCCTGCTTACCCTCTTTCTCATTCCGGTGCTCTACGGCTGGTTCGAGCCCAAGACCCTGGACGAGACCAATCCCGTCGGCGACCAGCCGACTGAACCTGGGCAACCGCCCATCACGAAGGAAATCCTATGATCCGCCATCTCGCCCTCTCCGCCCTGCTGCTTGCCGGTCCTGGCGCCCTCGTCGCCGAGGACAAGCCCGCGACCATCGCCGAAGTCCCCAAGACTGAACGCCTGAAGCCCGAGCAGTGGTGTGCGACCCACGATGTCCCGAAAGACATGTGCACCACCTGCGACCGTAAACGGATCCCGGTGCTCAAGAAAGCCAAAGACTGGTGCGGCGAGCATGACATCGCCGAGTCCCTGTGTGTGAAGTGCGACCCCAAGGCCAAGGACCGTCTCGACGCGCAACGCCCCAACGAGAAGGCGAAGAGCGCGAAGTAGGCTATGAACGGCCCCACCCGGAGGGAGGCACCCACCGCGTCCGACCGGGTGGGTGCCTATCTCAGACTTCATGAGTTTGTGGCCATAACCACTATCACCTTTTCTAAGGACTTGCCTTTCGCGTTACCGTTCAGGCCGTGATCAACTTTCCATCCATGCCGATCCGAAAGCTGTCCGATTGCCAAGAATCCAAGACGACCTTGAGCGATAACATCGCGTCTTTTGATACGCTGGTGAAGGCCTTAGTGGACTGAATCGAGTCAGTGATGGCCTTGTGAAATTCTTCGTCCTTGAGCAATCCAGCGTAGCTCGCCGTGGTGACCTTCACGGTAACGGGGACGGGATGAGCATGAGTAATAGAGGCCTGAGTAATCTCCTAGTGAACACGGAAAGCGCAGCCAGTAAGCGTGATGGAAGCCCCTAGGGCGAGGATGGAAAAAAACGTAAGGCGCATTGCTTTTTCAATAATAAGTGGTATATTTCATTAATGCTCCTCATACGGAAAGCTCATCACTGCCCCACGGGCCTGACCTGATTTCCCCGCCGGGACGCTCACAGGTCGGCCAACGCCATCCTGTGAGTTTCCTGTGGCCACCATCATTGCACTTTCAGATTTTCCACAGTTCTCGGCAACTTATTTCCAGATGATTCATGGTGGATTGTCCACCATGCTGGTACGCACTCTGCCAGATCTGGCTCCGTGGTCGATTCGGTACGCAAATGGTGAATGGAAGGCGGAAACGCAACTCCCCATCCGGGTGTCAATCGAGCGTGCCGCAATTCAATTAATGCTGCTGGATCGGAGCTCTGAGCATCACATCGAGGCAAAGATTGATCACACCCAGTGGCATGTTCACGTCGCTGCTCAGGGTGTCGGTGACATGGATTCGGTCGCCCTCGCCGCGTGGCTCAATGACCTGACTAAAACGGTCGCTACCGTTGTTGGGATTGACGATCGAGCTGTGATCCCATTGGAGTTAACCGCCCAAGCTCGGGAGCGCCATCAACATGAAATTCGTCGAGTGTTGGCCATCACGCCAGACTCTGATTCCATGCAGGGACGTGTGCTTCCCTCAGAGATCCTTCGTTGGTTACCCAACGCTGACTGCAAAGAATCAGTGATGGTTGAGATCTGTGAGCGTTATGGGACGGGGCAGGTGACGCCCACGTTCCATGAGAAGCTGTTGGAAGCACTGAAAGTGGCTGTCTCCGTCAAGTCGATGGAGTTGTTTTTCATGGAGGGACAGGCCCATTCCCTCGTCCGAAAATTGGTAAGCGAGCACCATCGTTCCTTGGGATGGATGGATCATGAAGGTTTTATTCGCGCCTCGCGCTTCGAGGTACGACAGTCACTGAATCGATTTCAGATTCCATGGATGGAGGAGGATCCGACAGATGCGAATTGGCCCCAGGAACGCCGGCACCTAATTGCTCGACTGGGATGGATGCTGGTTGGGCTGAGTTGGGGTGATGAGTGGTATATCGAGAGATACCTCAGCCTCTTGGAGTCCAACACTACCTGGGAAACCCTTGAGGGTGAACTCGACCAATTACGCAAGCACGTTGCTGAATTCCATCGCGAAGTGCCACGGGTTTTTGAGGCCATGCAGGAGGGCCTTGTAGCTTCATGCTGGCAGCACGCCTGTACACAGTTCGCAAGGTGGTCTGAATCTAAGCGTGAGGTCTTGTGGGGTTGGGTTCAGGATCTGACGGGCCAAATGGCAAGTCGGGAGGGAGTCCAACGGATTCCAGTGGAAGAGCGCTGCTGGGGCCAGGTGTTCTGTCACGCGATGACGTGTGAGGTGTGGCAACTCGCGGTACGGGATAATCCTGTGAACGAAGATCTCGTTCTTTCACGAGAATCCCTGTTGAGAACCAGATCTTACATGAGGTCGCAGGCAGAAAGACGCCATTTGGCTGAGGCAAAAGGAATCGCAGAGGATTGGCGCGACCTCGAAGTGGACCCTGGTTTTGAGGGCCCTGACGAATCCAAAGAGGACAGGGAATTACGTCGGTGGGTGAGGACTCTGGAATCTCGCCTTCAATCTGAAGCGCCAAAGTCCGTTCTTGATTCCAAAGCGGTTTGCGTCCATCCAGCATTGCACCTTGCTGATGCCTTGGCTGAAGAAGTCATTGGGCAGACAGAGGCCTGCCGTGCCATGGCATTTGCCCTTCATGCCCATCGCGTAGGCAATTCACGAGGTGCTGTGCTATTGCACGGGCCCACCGGATCTGGGAAGTCCCACCTGATCACGGTGGCTGCGCGTCTTGCTGGTGACATTCCTGTCGCGCACGTCTCCGCACCGGCCATTGTTCCCGAAGGTATTCGGGGATTGAACATGAGCGGCATCCTCCTGCAGCTCTTCCGTTCGGCTGGTCAGGATATCAAAAAGGCCGAATCATGTATCTTGTTCTTTGATGAATTCGACAAGGTGGTTTCGGCACAGGGGCATCACGAGTATTGTGCCGCCTTGCAGGTCGCCCTCCTGCGAATCATTGATGGATGTCAATGGGGGTTTGGCTCTCATGAGGATCAACTGCCAATTAAATCCATTTCCACAGGAAAAATGCTGATCGTCCTGGCGGGTGCATGGCAACGCTGCTATGCTCACCAGGAGTCTCTTGGGTTTACCACGGAAGCTTGCCATCCTACTCCCGAAAACCTTGATCTGATTGTGGATCTCGGTCTGGCACCCGAACTGGCAGGGCGTGTCAGCGAAGTGGCCGCCATGAATCCGCACAGCGCAGAATCCTTGCTGGCGATTATGAATAAGGCCAAGGGTAGCCCCTGGGAAGCCGTCAAATCCCTGGCTCAGGTTGATATCCGTATTGATGCGTCAGCATCCGAGGCTCTCGTAGCATGTGCGCTAGGTCGCAATCTTGGCGCTCGTTACCTCACGACCGCGACCAGGTCAATGGCGAAGGCGTTGACGTTCCTATCTCCCGGTGAACGTCCGGTTTGCATTGATGGCCATTGGGTTCGCAGTCATCTTCAGATGGGCCGATAATATGGGATTTCACCTCCAGCATCACCCCCACACGTCGTCCGACCAGTAACCGGTTAAAGACCAAGTATTGTTTAATTCTCCCTCCTCGCCTTCGTCAGTGGCATTGTCGGGATCTAGGTCAATTCGATACGTAACTTCACCGGCCGTATATTCCGTACAGTAAACTTCGATTTTCTTGGTTTGACCGGGATTAAGGCCGTTTACTTCGCCCTCGGCAATAACCAACCCAAGCCTTCGAACTTCCCAGACACAGGTGGCGGATTTATGGCCGCGATTCACAACCGAAAACACGATGGAATTGGCGCTTCCGACTGGCATCAACTCCCCGCCATTCCCGAAAAATGGGGAGTTATAAAATGCGAATTCGGGTCGATCCTTATCGCTTTTCCCCATGCATCCCATGAGAGCAATTGAACATGTTCCTAGGACTAAGATGTGCCGATGCATGGCATGCCTCCCTTAAAAATCGGGCCGGGACGCATCACTGCATCCCGGCTCGTCACACGTGCTGCTTTTACTTTTCACTTCCTGTTGAGCGTCGCGTAGCCCTCGCTCATTGCCGATGGCCGCTTCTTATGTCCCAGAAGTGCACGGATTGAGTTCCGCTCACCGAAGGGCTGGACCGGGTAGGCCTTGTCCGGAGTCGAAATTTCTGGTGCTCCGCCCACCAGGTACATGACGGAAATCGAGTCACCCTTGGCCTGGTAGGGGATCAGGAACTGAAGCCCAACCCGACCACCCTCGGGGATCTGGCGGATGTCTACGGATTCTTCCCAATAAACGCTCCAGTAAACGTTCCCGTCCTTGGTTTTCACGAGACTCGCCACGTTAGGATTAATCCTACAGACAGCGAGAGTTGAGCGGCCAAAAGGCTGGGTTAAGCCAACGTTTGAAGAAAGGGCTGACCCAATTTCACGGACGGTGAGGGTGGCTGATCCAGGCGAACTCAGATCCAGTTTGACGGTTCCATTCGAGTTCGCGTATACCCCGCCGGAACCATCCCAGACAAGGGTATTCGACGGACCCTGAACCGCCTCACTGTCGACGTAGGAAGCAATGGTCACGCCATTGCTGTAGCCGCGCTCGAGACCGGTAATATCGCGGGTGAACCCGCACCCAGCGAGGCTCATCACGGTGGCGGAAAGCAGGATGGATAAGGAAATACGGCGCATGAAGACTCCGTGAATGAGATTAAGGTGATTGGTTGGAGGCGTGTTCGCCCAGTGAAAAGATCACCGCTCGAATGGGCGATGGCCGTCACCGGGGACAACGGAGGGGACACATCGTCGGTGTGTCCAAGGGCCCGAGCGTCAGCGCTCAGAAACCGAGCAACGTGACGTCATTCCGGAAGGAAGCGTCGTATACCAGCCCCTATGCCATGTATCGACCCATCGAAGAGGACGAGGATCGATTTGACCACAGGTTGAGGGACTGATGGGCGGGCCATACGTGTCATTGTCCACAAAAACGTGGACAGTCAAGCGAAAGCCGTGGTTGGGTCCCACAATTCCGCTAAGATTGCAGAATGGACCTCGATTTTGCACGCGTCCTTTCCCAGCACGTTTCACGTATGAATTTATCCGTTCGAGACTTAGAGTGCATCACGGGGCTATCGAAGTCCAAGGTGAGCTACTTGATGACGGGCAAACGAGTGCCGCAAGACGACGATTTAAGGGTCCTGGCTAAGGCTTTTGACCTTCGCGGGACTGATGCCAAAGCTTTTTGGCTGGCAGGCTTTCTCTCCCGTTCTCCGCCATCAATTCAGGATCATTATCGCCGTCACTTCAGGGAAGACTGGTTGCAGGACTTGGAAATCCCAAAGTAGGGTGCTGGTAGTTTTCGCGGGTCTACCATAGCTCCCGCCATTACCGTCAGGCCCGATATCCGCTTGTGATCCATGCGCTCTGGCACAACTCCATATACGGTTACCTCCATGATCCCTTTGTACATTTAAGTGGGCGGACGCTTAACCTAAACGATGCCCTCGGCCGAGATACTCTGCAAATGGCCGCGCATTTTGCGCGATTCCCCTCGGCCCCAAATCCAGCCACCACCCTCGCTTGGGCGGTCGATGGGCCATGAGCGCCCTTAGACGCTGATGGTCGAGATTCTTTCGAGCATCACTTACCGCCGTTTTCCAGACCGACTCTGCCTTCGGGTCGCGGCCCAAGCCAAAAAGTGCAATGCCGCCGGGAACCGGGCATGGAGGACGCCCGACCCCATGTATCCGCTTCGCGGCTGCATCTCCTTGGAGTGGGATGGATTCGATCTCTCCATTAAGGCTCGTTCTCGTGGCCTTGAGTTTTCCATGAGCCATCAGCACCTCGCCATCAAGTGCCGCTTCTCCCATGCCGCCTAAGGCATCAATGTCTTGGGGGTAGGCTTTCATCCCGAACCCCAGCGCCGTCTGCGTGCGACCGTGAAGCCACAGTGCCGGTGCTCGGGATCGTCCATCCAGGTTCCAGAGGGTCTTGTCTTCCATCCGTACACGCGAGAAAACGATGTGGAGATGGGGGTGCCCGGAGTGTGAATCTAAATGGAGGTACGCAGCCACGCGGTGCCCTTCGAGAGAGAGGCGAGCAATGGCAAGGTCGGTCATGAATTCCAGAATGCTATGTTGCTGGAGAAGATTCATCTTCTCTTGAATGCCAACAGGAAGGGCGATGATAATTTGCCCGGCGGCTTTTGTAAGACGCGATCTCTTGCCCTTCAGCTTGTTTCTGGCAATCGCAGGCTCGGCAAGCCAGCGCTCAAGGGGCATATTTCCGGCGACGATATCGGCAAGGTCTTTATGGCATTGCTCCCCCCTGATGGCGACCAATAGCACCTGTGGGCCTAATTGAATTCCGGCGTGGGGGCACTTGTAGGCTGCCGGTTTGCCAAGTTTCTGATAAGCTTCAATCTCTGCCTGTAATGCCTCTTTTCCCCATGCGCGTGATTGCTGCAGGCGGTCAGCATAGCGCTTCCGTTCTTCTAATGGCAATGACCGCATGCGCTCTTCGTGCTGACGAGTGATGGGTGTAATGTCTCCTATCTCAATTCCCTTTGTGGACGGCCTTTCAGATTTATCATCCGCTTTTCCTACCTGACTATCATTGCTCCTAAGTGGTATCGTCGCTTTGTTGGATTCCACCTTGTCCCGGTCACGCTCCCTCCTCATTTTGGCTGCGCGCTCGGCCTTGATGGTAGCCTGGGGATCCTGGGAACTTGCGGGCGGACGACCTGCTTTTGTCCTCCCCTCACTCTGGGCCAAATGAAGGAGGCTTTGCAGAAGTGAGCGCTCTGGCCCCTGGGATCTCTCCAAATAGCCCGCGAACCCATGGGTTGCGATGCCATTTTTCGCCGATCTGGCAATCCGGGCTTGCTGCCTTGCATCTGCCACTTCGCTGTCAGCCTTCTTTTTCCGGGCCTGAATATCGGACAGTGCTAGTGTATTGTGTTTGTGTTGACTTGTCACTTCTGCATTGGCGCCTTGAGAACTCCGAAATGGATGACTTGAAATTCTGCTGCAGAGCGTGTCAGCCCTTTTGCGAATCAGCTTCAAGGAACTCAACTCCCCAAGTAAATGGCCTTTCTTAGTGTGAAGTTCATGTGACCTGAGCTTATTATTGCTACTGACCTCCAATGCCGCATTGAGTTGCATGGCCATTGCATGCATTCGCCGTGCCTGCTCTTGCAGGATCTCCTGACACCGTGCCTTGAGGAAGGCAGCTCGTTCCCTTATGGCTCTAAGTCCACGAATCTCATCCTTTACCCCATCGGCCCTCCCCCTGTACTCCTGACCCTTGGTCAGGAAACTTCCCAAAAGCCTCCGTGCTCGCTCAATGAGGCCTTTGCGTTGTGCTTGCCGTGTAACTGGGGCCTCATCGGCAATCTCGACCACGGAAATTGGATTATTGTCCGGCGGTGAACTTGTGGCTTCCTGTGACGGGACTGGGCGCTCCGGGGTCATGATGCATCCCCCAGGAGTTTCTGAAGGTCATGCTCAAGGCCGTCAATTTCACGTTCCAAAGCCATCATATCACAGGACTCACCATCGGCTTCAGCGGATATTCCGTTGGTAAGAAAGGCGATGATCTCTGCGGATCGGTCCTGTCGCGCCAAAGTTTGTGCCTCTTCCGCCTCAATGTTGGCCAACTCAGCTTCTTTGAGTTTCAGGAGGAGATCCACCTTTTCCAAAACCTCATCAATGCGTTTTTCCATACTCACGGCGCTGCCTTATCATCATCAATGCGGATCTCTCTGGTGTTGTATGGCGGCGGTGATGGCGTTCCCCACGATGCATCTGACGCCGGAACGCCTGGGGGCCTGTCTTTCCGGCTGCCCTCGGCAGCCGGAGTGTCCATAGATGCACAATAGCTAACAACAACGACTTGCGACTTTGGCCCGCATGCCAGCAGGGTACCCTTATCGGGTGATTCGGATGGGGGGATCCCGGGATCGGATTCTTCATCAATGATCACCACCAGGTCTGCGAGCCCCTCACAGGTAACGTTACCGGATGGGGTAACGTTACCAATTTCGCCACCTGCCAATCCAGTCGTTAGCCGAGACTGGCCTATCAAAGAAGCAGGAGGTTCTGGAAACTCGTCATGAATGCGGCCCAGTACGACTTCCCTTGAATGCCATTGTGTAACCAGCGTAATGTAATTCATGGCCAACATAAAGTGCCGGCGCAGGCATTCATTGCCAACGCCCGCTTTATCACTTGGGATTTTCCCGCTCAGCTTCGCTTGCCCCAGAAGTCTGGTGATATCCCGGAATGACCCGCGACCGATTGCACGGTGAACATTCCTGACGCTTACACGCTCCCCTTGTTCAATGAGCGACAGGGCTACCTCGGTCACTATGTCCAGGCTTATTGTTTCTCTTCGGCGCCTGGGAAAGGGATCTGGATTATTAGCATCGCACGTAGTGGACGCATACATACATTGAGCATTGGGCGGGTCATGGGACTTATGATTCATAACACCCAGGCATATCCTGGGGCGGTATGAGTTCACTATCCGACTTGACTTGCCATTATCGATGATGGGGAAGAATTTTACCTCATTTGACGTTTTCATCGATGACCATAAATATCGATAATTGACGAATCTTATTTGTCCCCTATTGAATAGGTCATGTGCTCCTCCTTTCAAAGAATGGGATTGGATCCCGGTCCTAGATCTGGAGGGCCTGCTTTCATTCCGCAATCACTTATGATCGGAGATATGCTCTATCTGGGCTATTTTGATAGGCTCCTACTTCACCTGCCGCCACCAAGTATTGGTGCATGAGCCATCGTGGCACGCAATCACCTGCGCCGTGCCAACCCAACTAAGAATCAAAAGCCAAAGAATCGATCTATTGTTAGGGCTCGCACACCGAGGCCCTGCCTCAATGAATCCGAAGATGAGCACGTCGATTTTATCGTAGAAACCGTTGTGGTCAGCCATGACGACCCATGGCTTCAAGACGCCATCATGCTGCTGATCGCCCTCGGAAAGCGCACTGCTGCATCTCAGGAAAGCATGATAGGATGCCCTACAGAGGGAAATCCTCCGCCCCCAGAGGGGCCGGACCAGACTCCCGCTCCCCCATCATCTGAAACGCCGAAAGGGATCCCATGGCCAATGCCATGATTCGCCAGGAAACACATCTGCCGATGGAGGGGTACCCGATTTCATCCAGGGCTAAGCCAACCCAACGGCCCGGCAAAGCGTCTTCAACACTTCCCGCCCCACTTCCGGTGCCCAAGCCAACTGGCGGTTGGCTGGTGTATGCCCGTTGCAGCACCGATGACCAAGCCAAGGGCGCCACCATTGATGCCCAGGTGGAGGCCTGCACGGCCTGGCTCTCGGCCTACGGCCTCCCCCTGCGAGCCATCATCCGGGATGCGGGATTCTCGGGTTCCAACATGTCTCGGCCGGGCATCCAGCAGGTGATGGCGTTGGTCAAAGAGGGCGGCATTGAGGGCGTGGTGGCGGTCAAGATCGACCGGCTCAGCCGGAAGCTGCAGGACATGATGTCGTTCTACGACCACCTGCTGGCCCATAAGACGAAGCTGGCCTGTGTACGGGATCACTTGGACACCTCCACCGCCTCGGGACGAGCCTTCTTTCAGTTCCGCACCAGCTTCGCGGAGATGGAGCATGGCATCATCAGCGAGCGCCAGCGTGCCAGTCACGCCCACCACCGTGCCCATGGACTCTATGCCGGCGGGGTGATCCCGGCCGGGATGATCAGAACTGGAACGCGGGGGAACTACCGCCTCGAAGTCGATCCCGTGTGGGGCCCCATCCTGGCAAAGTCCTGGGACATGATTCTGTTGGGGAAGTCCTACCGCGACATCATCGAGTATCTGGAAGCCCAGCGGATGCCGCACAGATCCGGGAAACCCTGGTCCATCCAGTCTCTGTGGTCGATGTTCCAGCGCGGTTGGGCCCGTGGGACCATCGTCTCCCCAGAGGTATTCGACCTCGCTAAGCGTGCGCTGGCCCGGCGCTGGTCACCCACCAGGGCAAGGACTGGTCCCCGTCAGGACGACGAGACCCCGTCCCCGAGCGGAAACAGCGAGCGCGTTTGGCTCCTCCAGGGGATTGCCCACTGCGTCTACTGCGGTGCCGCCATGACCGGCACCCATGGCAACGGGAATGGCGGGCGGTTCTTCTACTTGCGGTGTTCCGCCCGATCCCGCCGTGGCGCGGGAAGCTGTCAGGCTCGAAACCTCTCGGCGGACACCTGGGAAAAGAAAGTCATCAACGCCTTCCGGAAGTCACTGGATGACGACCAGGGGATCCCGCGTTCCTACGCCATCTTTGCGCGGGAGCGGCAGGAGGCCGTCGCCGGGGTCAAGGAGCGCCACCGGGTGGTGGTCGAGGAACAGGGGAAGTTGCAGGCTGCCCTCGACCGGCTGATCAGCATGGTCAGCCAGGGCGACTTGGTGGCCAGGGCCCTGGGCCCCAGCATCGCCCAGCACCAGGAGCGCATCGATGCCCTAGTGTTGGAGCGTAGGTCTCTGGAAGCCTCCCTTGATGAGGCCCTAGCAAGCCAGCGGGGTATCGAGGAGGTGTTGGCCTACCTGCGCGGCGGTCTCGCTGCCATGGAGAAGGCTTTGCCGGATGAACGGAAGCGGATCCTCAGGGGGCTCCTGCACCGGGTTAATATGGGCCTGGGCGAGGAGGGGCCCCACCCCATGCAGCTGAGGGTAAAGATCCCTGTTCAGGTCCCAGAGTCAGGTCCACCGACCGATTCCAGCAATGCGGAATCCCCTTCCGAACCCCGTAAAAAGGTCGAACCCGCAGCGTGTGCTGCGGGTTCGACTGGACGTCTTCTTTGGTGC
>CAIUVD010000064.1 GCA_903902515.1 uncultured Planctomycetota bacterium | reverse complement strand
TGGATGATGCACCGCCTGTACCCCCAGGACCGGGTCCTGGACCTCCTGCACCAGGCGACCTTCACCAGTCACGACTTCCTGGTCGATGCCAAGGCCAAGTGGCCGTCGCCGGTCGGTGTCACCGCCGAACACCTGCTGGCCTGGGCCGAGGACCCCCAAACGGGGGCCGACGGCAAGCCCGTGGATTGGACCGACCAGAAGAACCTCGACACCCTGGCCCTGCCGACGACGTGGAAAGACGAGGCCCGGGGCTACCTGATCGCCCGCAATTCCTGGCGGAAGGACGACCTCCAGGTGGGCTTCACCTGCAAGCAGGACTTCTTCTACGGCGGCCATGAAGGCTCCGAGAACAACCGCCTGACCCTGACCGCCCATGGCGTCAACTGGGTCCAGGACCTCAACATGCTGGCGACCAAGCAGACGTATCTGCAAAACATGGTCACCATCGACGGTAAGGGCGTGAAGTGGCCGCCCGTTCCCGGCGTGTGGCTGGGCACGGTGGAGTCCCCGATCGGCGTCAGTGCCACGGGTGATGGCCGCCTGGGCTACACCTACGCCAAGCGGATGCAGGTCCATCCCCTCGACTTCCCGTCGGGCCAGACCGGCTACTACCGCTCCTTCACCGAGGGAAATTTCGACCTGACCCGGGACCTCCAGGTGGCCTTCCACCCCCTGACGGTGGCCTGGAATGACGGCTTCGCCCACACCGACTACGGACCCTGGAGCGGCGAGACACGCCTGGTGGAGCACTACCAGCCCTGGAACCCCATGGAGCAGGCCTATCGCACGGTCCACTTGGCCAAGGGCGAGCGGCCCTACGTGCTGGTCCTCGACGACCTCAAGAAAGATGACCAGCCGCATCTCTTTGAGTGGAACATCACCCTGCCGCCCGACAGCGACCTGATCGAAACCGATGCCCCGGAAACCGTCTTCCAGGCCGTCGAACCCAGCACCCGCCGGGACACCAGTTTCCTGATCGGCAGCGGCGCCACGGCCCGGGATCCGGCCACCGGACGGATGGTGGCGAAGAAGGGAGATCCCCTCCTCCTGGTACGCGTTCTGTGGCGCAACACCCCCTACGGTTTTCCGGCCCCGCGCTTCGACCGCTTCCGCGGTCACAACGGCAATGATGTGATGGGCAAGGCGGGCTTCGCCCACGTGACGATCCCGGCCCACACCGTGTCGCCGGAATATCGGGTGTTGCTGTATCCCCACCGCCACGGCGACCCCCTGCCCATCACGGCCTGGAATGACGACCGCAGCGAGCTGTCCGTGACCGTTGCCGGCCAGGCCGATCGCTACCGCTTCGCCCAGGGCGACGGCGGCCGCACGGTGTTCCGCATGGAGCGGGGCGATCAGTCCCTGGCCAGCGGCACCACTCCCGCCCGCCCCGTGGCCCTCCTCGGTGGACAGCGGCACGATCCCAACGACGCCCGTCAGACCCGGGAGGATGGCAAGCCCGTCACCCGCCGTTTCGCCGGATCGACGGACATCATCCTGGAACGTCCGGCCGCCCCGGGGGTGCTCCGTTACACCACCGATGGCAGCACCCCGACCGAGACCTCACCGGCCTACGACGGCCCGATCGCCGTCACCGCCACCACCACCCTGACGGTCCGCTGCTTCGACCCGACGTGGACCGCCGGGCCGAAGGTCTCGGCCTCGACGGTCATCCAGGCGATTCGCGACGAGCCCCTGGCGGGCCTGCCCGCCGCCCCCACCGGCAGCCGCGCCGGCCTATGGACTCGCCTGTACGAACTGGACACCAACCCCTGGGACAACCGCGGCTTCTTCCGCGCCAACCAAGTGATGATGCCCCGCCTCGACGACCTGAAGCCGACCGCTTCGGTGGTCGGCACCGGTGTTGTCGTGCCCCACGCGGCCCCCACGCGACCCCTGGCGGAACAGGCCAAGGGCTTCTACCGCTGGACCGGCTGGTTCCACGCCGCCAAGGCTGGGATCTACACCTTTGCCATCGATTCCTGCGGCCCGGTGACCCTCGACGTTGGCCCGCGCGGGGTCATCGACCAGACTGGCCATTTCCATCAGCAGCAGGCCGTGCGTCAGGGCGAAGTCGTCCTGGGGGCCGGCTGGCATCCCATCGACCTGGCGGTCTGCGATCCCCAGTTCTGGAATGCCATGACCCTCGGGCTGATGCCCGTGGGACTGACGGTGGCCGTCGATGACGGTCCCGCCGCCACCCCGGCCGCCGAGGCCTGGGCCTGTGCCCCCCAGGGTGCCCTCGACCAGAAACCGACCATCCCCCACCGGGACGGCAGCACGGACCTGCCAACCATGGAGCCGGGGCTGTCCCTGGCCTCCTATCTGCGGGAGGTGCCGATGACCGACCCGGCATTCCTCGACATCGATGACCTCACGCCACGCCGCACGGAACTGGTAACCGACGTGGCGGACAACGTGCGCCCCGGCCAAGTGCGGGTCTACGAAGGCTGGATTCACATCCCCCGGGCGGGCGTCCACACCTTCACCGTGCCCCGACGCCGGGACGGCCACGCTGGACTCAATGAACTGCGGGCGGCCTACCAGAACCAGTTGCGAATCGACGGCG
>CAIUVD010000063.1 GCA_903902515.1 uncultured Planctomycetota bacterium | reverse complement strand
GGACCCCGGACCCCGGACCCCGGACTTCTAAGCCCGCCTTGCGGCCCAACGAAATCCGATGTAGCATTTATTCGGATGGAGATATCCGATGACCGCGACCGGCACCACCTACCTGACCCTGCTGCTCGGTGACGAGGAGTACGGCGTCCCTATTACCCAGGTGCGGGAGATCATCGGCACCCAGCCCGTGACCCCGGTGCCCGACCGCCCGGCCATGGTGGATGGCGTCATTAATCTGCGGGGGGTGGTGATTCCGGTCATCAGCCTGCGACGGGCCTTCGGTTTAGGTCCATGCGAACCCGACTCCCAAAACGTCATCATCGTCGTCGATGGCGGCCAGGACGGCCGCGTCGGACTGGCGGCAGACCGGGTCAGCGAGGTCATCACCTTTGCTGACGCCGATGTGGAGCCGCCCCCGCGCCTGGCGTCAACCGGCACCCTGGTGTCCGGCATTGGCAAAAGCCAGGGCCGCATCCGCATCCTCCTCGACCTCACCCGCCTCACCAACGACTGCTAAGGACCCCAGCCATGCGTATCGGCCAGAAAATCACCCTTGGTTTTGCCGTCATCCTCGCTCTTGCTGCAACCATCGGTGCCATCGCCGCCGTCAGCATGGTTGATGTCGGGGGCAAGGCGAACTCCCTCGCCAACCGCAATGTCCCGGCGGTCTCCGCCGCCACCCAGGTCGAGCGGGCCTCCCTCCAGACGATGTACGAGATCCGGGGCTGGACGATGTCCGGCGATGAGGCGATGTACCGCCGGGGCATCGAGCACCTCGACCAGGTCGATAAGGCCATCACCACCGCCGCCGACCTAGCCCGGGCTCAAAACCTGCCGGGTCTGGGTGACGCAGCAGTCAAGGCCAAGACCAAGGCCGCAGATTACCGCGCCCTGTTGGAGCAGACCGTCAAGGCGAACCAGGCGGAGGATCTCGCCCTCAAGGCCCGCGCCGCAGCGGGCGCGGAGTTCATGAAGCACATCGGTGCCTTCGTCGGCGGCCAGACGCACCACCTCAAGGAAGAGATCCTCGCCGTCACCGCGGCCGATAAACTTGAGGAACGCCGCCATAAAGTCGCACTGGCCAACGACATCATCGACCTCGGCAATGCCATCCGTATCGCCGCCTTCCGCAGCGCGGCCGAACGGAATCCGGCCGTGGCTGAAGCGGCCTTACCCAACTTCACCACCATCAACGAAAAACTCACGGAGCTGACCGCCATCACCCGCCAGGAGGCCAACCTCCTGCAATTGAAGGCCACCCGCCAGGCTGCGGACTTGTATAAGCAAGAGATGCACGAGGTGCTGGAGTTGACCAAGCAGATGGCCGTTCTGGCCAGCCAGCGCGGTACTGCCGCCCAGGCCGTCCTCGAAGCCGCCCAGGAGGCCGCCAAGGTCAACACCGAGAAGGCTCAGGAAGCCGCCGAGGATGCTTCCGTCTCCCTGGCGCGGGCGACGACCATCCTGATCTCCGGCCTGATCGCCATGGCGATCATCGGCATCGCCTTCGCCTACGGCATCACCCGCGGCATCGTCAGCGCCCTGACGCGGATGGCCGCTGACCTCGGCTCCTGCTCCCAGCAGACCGCCAGCGCCGCCGGTCAGGTGGCCAATGCCGGCCAGGCCCTGGCCGCCGGCACCACCGAGAACGCCGCCAGCCTGGAGGAAACCAGCGCCAGCATGGAGGAGATGAGCAGCCTCGTCCGCACCACCAGCCAGAACACCGACAGCGCCGCCAGCGTCGCCCAGGAAGCCAAGACCGCCGGCGATCGTGGTGCCCAGGCCATGACCGACCTCGCCGCGGCCATCGCCGAGATCAAGGCCAATGCCGACCAGACGGCAAAGATCATCAAAACCATCGACGAAATCGCCTTCCAGACCAACCTCCTGGCCCTCAATGCCGCCGTCGAGGCGGCCCGGGCTGGGGACGCCGGCAAGGGCTTTGCGGTGGTTGCGGAGGAGGTCCGCAACCTTGCCCAGCGGGCGGGCCAGGCGGCTCGCACCACCAGCGAACTGATTGAAAAAAGCGTCCAAAGCGCCGAGCGTGGCGTCGGCTTATCGAAGAACGTCACCGACGTGGTCAGCGACATGAGCGGAGCCACGGTCAAGGTCAGCTCCCTGGTCGGCGAAATCGCCGCCAGCACCAAGGAAATTGCCACCGGCATCGACCAGGTGGTCAAGGCCGTGCGGACCCTCGACCAGACCACCCAATCGAACGCCGCCAGTGCCGAAGAGAACAGCGCCGTCGGTGAGGAACTCTCGGCCCAGGCCGCCAGCCTGGCGGATCTGGTGCGGGGCCTGGAGGCAATGATCATCGCCAACCCCACCGCAACCCCGGCCGCCCCGACCCATCGGGCTCCCGCGCCCTCCCGCAAAACCCTCCCGGCCGAGCGCTTGTCCGCCGGCCAGCGCCATCCAGCCATCAGCCACCACGGCGACCAAAGCACCCTCGACCGCTTCTGAACCCGCCCAAGGTCAGGGCATGGTGATCATCCACGTCGAAACCCAGGACGGCGAAGAGCGGGACGAACGGTGGCCGTCCGTCGAAAAATTCCGCGCCTGGGCCGCCGCCGAGGGCTTCCGGGGAACGTGGACCGCCTACGAGGATGACCCGGATGGCGAAGGGGCCGTTATCGCCTCGGGCCGGTACCGCTGAAAAGCCCATGAAAAAGCCCACCGGTCCTGCGGACCGGTGGGCTTTTTCGTCACTCCCGCTCAGTAGCGGTAGTTGTCGGGCTTGTAGGGGCCTTCCACCGGCACGCCGATGTAGGAGGCCTGGGCCTTGGACAGGGTCGTGAGCTTGGCGCCAAGCTGGGCCAGGTGCAGGCGGGCGACCTCTTCGTCGAGGTGCTTGGGCAGCAGGTAGACCTTCTTCTCCAGGTTCTTGTGGTTGGTGAACAGCTCGATCTGGGCCAGGGTCTGGTTGGCGAAGGAGTTGGACATCACGAAGGACGGGTGGCCCGTGGCGCAGCCGAGGTTCACCAGGCGACCCTGGGCCAGCAGGATGATGCGCTTGCCGTTCGGCCAGATCACGTGATCGACCTGGGGCTTGATCTCTTCCCACTTCAGGGTCTTCAGGCTGGCGACTTGGATCTCGGAATCGAAGTGGCCGATGTTGCACACGATGGCGTTGTGCTTCATGGCATCCATGTGCTTGCGCGTGATGACGTCGGCGTTGCCCGTGGTGGTGACGAAGATGTCACCGAAGGCGGCGGCGTCTTCCATGGTCACGACCTGGAAGCCTTCCATGCACGCCTGGAGGGCGCAGATGGGGTCGATCTCGGTCACGAACACCGTCGCGCCCTGGCCACGGAAAGCCTGGGCGCAGCCCTTGCCCACGTCGCCGTAGCCGCACACGACGGCCTTCTTGCCGCTGATCATGACGTCGGTGGCGCGCTTGATGCCATCGATGAGGGATTCGCGGCAGCCGTAGAGGTTGTCGAACTTCGACTTGGTGACGCAGTCGTTGACGTTGATGGCCGGGAACTTGAGGCGGCCCTGCTTGACCATCTCGTACAGGCGGTGGACGCCGGTGGTGGTCTCCTCGCTGACGCCCAGGATCTTGTCGGCCTTGCGGCTGTACCACGTCGGGTCGACCTTCAGCTTGGCGGCGATCGAGGCCAGGAGGATGGCTTCTTCTTCGCTGCCCGGCTTGCGCTTGAGGATCTTGGCATCCTTCTCGGCCTCAGAGCCGAGGTGCATCAGCAGGGTGGCGTCACCACCATCGTCGAGGATCAGGTTGGGGCCTTCTTCCTTCGAACCGGCGGCGCCGAATTCGAAGATGCGGTGGGTGTAGTCCCAATACTCGACCAGGCTCTCGCCCTTCTTGGCGAACACCGGGGTGCCCTCGGCGGCGATGGCCGCGGCGGCGTGGTCCTGGGTGCTGAAGATATTGCAGGAGGCCCAGCGAACCTCGGCGCCCAGGGCCTGGAGAGTCTCGATCAGAACGCCGGTCTGGATCGTCATGTGGAGGGAGCCGGTGATCCGGGCGCCCTTAAGCGGCTTGGTCTTGGCGAACTTCTTACGGATCGCCATCAGACCGGGCATCTCGTGCTCGGCGATCGCCAGTTCCTTGCGGCCCCAGGCGGCGAGGGACGGGTCGGCAATGATGCTTTCCGAGGCTTTCGGAGCGGGTTTGGCGGCGGATTTGGCCATGATGGTGGTTCCTTATCGTCACATCGTGATGGAACGATGGATAAGCAAGCGCCAAAAACCACCAAAGGCAAAGGCCCCCGGATCACCGGGGGCCTTGGGCAACCATTCCCCTTCAAGGAAGTCAGAACAGGACGGTCAGATTCCCGCCAAGCAGGTAAATCACGTCCTTGCCGGAGTCGGGATTCGGCGCGACGTTTTGAAAGCCACCGCTGGGAAGGAAGCCCGCCGCAAACAGACGGATGGTGGCGTCGTAGGTGTACTTCCAGGTCAGGGTCAGGTCGCCTTCCTGGCCGAAGGAACGGGCATCGGGCCCACCGGGAGTCCGACTGACGGGTTTGGCCGTGCGGTAGTAGGCAAACATCGCATCAAGGCGGACCTTGTTGCGGGAATCGAAGGCCACCCCGGCGCGCAATTTCGCCGCCTGGAGGTTGCCCTGGAGATAGCGGGAAAGCTCGCCGTATTGCTCGCTTTCGACGATGTACGTATCGCTGACGCCTTCCCAGGTATTGACGAAGCCACGGTTGACATTGTCCGTCGCATCCTCGTCACCCGAGAGGTGATCGACCTGCAGGCCGACCACAAAGGCCTGGGACGGGAAGAGGTGCCAGTCGAGGCCACCGCTCATGCCATAGCCGGCGTACTCGACGCCGTCGTACTGGTTGCCGTTCTGCATCGCCCCTTCGGCGAACAGTTCGACATTCCCGAGGTAGAAGTCTGCACCCGCATAATAGGTCGCCAGGCGGTCGCCCGTGCGACCGGGGGTGAAGGTCGCCCGACCTTCGCCGCTTTCGGTGCCGCTGGGGCCACCGACGCCGACGGGGTTCACTCGCAGGTCCGGAGCGTTCACTTCCCAGGTCGCCATGGCGGTCAAGAAGGTGCGGCTGTCGCCGCTCTTGGCCGGCTTCCAGTTCAATTCACCACCGAACAGGGTGCTGGCACCGGGAACGCTAAAAGCGAAGGGATTGACCTCGACGCCCTCGGCGACGTTCCAGGTCGCCCGACCACCATCCCAAGAAGTAACCTTGGGGTGGTTGGCAGCGCTGTCATAGAGGAACGAGCCGTGGCCGGGCCGCAGGTTCCAGGCCACGGGCTGACGGCCAATCTTCATGCCGATGGTCTCGAAGCCGAGCACATCGTTGAGTTCGGCGTAGGCGTCATCAACCACCGTGAAGCCCGTGCTGCTCGGGGCGTAGGGATCGTTGCCGGTGTTGTCACCCGCTTCGGCCTCGTAGGCGAGGGTGATGACGACCGCCACCTGTTCATCGAGGCGGACCTTGGCCCCGAGTTCGGCGCGGATGTTGCCGTAACCCCGGTGGTCGGATGCATTGCCATTGCCGGACAGGTACTGGCCCTGGCTCAAGACATCGAACCCGAGCATGCCCCGGATGACCACCGAACGCTGTTGACCGACCCCGAAGCGTGGGCCCGGCGCGGACTCCGCCGAACGGGGAGGAGTGGCATCGGCAGCGGACAGGCCGCCAAGGGCAACCAGGGTCGAAGCAAGAAGGCGCATACGCATGGGGCGGGAACGGTAGACGGTGGTTTCCCGGGACAAGGAGCGGACCTCCCCGAATCCCCCGGGCGTGCCTTGCTCCGTCACCCATCACCCCATCCTTCCTGGCCACTATGAAAATCGTCGCGTTGCTGCTGCTGACCGGCCTGGGGGCCGGCGGTTGGTATTTCTGGAACCATCAACGCGCCGTCGCCGCCGCCGAGGTGCAGGAAGCCTCGCTGCTGGCCGAGAGCGCCCCGGCCAAGGCTCCACCGGCCCCGCCGTTGCCGCCCGCCGCCCTCCAAGCCCTGGCCGCCGCCGATGCCGCTTGGGCCAAGGCCGGCCCCTCCCCGGCGACCTCGGCCGCCGCCCCCGACCTCGCCCGGATGTACAGCGTCGCCCTGCGGGCCCTCTACAACCAGCCCGGGACCGCCGCCCGGGAGGAACAGCTGATCGCGGAACGCCTGACCCCCCTGGGCGACGCCCTGTTTTT
The DNA here is from genome assembly GCA_903902515.1 of uncultured Planctomycetota bacterium. GTDB lineage: Bacteria > Planctomycetota > UBA11346 > UBA11346 > UBA11346 > CAIUVD01. The sequence goes on along the minus strand of CAIUVD010000063.1, from coordinate 3,177 downwards.
CTCCAAAACCCCCTTTTCCGCGGACCCCCAGTTCCCAACCCACGTCATCGCTCCCGGGGAAAGCCCCGAAGCCGTGGCCCGCAAGAACGGCATCTCCCGCGAGCTGGTCAACCGTTTCCGCGGTAAGGATGTCAACGACAGCAAGACCCGGGTCGGTGACTCCTTCAAGGTCCTGCGTTTGGTCGGCCAGACCGACCCCGTGAAGCGCGGCTTCCAAATCCACATCGACAAGAGCCAGTACACCCTCGACCTCTTCATCGCCGGCATGTTCGCCCGTCGCTATGCCTGCAGCCACGGCGCCGCCCAGTCCCCCACCCCCACGGGCACGACCTTTGTTACCAACCGCGTCTGGCACCCGGACTGGACCCACCCCGTGACCCACAAGGTCATCCGCTACGGCGAGCCCGACCACCTCCTCGGCCCCATCTGGCTGCCCTTCGACAGCAAGACCCTCGGTAAATCCGGCATCGGCATCCATGGCTACACCGGCACCGACGCCAAAATGGGCGTGATGGCAAGCAATGGCTGCATCCGGCTGGAAAACCACGCGGCAGAGGAACTCTACCAGACGGTCTGCCATCCCGATCGCAGCCCGATTGCGGTGGAAATTGTCGAGTAGCGCCCCGGTCCCGTAGGTGACCCCGAACCCCCGGCGGGATCCTGCCGGGGGCTTTCATGCTGACGGGCATTCTCTTATTTGAAAATATTAAAACCTTTATATCGTTTAATGGATACCCCGAGAGGATCCCATGAGTGCCCCCGCTGCCCCCCGCCCCGCCAACCCTGCTGTCATCGGCTTGGCCGGCTTCGGTCTGACGACCATGCTCCTGCAATTCCACAACCTTGGTTGGATGGGCCTGGGACCGGTCCTTGGCATGGGCCTGCTGTTCGGTGGCCTGGCTCAGTTCCTGGCCGGCCTCATGGAACAGAAGATGGGCAATGATTTCGCGACCTGCGCCTTCACCGGCTACGGAGCCTTCTGGATCGCCCTGGGCGGCATGTTTCTCGGCAAGCATTTCGGCATCTTCCCGGCCACCCGCGCCGATGTCGGCTGGTTCCTGGTCGCCTGGACGGTCTTCACCTTCATCCTGTGGGTCGGATCCCTGCGCCTGAATGGCGCCTTGGCCGTCATCTTCAGCCTGCTGCTGGTCGGCTTCCTCCTCCTCGACTGGGCCCACTTCTGCGATGAAGCCCTGGCCCCCGCCATCACTCGCATCGCCGCTTGGGAGCTGTTGGCTTGTGCGGCCAGTGCTCTCTACCTGATGGCCGCCAACGTGTACCGCAGCGTGTTTGGCCGGGAAGTCCTGCCGATCGGCAAGGCGTGGTGGCGTGATGCCGAAGCCCCAGCCCTGGCATCCTCCGCTCCCTGCTGTGCACCCCAGACCTGAAACCAGGCAAGGCGGCCCGCTCGGAACCCGTGGACTTGCCACCTCAGGGATCCGCAGCCTGATGCCCCGCTACCGCACGGACTGATCACCCCGTTCCACCACCAAAAAAACAGGGCCCCCGGTGCAAACACCGGGGGCCCTGTCGTTCTGCAGTGGCGGATCGAATCAGGCCAGCCACTCGGTGTGGACGAACACCCCGGGCTTTTCATTCCGCTCGTAGGTGTGGCTGCCGAAGGCGTCGCGCTGAGCCTGGGTCACGTAGGCCGGCAGGCGGGCCGTGGCGTAGGACTCGATGTAGGCCAAGGAGGCCGACAGGGCGGGCACCGGCAGGCCGGCGATGGCGGCGGCGGCCACCACCTTGCGCAGGGCCGGCAGGGTCCGCTTGATGTCCTTGCTAAACTCCTTGGCCACCAGCAGCGAAGCCAGGTCCGGCTGCTTGCGGAAGGCGTCGGTGATGCGGTCGAGGAACACGGCGCGGATGATGCAGCCGCCGCGCCACAGGGCCGGGATTTCCTGCACGGGGGTGTTGTACCCACGGGCCTTGGAAGCCTCGACGATCAGGCGCATGCCCTGGGCATAGGCGCTGATCTTGGCCGCGTAGAGGGCCTTGGAGAGGTCGGCGACGGTCACGCCCTTGACCTTCTTGCGGGCCAACTTGAGGGTCTTGGCGGCAAATTCGCGCTCGATCTTGACGCTGGATACCAGGCGGGCATCGACGGCAGCGGTGATCGTGGGGATGGCCACGCCGTGCTCCAGAGCTGCGACGGTCGTCCACTTGCCGGTGCCCTTCTGGCCGGCGGCGTCACGGATGGCATCCAGCAGGTAGAACGGCTTGGCGCCCTTCTTGGCCTTCTTGACGGGATCGACCTTGTCGGCGATCTGGCCGGTCAGTTCGATGAGGAACGAGGCCAGTTCACCCTTGTTCCAGGTCTTGAAGGTCTTGGCGCAGAAGGCGTGGTCCTTGCCCAGGCCGCGGGTCAACACGTCGTAGACCTCGGCGATCATCTGCATGTCGCCGTATTCGATGCCGTTGTGAACCATCTTCACAAAGTGGCCGGCGGAACCTTCGCCACACCAAGCGACGCAGGGCTCAGCATTCTTCTTGCCGGCCTTGGCGCTGATTTCCTTGAGGATCGGCATCAACTTCTCGACGGCGGCCTTGTCGCCACCGGGCATGATCGCGGGGCCGAGGCGAGCGCCTTCCTCACCACCGGACACACCCATGCCGATGAAGTGGAACTTGGCGGCCTTGCCAATGGCATTGCGGCGGTCGGTGTCACCCCAGAAGGCGTTGCCGCCATCGACCAGGATGTCGCCTTCGTCCAACAGCGGGCCGACCTGCTCGATTACCGCATCGGTGCCCTTGCCGGCCTGGACCATGATGATGATCCGGCGGGGCCGCTTGATGCTGGCGACGAAATCCTTGAGCTCCTTGGCGGGCACGAACTTGGCGCCCTTGGCGTGCTCCCAGGCCAGAACTTCCTCGGTCTTCTCGTAGGAACGGTTGTAGATGGCCACGGTGTAGCCACGGCTCTCGATGTTCTTGGCCAGGTTGCGGCCCATCACGGCCATGCCGATCACACCGGCGTCAGCAGTTGCTTTGGTCATTGGAAAGTCCTTAAGAAGTCCGGGGTCCGGGGTCCGGGGTCCGGGGTCGTGGTTGGGCCGGAGCATCCTGCAGGTCCGCACCATTCAAGGACGCAGCCCTAGCATACCGCTTATCCGCGCCGCGTATTGCCTTTCAACGTCCGGGGTCCGGGGTCCGGGGTCCGGGGTCCGGGGTCCGGGG
>CAIUVD010000062.1 GCA_903902515.1 uncultured Planctomycetota bacterium | reverse complement strand
CCCCGGACCCCGGACCCCGGGGATCCGGACAGGCGCTTGCGAAGCAAACGCCTTTTCGACACTCCCGCCCACCATGAAGCACAACAGCTATTTCGACGGTAAGGTCCAGTCCCTGGGCTACGAGCGTAACGGTCGCAAGCAGACCGTGGGCGTGATCGACGTCGGGGAATACCACTTCAATACCGATGCCGCCGAGCGCATGACGGTCGTTAACGGCGAGCTCCAGGCCAAGTTGCCCGGCGCGACCCTGTGGACGGTCTATCCTGCCGGCACCAGCTTCGAGGTTCCGGCCAAGGCTGGTTTCGATGTCAAAGCCACCGCGCCCAGCGCCTACTGGTGCGAGTTTCTCTGAGATTCGGCGGATTGATCTTCGACCACGACGGCACGCTGGTGGACAGCCTGCCGGTGGTGGTCGAAGCCACCAATGCGGTGCTGCGCCAACGGGGCTTTTCCGAAATGCCCGGGCCGGTGATCATTGCTGGCATGGTCCTCCCGACCGTGCCCCGGTTGCTGGCCTGCACCGGTCTGCAGGACCCGGACGTGGGTCAGCAGATGGCCGAAGCCTTTTACCGCGAGGCCAATCTTCGGCCCCATTTGGCGCGGGCCTATGATGGGGTTCCCGAGGCCCTGCGGTGCCTAGCGGACCGGGGCCATCGGCTGGGGGTGGTGAGCAATAACCAAGGGCGGTTTGTCCGCATCGTCTGTAGCCGTCTTGGGCTCCAGGAGTTCCTGCCGGTGGTGATGGGTGAAGAGGACATGCCGGCCCCTAAGCCCGATCATCGGGGGTTGATGTGGGCGGCGGCCGGGCTTGGTCTGACCCCGGCGGATTGCGCCTATGTCGGTGATAGTCCCGGTGATGCTCAGGCGGCCCGTTCGGCGGGCATGACCGCCATCGGCTGTACCTGGGGCATTCATTCCCGGGCCGAGATGGATTCCATGGGATTTGACGTTCTGATCGACCATCCCCGGGAGTTGACCACCCTGGGATAACGGAGCCTGCCATGCGCCTGCTGTCCCTCGCCCTTCTGACCTCGTGCCTGTCGGCGGCCGACCTGCCGGTTCGCGAGGTGGTCCTGTACGCCAGCGGCGTCGGCTATGTCGAGCATGCCGGGACCGTGACCGGCGATGCCGAGGTGGAGCTCCGCTTTCAGGGGGGGCAGCTCAACGATGTCCTCAAATCCCTGGTCGCCGAAGATCAGGGCGGGACCGTCAGCACGGCCATCTATCCGAGTCAGGATCCCCTCGAAAAGACTCTTGGCAGTTTCCAGGTAAATCTGGCGGGCACCCCGACCCTGGGGCAGATGCTGGCCCAGTTGCGCGGGGCCCCGGCCACGGCGCGCTGGCAGGGTGAAGTTCTGGCGGGTACCATTCTTGGTATCGAGACCCGGGTGAAGGACCTTGGGAACGGACGGACCGTGAGCCAAGCGGTCCTCTCATTGCTCTCAGGCGGCATGATTCGCCAGGTGCCCCTCGACGAGGCAGCGGCGGTCATCCTGGAGGATCAGGCTTTGCAGGTGGAGCTGGCCCGGGCCCTGGCGGTCATCGCCCAGGGCCGGGATCAGGATAAGCAGCCCCTGCTCATCCATTTCCAGGGTGCTGGTCCACGTCCCGTGCGGGTTGGCTACGTCATTGAGATGCCCCTGTGGAAGACCAGTTACCGCCTGGTCCTCCCGACCAAACCCGGGACTCCGGCGGCCCTCCAAGGTTGGGCTCTGGTCGACAATCAGACGGATACGGACTGGCGGAACATCCGCCTGAGCCTGGTCAGTGGTCGGCCCATTGGATTCATTCAGAACCTCGCGAAACCCCGCTACCGGGCCCGTCCGGTGATCGACGCTCCCGATACCCCGACCCCCCGCCCGATGGCCTTTGCGGCCCCGGCGGCGGCCCCCATGGCCAAGGGCCGGATGGAGCGGTCCCTGGGAGTCGCCATGGCCCAAGAGCCCAACGTTTCCGAGGCCATGGACATCACGGCCTCGGTCCACACAGCGGCCACCACCGAGGATCTCGGCACCCTGTTCCGCTACGCCGTCGAGGCCGTGACCCTGCCCCGTCAGCGGTCAGCCATGATCCCAATTATCACCGAAACGGTGGCCGTCGAAGCGGTCAGCATTTTTGGCGCCGAACAGGAGGCGAGCCGCCATCCCCTGGCGGGTGCGGCCCTGGTCAATTCCACCGGGAAGCACCTCCTGGCGGGACCGATGACCGTCATGGAGGGGGGTGCCTACGCCGGGGATGCCCTCCTCGGACATCTCCCGCCCGGGGCCAAACGGTTGATTGCCTACGCTGTGGACCTGCCGGTGACCATCGACACCGAGGAAGGTCCTGATCAGCAGCGCATCACCACCGCCAAGGTCGCCAAGGGCACCATGACGCTGGTCTCGCGCCTCGAAGCCCGGACCACCTATCGTCTGCGGAGCGAGGATGACCTGCCCCGCCAGGTGGTGATCGAACACACCTTCCGCCCCGGGTGGACTCTGGCGACGGAACCCGCCGAGCGGACGGACGCCGTGGCCCGCTACCGCGTGCCCTTGGCCGCCCGGGGCGAGCAGGTGCTGGTGGTCACGGAATCCCTGGTGGTCGATGAACAGGTCGTGATTGCCGACTTGGAAGGCGACCTCCTGGCGGCCTACACCGCCAACGGTGCCCTTTCGGCCCCCCTGCGCGAGGCCCTGACCCAGACCGGCGCCCTCCGCGCCCAGGTCCAGGAGGCTGAGCAGCAGGTGCGTCAGGTGGAGGCCGAGCTTGCCGCCATCGCCACCGAGCAGGGCCGCCTGCGGGACAACATGCGGACCCTGGCCCAAACCGCCGCGCTTTACCAGCGCCTGATGGCCAAGCTGGATGAGCAGGAAACGCGCATCGAGGCCCTCCAGGCCCAGGCCAAGACCCATCGGCAGACGGCGACCCAGGCGCGAACCCGCCTGCTCGACTTCCTGCATACCCTGTCTGTGGAGTGATCCGTGCCCGCTGCCCCCGTTGAACTGTTCGGTATCGTCATCAATCCGTGGGCGATTGCGGCCACCATTCTGGGCCTGTCGATCATCCTCGGCTGGATCTCGGAGCGGATCGTCCTGCGCCGTCTGCGCCTGTGGGCGGCGTCCACCTCGTGGCGCGGCGATGACATCATCATCGGGGCGGTTCGGGGGTTGACCCGGGTGTGGGCGATTCTGATCGGCTGTGCCATCGCCGCCGATCAGGCCCCCCTGAGCCCCGACTACGAGGCGACCATCCATCGGGTCTTGCAGGGCGTTTTCATCTTCACCATGACCTTGGCGGCGGCCCGAGGAGCCTCGGCGGGGGTCGATCTCTATGCCGAACGACTCGGCGTGGTGGGGAAGACCACCATTGCCACCAACCTCCTGCGGGCCCTGGTGTTCATCATCGGTGGTTTGGTGCTGCTCCAGACCGAGGGCATTAGCATCGCCCCGGTGCTGACGGCCCTCGGCGTCGGCGGTTTGGCCGTGGCCCTGGCCCTGCAAGACACCCTTTCCAACCTGTTCGCCGGGGTCCATATCCTGGTCCAGCGGCAGTTGCGGCCGGGGGACTTCGTGCGCCTCGACGATGGCACCGAGGGCTACGTCCAGGACGTGGGGTGGCGCAACACGACGATCCGTAGCCTGGTCAATAACCTGGTGGTTATCCCCAACGGAAAACTGGCGGCGATGGTCGTCACCAACTGCACGCTGCCCAGCAGCGATCAGGCCCTGGCCGTGCCGTTGTCGGTGGCCTACGACAGCGACCTGGCGCGGATCGAGGCGGTGGTCATCGAAGTCGCCCAGGGCGTCCTCGATACCACGCCCGGCACCCGTCCCGAGGTCGCCCCGGTGGTCCGTTGGCGCAACCTGGGGGACCATGGCGTTGAGTTCAACGCCGTCCTGCGGGTCGCTGATTCTGAAAGCCAACACCTCGTGCGCTCAGAGTTCATCAAGGCCATTCACGCCCGCTTTAAGGCCGAGGGCATCACCATCCCCTATCCGACCCGGACCATCCACGTCGTGGCGCCATGACCGACCGCTATTCGCGTCAGGTACGCTTCACGCCCATCGGGGCCGCCGGGCAGGAACGGCTGTCCAAAGCCACCGCCGTGGTCGTCGGCTGTGGGGCCCTGGGCACGGTGATCCTCGATCAGTTGGCCCGGGCCGGGGTCGGCACGATCCGCTGCATCGACCGGGATTTCGTCGAGCCCTCGAACCTCCAGCGGCAGAGCCTCTACGACGAGGCTGACGCCGCCGCCTGCCGCCCCAAGGCCGAGGCCGCCGCCGCCCGCCTGCGGGCCGTCAATGGCGCCATCACCATCGAGCCGGTCGTCGCGGAAGTCGGTTCCCGGACCGTCGAACGGCTGGTGGCCGGGGCCACGGTGGTTCTCGATGGCACCGACAACTTCCGCACGCGACACCTGCTGAATGAGGCCTGCCAACGCGCTCGCATCCCGTGGATCTACGGGGCCTGCGTTGGTTCCTATGGCCTGTCCTTGACCATCATTCCTGGTCACGGCCCCTGCCTGGCCTGCCTCCAGGACCAACTGCCCGGCCCGGGCGAAACCCCAACCTGCGACACCGCCGGAATCATCGCCCCGGCGGTTCACCAAGTGGCCGCCTGGCAGGTGGCCGAGGCCCTGAAGGTGCTGGTCGGTGCGCCGCCCTGCCAGGACCTGCGCAGCGCCGACCTGTGGGCGGGGACCCACCGCCGGGTGGCGGTGGCTGGATGGCGGGACCCCGCCTGCCTGGTGTGCGGTCCGACGCCCCAATTTCCCCTGCTGTCCTCGGCGGATGACCCGGCGGTCATCCTGTGCGGCCGGGATGCGGTCCAGATTAGCCGATTCGCCGACCTCGACCCGGTCGCCCTGGCAGCCCGACTCGGCCACGCCGTTCTGATGGCCAACCCCTGGCTAGTGCGGTGGCGGGATGGCGCGGCGACCCTCACCGCCTTTGCCGATGGTCGCGTCCTGGTCCAGGGCGTCGCCGACCCAGCGGCGGCCCGGACCCTGGTGGACCGTTGGCTGGGCTGACAGGCTGGGATTTTTCCCAAGCCTGGTAGGGTCCACCTATGGCAGCGACCCTGGCCCAACGTGCGGTGATTGCCGGCTGTTCCCGCCATGGCCTGGGCCCCGTCGAATCCCTGCGGCTTCTCCTGCCAGAGGTTGAGCTGGTCCAGACGCCTGCAGACCTGCGGCGGACCCTGGCCCGGATCCGGGGCCCGGCCCGGACGCTCGGCGAAGCCCTCTTGGATGTCATGCCCCGTTCGGGGGCGGAAACCTACGCCGACCATCACCTGTGGTTCCATGGCGGTGATGGCCGTCGGGGTCGGGACTGGATCGCCTCCCCGGTGGTGGAGCCAGGCACAGAGGCTTTCCTGGTGGAGTTCCAGCAGGCCCCGGGGGACCTGATCGCCGATGAGGATCTCCTAAAACGCTTCGAGAAGGAGCATCGCGTGATGCAAGACATCACGCATCCCCACGTGATGCCCTGCGTATCGGTTGGGATCGCCCCGGGGGCAGCTCCCTACCGGGTGACCCCCCTGCGGGAAGGCCCCACGCTGCGTCGCGTGCTGGATCGCCGGGGTACTCTGCCCCTGGACGAGGTGGTGGTGGTGGCGGTCCAGGTGGCCCTGGGTTTGGAGGCGATCCATAACGTTGGCTTGGTCCACCGGGACCTGGATGCCCATGTCGTGGGATTCACGACGTCGGGTATCCTGCAGGTCTTGGATGTCGGCCGTTCCGGAGACCGACCCCTCACCACTCCCCCCGTGGTGTCACCCCTGACCCCCCGAGGCGGTTTGGATTGGGCGGATCAGGGTCCGTCGGGCGGGACCCGCCAATGGCGGAAATTCGACCGGACCCGGTTGGAATTGTGGTTGCTGCCCCCCAATCCTCCGGTCCCGGAAGTCGTGGCCGGAGCCCTGCCGGATGCCCGATCGGACATCTATCATCTCGGGGTTCTGCTGACCCAGGCCCTCCTCGGTCCGGTCGATGCTCCTGCCCAGGCCTTGGATGCCCGCCCTGACCTCGACCACGGTGTGGTCCGGCTGTTCAAGGCCTGTTTAGATCCGGACCCCGGGAAACGCCCGTCGGCCGCCGAGGTCGTGGTCTACGCCGAATCCGTGCAGGAGGCCCAGCGTCAGTCCATGACCCGTGGGAATGTCCGGCCTGGTTGACCCTCAGGCGACATCGAAGCGGAACATCCGCTTCTTCCCGGCCCGGACCACCAGCCGTCCGTCCTTGACGTCGTCCGTGGTCACTACCCGTTTCTCATCGGTGATTTTCTCGTCGTGCAGGCTCACGCCTCCCCCCTGGATCAGCCGTTTAGCTTCACCATTGGAGGTGGCCAGCCCGGCCTTGACCACCAGGGCGATGAGGCCCAGGCCCGGAGCCAGTTCGGCCGCCGCCAGGGGACCATGGGGGATAGCATCGCCGGTCACGTCATGGGCCGCGCCGAAGGCTTTTTGGGCGCTTTCGCGGGCGCTGTCGGCCGCCGCCTGGCCGTGGAGGTTACGGGTCACCTCATAGGCCAGGACTTCCTTGGCGTGATTAAGGGCCGCGCCTCCGCCGGCGGTCAGGGCCTCGACCTCGCTCATGGGCAGGGTGGTGAAGAAGCCGAGGAACTTCTTCACATCCGCATCCCCGACGTTGCGCCAGAATTGGAAGAAGTCGTAGACCGGGGTGCGCTCGGCCGACAGCCAGATGTTGCCCTTTTCCGACTTGCCGAACTTCCCGCCGTCGGCCTTGGTCACGAGGGGGAAGGTCAGGCCGGCGAGGTCCTGGTCGGCCTTGCGGCGGCCCAGGTCGATGCCCATGACGATGTTGCCCCACTGGTCCTGGCCGCCCATCTGCACGGTGCAACCATGGGTCGCCCCCAGGTGCCAGAAGTCGTAGGCCTGCATGACCATGTAGTTGAATTCCAGGAACGTGATGCCGCCGTTTTCCATCCGACCTTTTACGGAATCCATGGTCAGCATGCGGTTGACGCTAAAGCACGGACCGACCTCGCGGAGGAGCTCGATCCACGACAGGTCTGCCAGCCAGTCCGCATTATTGAGAAGTTTGGCCCCAGTCGCGGAGTCATCGAAACGCACGATCCGGCCGATCTGCCCGGCGATGGCCTGGGCGTTCCGGGCGACGTCCTCCTTCGACAACATCTTGCGGGCCTCGGTCTTCCCCGAGGGGTCGCCGACCAGGGCGGTCGCCCCACCGACCAGCACCAGGGGCCGGTGACCGCACTGCTGCAGCCAGTACAGGCCCATGATCGGCACCAGGGAACCGACATGGAGGCTGTCGGCGGTTGGGTCGAAACCGATGTAAGCCGTCACGGGCTTGGCGAAGCGCTCGCGGATAGCGGCATCGGTGGACTGGGCGACGAAGCCGCGTTCGGCGAGGAGATCGTACAGGTTCATGGCGGGCGGCAGGGTCTGCATCCCCCCGCGCGACACAAACGCTTGTTGGGCCCCAGGGTCTGGCGATGGTCCCCACCCCATGTCGGACCTCCCCGCCCTCCTCGCCCGTGCCATGATCGCCGACCAGCGATGGGCCGAGGATCGCCTGCGCTTGGTCGAGGCCCGCCGGGCCAAGGGTGCGCCCGTGGATCGCCTGGAGGCGGAGGTCCGGGACCGTTTAGAGGCCAGCGCCGCCGAGGTGGTCCGCCGGGCGAATCTGCCCCTGACCATCACCTACCCCGAGACCCTGCCCGTCAGCCTGCGCCGGGAGGAGATTCTCGCCACTCTCGCGGCCCACAAGGTGGTGGTCCTGACGGGTGAAACCGGCTCGGGCAAGACCACCCAGTTGCCCAAGATGCTGCTGGAGGCGGGCTATGGTCGCCGGGGTCTGCTGGCCCTGACCCAGCCCCGCCGGGTCGCCGCCGTGGCCATGGCCGATCGCATCCGGGAGGAGTGCGCTGCTGGTCCCGGCGTCATCGCCCACAGCGTCCGCTTCGACGACCACGCTACCCCGGACACGGTGATCCGTGTCCTGACCGATGGGCTCCTCCTGGCGGAAGCCGCCAAGGACCCGGACCTCTCGCGCTACGACGCCATCCTGGTGGACGAGGCCCACGAACGCAGCCTCAACATCGATTTGCTTTTAGGCCTGCTGAAACTGCTGCGCCTGCGTCGGCCGGAATTGGCCATCGTCATCTCGTCGGCCTCCATCGAGGCCGAACGGTTTGCCCGCTACTTTAACGACGAACAGACCAGCACCCCGATCATCAACGTCAGCGGCCGCCTCTACCCGGTGGACCTCCGCTATCGCCCGCCGGTGGACGACGACATTGGTTACCTGGCAGCCACGGTGTCGGCGATCCGCGAACTGACGGATGCCGATGAATCCGGCGATATCCTGGTCTTCCTGCCCACCGAGCGCGACATCCTCGAAGCCGGGAAGCGCCTCGACGACCTGCCCCGGACCCTGGTGCTGCCCCTGTTCGGCCGACTGACGCCCCACGAGCAGCAGCGGGTCTTCCAGCCCGCCCCCGGCGGCATCCACCGCAAAATCGTGTTGGCGACCAACATCGCCGAAACCTCGCTAACCATTCCCGGCATCCGTTTCGTGGTCGATGCCGGCCTGGCCCGCTTCAAACGGTTCCAAGCCAGCACCCGCACCGAACGCCTGCCCATCGAGGCCATCAGTCGGGCCAGCGCTACCCAGCGCGCTGGCCGCGCCGGCCGTGTCGAAGCCGGCATCTGCATCCGCCTGTACAGCGAAGAAGACCTCAACGCCCGGGAACCCTTCACCCCGCCCGAGGTTCTCCGCTCCAACCTCGCCGGGGTGATGCTGACCTGCCTGAGCATGGGTCTCGGCGACCCCACGGATTTCCCGTGGCTTGATGCCCCGGCCCCGGGGGCGTGGCAGCAGGCGCGGAATCTGTTGGATGAACTCGGCGCATTGGCGCCTCGCAGTCCGGGGTCCGGGGTCCGGGGTCCGGGGTCCAGGTTGGTTTCGGCCGGGGGATCGGTGGAAGTCACCCCCACGGTGGAGCCCGGCCTTCGCGGGACCCCGGACCCCGGACCCCGGACCCCGGACACCCTCTCCCCCCTGGGTAAGACGCTCTCCGCCATCCCCGCCGATCCCCAGGTAGCTCGTATCCTGATTGCCGGTCTGACGGAGGGTTGCCCCCACGAAGCCTGCACCATCGCCGCCTTTTTGTCGGTCCAGGATCCCCGGGTTCGGCCCCTGGCCCAGGAGGCCAAGGCCGATGCCGCCCACAAGGGCCTGGCCCACGAGGCTGGCGATATCGCCACCATCCTCCGCCTGTGGGACCGCTGGGAGGGTGCCGGTTCCGGCTCCAAGCGCTCGCGCTTCTGCGAGGACCAGTACCTCGGCTTCCGCCGCATGCGCGAGTGGGCCGATGTTCGTCATCAACTGTGGTCGAGCCTGCGGGATTCCCGCCATGGCGCGGCCCTGCCGCCCCATGGCCCGACGGACGAGACGTGGCCCCTAGAACACGTCCACCGGGCGGTATTGGCCGGGATGCTGGGCAATGTCCTGATGTTCGATGCCAAGGAACGCAGTTACCGGGGGGCGGGCGAGCGCCTGCTGGCGGTCCATCCCGGCTCGGCCCTGCGCGCCGGAAAAGTCGACGACGGCAAGAAAGCCCCGCCGCCGGCCCCCTGGCTGGTGGCCTGCGAAGTGGTCGAGACGAGTCGCCTGTTCGCCCGGCTGTGCGCCCCCATCGACCCCCAGTGGGTCATCGACCTGGCGGGTGATCGCGTCAAACGCCGCCACCGCGATCCCCACTGGCACGAGCAGCGTCAGCAGGTGGTGTGCATCGAGACCGTCACCTGGAAGGGTCTGCCCGTGCGGGATAACCGCCTGGTGCCCTACGAGCGCATCGACCCCGAGGACGCGGCCCGGGTGTTCATTCGCCAGGGCCTGGCCGCCGAGGAAGGGTTGCGTCCCGTGCCCCTGGTGGTTCGCAATCGGGCGGTGTTCGAAACCGCCGCCCGCCTGCGTCACCGTTTGCGGGATCCGTCCCTGTGGGTCGAGCGCGAGCACCTGGAAGCGTGGTATACCCAACGCCTCGGCCCGGCTCGCCTGGCGTCCTCCAACGCCCTGCGCGAATGGCTCAAACTCCACGGTGACGACGCCCTGCGCCTGACCCTGGCGGACCTGTCCTCGCCCGAGGCCGCCGCCCGGGCCGAGCAGGGGGCCCCGGAAACCATCGTCATGGGCGGGAAGAACTTCCGCCTGCGCTACCAGTTCCTGCCCGGGGATGCTACCGATGGGGTGACCATCGACCTGACGGAGGCCGACCTGTCCCAGGTCGATGTCCTGCGCCTGGAATGGGTGGTGGCGGCCTGGCGCGACGAACTGGTCACGGCCCTGGTCGAGCAGTTGCCCAAGGACCAGCGCCGGCCCCTCATCCCCCTGGCCCAGACCGTGCCGAAATTGGTGGCGGCCTTGGCCCCGGTGGCCGGAACGCGGCCCATCGCCCAGGCCCTGACCGAGGTCTTGGCCAAGGACTACGGCCTGCGGGCGATCCTGGACCCGGCCGAAATTCCGCCCCACCTGCGGCCGCGCTTTGTGATCAAATCCGCCGATGGCGGTCTGGTCTATGACGGTCGGGATCCCGCTTTTCTCGCCACCCAGGCCGGGGCTGGAGATCGCCTGCGGCTCCTGAAGGCTAGTTGGGAGACCCAGCCCGGCATCGCCTGGCCCGGTGATCTGCCCGGCGAGGGCGGCAAGGTCGTCCATGGCACCCTCGTCGGCTACGTCGCCCTGGGTCGGGCCCGGGCTGCGGACGGTACGGTGGCTTTCAAACGCACCGTGTATGGCAGCGAAATCGCCGCCCGGGCCTGGCACCAGGATGGCCTGGAAGCCGGTCTCGAAGCGGTCCTCGGCCCCGATCTGGAGGCCCTAGCCACCGCCCCCGCGCCCCTCGCCGTCACCCTCAAGGTTGAGAAACACCTGGGCGCCCGCCTCGGCGTGCTGCGGCGTTCCTTCGCCCTGGCCGCCGCCTGGGAGGTCGATCGCCCCCAGATCCGCGACCAGGCCTCCTGGGATGATTTGGTGGCCCGGGCTCGGGTGGCCGCCCTGGCGGCGGGCAGGGGGTGCGATGGGGTTCTCGACCGCGCCGCGACCCTGGTGGACCAGACCCGCACCCGCCTGCGCCAGGGGGCCAAAACCCTGGTCGCCGCCCAGGCCAGCCGCTCGGTCACCGAATGCCTGGATCGCTTGCTGGGCCCCGGGTGGTGGCAGCGCCTGCCGTCCCCCACCCTCGCCCGTCTGGATGTGCTCCTCTCCAGCCACATCGCCCGCCTCGACGGTAAGGGCGGGGGCAATCCCACGGCCCTCAGCGACCGGATGGTCGGCATTTTCGACCTGTGGGATCGCCACTTAGGCACGGATGCGGCGCGGATCATCACCGCCCTCGGCCTCGGCAAGCGCGTGCGCGACCTGCGGGGTCTGCTGGCCGAATCCCTCCACGCCCTGGCCTTGGGCCAGAACGCCACCCAAGCGGAACACCGCCTGCGGATCGGCCTTCAGGAGGTCGCCCGGCAGGTCGATGACGCCCGGGATCGCATCGCCGAGACCCGCCAGAACCTGATCGAGGCCGGTCGTTTGATCCCCCGCATTGCCGTCGCCCAGCGGCGGGAACGCATCCAGCAAGAACTGGCTACCGCCACCCGCGACTTCCCCGACCTGACCATCGGCTGTGACCTTCCGGGCCAGCATCAGGCCGCCCAGGCGGTCATTGCCCGGGTTCGGGCGTCCTTGTGAAGAATCGGGGGTGCCCCTTGGCATCCTGGTCGTCATCATAGCATCCCCGCCCGACAATTTTAGGAGTCCATCCATGAGCGTCGCGTCCCGCATCCTTTCCCTCACCTGCCTGACGGCCATCGCGGCCGTGGCGGCAGAAACCGCTCCTGAAATTCATGTTGCCAGCAGTCCGTGGGTTGGTGTCGCGGGGTCCATCGGTGGCTTGATCCTGGGTGCCGTTCAATTGATCGTTGGCCTGTCCCTCGCGGCTTTCTGCATCAAGAAGGGCCTGGATCTCCTGTCCAAACTTCTCGGCGGCATGGACATCTGGGCCGAGATCAAGAAGAAGAACCTGGCCGTCGCCCTCCTGGGAGCCGGCGTGATCATCAGCTACACCCGCGTGGTCGGCGGTGGCATCGATGCCATGACCCGCTCCCTGGTGATGCTTGGCAGCGATCCCATTGATGGCGTGGTCGCCCTGCTGGTCGGCATCATCAATCTGGTGATCGCCATCGCCGTCGCCTCCTTTGCGGTCACCGTCGTCTTCAAGGTCATGGACCGCTTCACCACCACCATCGACGAAAAGAAAGAGTTCATAGAGGGCAACGCCGCCATCGGTGCCATCTACTGTGGCATCCTGATCGGCGTGTCGGGCCTGGTGGCCAACGGTGTCGGCGGCATCGGCCTGGGCATCGGCACGGTGATCCACGCCCTGCGCGTCGCTATCGGCTGATCCCGCTTCATAGGCAAATTCATACGACCCCGGTGCCTAGCACCGGGGTCGTGGTGTTTCACCAGGGCAGCATCCGGGCGATGATGGTCTGCAGGTCGCGGTGCAGACGGTCCGTGCGGGGATGGGGCAGGTGAAGGAAGGGGGCGAGATGGCGTAGTCGGCCCCGGTGCAGTTTCCGCGTCCCCAGCAGGACATTCCCGGCCATGGCATCGTCATCCCCGTCATGGATCGGCATCCGCCACGCGGGCCGCCATCCCCGGTCCTCCAGCAGCTCGCCATAGCGGCGGGTCGCCGTGTAGTCCTCCCAGTCCAGAATGTTGAGCCACAGGTCGTCGGCCAAGCCATGCAGGCCATCCAGCAAATCCGGCGGGCAGTCGAGGGCCTCGTCATCGACAAAGGCATCGAGGCAAGCGATGGACCACGGACCGCCATCACCCCGGCGGACGGTGTCGCGGATGTCCTCCGCCAGCACCGTGATCCGCCCCTGCCGTTCGAAGTGCCCCAGGAGCGGAAAATGCATCCGTGCTAGGGTGATCACCGCCGGGTCGATTTCGGCCACCGTCACCCGCAGGGCCGGAAAGGCCGCCGCCAGGGCGATGGGCCCGGCCCCGCTGCCCAGGCCCGCCATCAAGACATGGCCATCGGGACGATCCGCCGCCGCCACCAACCAGCCCAGAAGATAATTGGCCGCCGGCAGGGGCCCCGGACGAACCGGCGCACCCTCCACCAGGAAGGCGGGTTCGAGCCAGGAAGCCCCGAGGCAGGCGGGTCCGCAGTCCATTTCTCGCCGACCGGCGGCATCGACGACACGCAGGGGGCCGAAGCGGCCCGGTTCATCAGCAAGCACACCGCTCATGATGTTGAACATGGGGAGCGTCTGACGCGGCCAAGGTCCGAGCACCAGTGCCGGTCTAGGTCCCGGTCATCCATGGCCCACAACCCGGACCATGTTCCGCATCCTGCTTCCTGCCGCGCTGGCCACCCTCCTTCCCGCCGTTGAGGCCCCGTATCCTGGCCTGACGCGGGAGGGACACCTGACGGTTGGTCAGGCCTGGCTCGGCCAGGAGGTGCGCACCAGGACCCTGACGCCGGATCCTGAGCGACTGACGGATCCAGCCCGTCTTGGGTACACGGCGGATGAGGTTCGGCGGTGGTTCGGGACCCCGCGCACCGTTACCCTGGATGCCACCGGCCTCGACCGTCGCCTCATCACCCCCGTTCCCGCCGCCGGCATCCATCCCCGGGTGTTGTTCAACCCCGAGGACCTGCCGGGTCTGCGGGAACGCTTGGGTCAGGGGTCCGGAAAGATCCTCATGGCTGCCATCCGCCGCCACCTGGAGGCGGTGCTGACCGGGCCCAAGGCCAGTGCGGGGGCGGAGTACGCCAACCTGGCTGCGGGCGATGCCGTCGGGGACCTCCTGGCCAAGCCCGAGGCCGGGAACAGCCTCGTGTATGAAGCCTTTCGCTGTCTGGTGGACGAGGATGCCGAGGGCGGTCGACGCTTGGCGGCGGCCCTCGCCACCCAGGCCCCACTGATTGAGGCGAGGATCGCCGCCAACGTCGCGGCCGCGGCCAAACGCTTTGCCACCGAAACGGCCAAGGGTCAGACGGTGGTGGATGGCTCCCGCCGGTTTGTCACCGTCGCTCAGGAGGCGGTATTCCAGGGCACCTATGGCTTGGCCTATGATTTGGCCCACGGCTGGATGGACGAGGCCCAGCGGACCGCCGTGCGCCGGGCCCTGGTTGCCGCCAGCACCGGCATGACGCTGCCGGGAGCCGAGGGCCCCCGGGCCTGGCCCGCCGGGGTCACCAACCACCTCCCCCTGGAAAACCGTCTGATCCTGGTGGCCGCCGCCATTGAAGGCGAGCCGGGGGCTGATCCCGGGACCTGGCGGAGGTGCGTGGAGGCCCAGACCAGTTTTGTCGCCAATGTCCTCGCCAATGGCGAGGTTTTTGAGAGCTGGGGTAAGTATTTCCTGTTCTATGAGCACCTGATCATCATGGCCAAGCGGGGTGACGATTTGGTGGCGGCGGCCAACCTGCGGGCGGTTATCAACGACTGGTTCATCGCCGCCCTCGACCCCTGGGGCGGCTCCTGGTCCTTCACCGACGGCCTAGCGGGTACTGGCCAGAAACTCAGTCGCCCCGTGGACCTGGTGGTGTACCGGGCCCTGTTCCCGGACGATGCCGCCGGGGCCTTCGTCCTCCGACAGCAGACCGGTGGCGATCTGGCCACTCTGGTCGCCCCCCGGGTCAACACCCGCCATCCGGCGTTCGTCACCGATGCCCTGATAGCCGCTCTCTACGCCCGGGACCTGCCATCTGCCGCCGGGGAACGGGAGCGCGTCCTGGCCGGTCGGCCCCTGGCGTCCATCAGCGAGGACACCGGCAACCTGATCGCCCGCTCGTCGTGGGAGCAGGAGGACCTGGTCCTGCACCACTGGTGCCGGGCTTTGCCAGGGGGGTACGCCTACGCCGACCGCTCCCACATCTCCCTCTACGGCCTCGGCCGGGCGTGGGGTACCTACGCCCGTATGCGCCAGGAAAAAGGCCAGTACGCCCCGGGGCACCGGTCGGTGGTCTTGTGCGATGGGGAGGGGCCCTCGCCCATGCCTGGCCGCCTGGCGGCATTGGCCGATGGGCCCCTGGCCAGTGCCACCGCCGTGGACCTGCGCCCCGCCTGGACCTGGCAGCACCTCAACGTCGCCCCGGCTCCGGCCGGAACGCCCCTGGAGCCTCTCCCGCTCCCGTTTAACGCCTTCCGCCGCATCCCCTCGACCCTGCCGTGGATGGACCTCCCAGCCCGGGATCTGCCCCACTGGGACGGGGATTTCCGCGCCGGTCCTAAAACGAGGGCCTTCTGGTGGAAACGCCCGCTGCCCATCCAACGGGCCTTCCGAACCGCCGCCCTGGTGCGCGGGTCCCAGCCCTATGCCCTGGTGGTCGATGATCTGCAGCAGGATGGCCAGGAACGGACCTATACCTGGGCGATGAGCGTGGCCGACGACCTGACCTTGGCCGAGGCGACCACGACCGGTACTCCCGACGCGCCGATGGTGGATCTCGTGCTGGCGGAACCCGGCGGTGCCCGGTCTTTGCTCGTCCGAGCCCTGGCGGCCCCAGCCCTCGATCCGGCCCAGCCTGGCCGTCTGGAACGCTTGGTGGTGGCCAATCCGCCCCAGAAGGATCTTATCGTCCCCAGCCTGCGGCTGACCAGCCGGGCCACCAACGGCGATCATGTGGTCCTCCTGTGGCCCTTCCGATCCGGCCAGTCCCGGCCGACCACCACCTGGTGCGCCGACCGCCGGACCCTGACCATCGCTTGGTCCGACCAGACCGATGTGGTGACCTGCATTCCCGGGGAGGATGGCCGTCGCCGCCTGCAGATCGAACGTCAGGGAACGGAGATCCTTTCGATGCAGTGATGGTGTTAAACCTCGGGAATTGGTTGATGTGGTGTGCCTAAATGGTGGTAAGATGTTGACGTATTGGTCTCTGTCGCTGATGGAATTTCAGCCCAGACCTCTCCACATTGCCTGCCGGCCCCTGGCCGTCCGTTCCGGAGGTTGCCATGGTCTTGGTTCGCGGTCGGTGGTGGTTGCTCCTCATGATGGGTTTGGCCCAGATGGTGGGCGCCGTCGAGTCGCCGACGCTCCAGATCCAGGTGGTCCCCGCCGGGCAACCCCTGACGGTTCCCCACCAGCCCATTGTCACCCTTCCGACCAGCGGTCCGGTAGCGGTCCGTTTGGTCCTGAAGCCCACGGGTTTCACGCCCACCACCGCCACCTTTACGGAGATCCGACCGGCCCTCGGGACGTTTCTGACGGCCACCGAGGCGGCCACCCTGAGTGGTGGAGATGCTTCGGGGGTCACCGCCAACCTGCCGGTGCGGGGGGTCTACCAGATCCGGGCCACCGCCACCGACGGCACCATCACGCGTACGACCTCGACGTGGATCCAGGCCTGGGACCGCCGGGCCGGGTTGGATCCCCTGCGGCGGGTCGGCCGCAATCCGGGCGTCCTACCCCCGACCTCTGTGCGCCTGCTGTCGCCGGATCCCGGCCCCGGCCAGCATCCTCGCCTGCTGTTTACCGATGCCGATTGGCTGGCTCTGAGCGGCAAGCAGACCACCGCTGCTAACGTCGCCAGTGCCGTCGCCAGCCTGCGGTCGACCCTCAATGGCAATTTCGACAAGACCGCGACGCCCGAGGGCAGCCTGCGGACCCTCGCCAACCTCTACATCGCCTACCATGACGGTGCATACGCCACCAGTTTTTATACGTCGTCGGTTTTGCCGGCCATCGCCAGCGGCACGACCCGCGACGCCCGCGTAAAGTCCCCGAACCTCCTCGGCCGCAGCCCCAGTTCGGCCCTGCCCGACGCCCTGCTGGTGGCGGCCTACCTCGCCTGGACTGGCAGCGATCCAACGGTCGATCGCGCCACCCTGGCCCCAGCGGTCCAAGCCCGGTTTACCGAATTAGCGAAAATCGCGGCTGGTTTCGCCAAAGCGGAACTGGTTTACGCTGGTACCAGCACCACCCTCGCCACCGCAGCCCATGACCTGGCCCTGGTCTACGATCTGCTGTACGACTGGATGACCCCGGCCCAGCGGTCCACGGTCCGCGACTACCTCTACGCCATCGGCTATGGCTGGTACAACACCGGCACCGGCGGCCTGTCGCGGACCAAACCGGCCTCCTACCGCTCCAACGGCAATTTCCCCAACCTGGTAGACATGGTGATCCTCTCGGCCCTGGCCATCGAGGGGGAGGAGGATCTGGTCTCGTCGGCCATCACCACCCTCCACGGCGCCCCAGTGCCCCCCGTCGATGACGCCTGGCCCGGGGCCTCTCCGGCCACGGTGTGGAACCTGGAGCGCATGAACCGCTGGTATTCCGAGTATTTCGTCAGCGCCTGGGGCTCGCCCCTGGAACACCACGCCTACCTCGAACTGAGCACCGCCTTTGGCGCTCCGCCCATGCTGGCCCTCGCCCGCCGGGGTCCGAACTGCATGGTCACCGGCAGCCTCTACCAGACCAATCTCCACGCCTTCAGCATCCTGTACCCGCGCCAAAGCGATGGTGCGCCGGTCCTGTGGGACCACCACGACAGCATGGGCTTCGGCAACGGCCCCAACAGCAACAACGGCCGCTACCTCCATCGCTACCTATTCCCGGATGATCCCCTGGTGGATTACGTCCACCGGGCCTACCGCAACGAGGGCAGCACCACTTTTGCCCAGGCCCTGTGGGACGACACCCCCGGCGCCGCCACCCTGGCGGAGGTCGCCGCCGCCAAGCAGATTCCCTTGGCCCGCCTGGATCCGATGCGTGGGGCCGGCACCACCCGCAATTCCTGGGATCCCAACGACCTCTCCCTGTACTTCGAATGCCGGGCCGATGTCCACGGCCACATGCATGCCGAGGCCAACAACTTCTCCCTGTTCGCCCTTGGCCGGGCCTGGAGCAGTCCGCCGGGCTACCACATGACCCTGAATGACCTGTCGGCCACCGTCCTGGTGCAGGACCCTGCCCTGACCGGTCATGCCGTGACCGAAGGCTACCTCGGCCAGAGCGCCAGCGCGGCCAAGAACAATTACTTCCCGACTCCACCGGCCCGTTTCCTGGAGGCCAGCGAGGACCCCGCCGGCGGCTGGACGCTCTTTGCGGGGGACGCCCGTAGCGCCTATCAGTACGGCTATCCCCGGGGCGTCAGCAGCACCCTGGATACGGGCACCAAGCACCTCGACTTCTTCTACCAGGGCTGGGTCGATCAATTGACCGCTTCTGAGCGGTCCGCCTGGGAATCCACCGTGAAGGTCGGCGATCTGAACTTCAATCCCATGGCCAAGGCCTTCCGCACCGTTCTGACGGTGCGTGGCAGCCATCCCTATGTCGTGGTGTTCGATGACATCACGGTCGATGGCACCACACCGCGCAACTGGCGGTGGAATATGCCCTGTGCGGTGAGTTTCGGGCCGAGCGGGGGTCGCTTTGTGGATGCCAGCAATCGCAGCGCGTTCTCCTCGTTGGCCCTCCAGGCCGGGGCCACCGCCACCGAGGCGATTCTGTACCACGATCCGATCGACGCAGGGACGACGGCCGGGCTGCCCCGTCTGCTGGTGCGCGATGTTGCCCCGGTCGTTGGCACTCACCCGGCCATCATCCTCGACCGTCGCCCAGTTGGCGATCCCCGGGGCAATCTGGTGGTGACGGATGAAGGCAACGTGCCCTCCAATCGCCTGCTCATCACCCGTGAGAACGTCGCCTCTCCGGGTTTCCAGGTGCTGCTGTACCCCTATCGCACCGGGGAAACCCAGCCCACCACCACCTGGGAGGGTTCGACCCTGGTCGTGACCCATCCCGGCGGCACCGACCGCTGGACCATCGACACCTCGGCCAGTGATGGTCGGACCCGGGTCAGCACCGCCGTCCGCGCGGTGGCGGGGCACGCGGCCCCGACCCTGGTGGTTCCCGCGGATCTGGTGGTTGACGCCACGGGGCCGACGGCGGCCAATGGCCAGCCCGGGGCCGTGGTCACCTACAGCGTGACGGCCCAGGACGAGGGCGGGGCCTTCCTGACCCCGACCCTCAGCGCGGCCTCGGGCAGCCTGTTCCCGGCCGGGGTCCATGTCATCACCGCCACGGCTACCGATGGTCGTGGCCAGTCAGCCACCAAGCGGTTCACCGTCACCGTGCGTCCGGCGCCGCCGACGCCCCTGGTGGTGGGTATCACCAACTTGGCCGGAGCCTTGGATGGGATTCAACTTCGGTGGGATCCGATACTGGCAGCGACCACCTACACCGTCGAGCGGGCGACCAGCAGCAGTGGCCCCTGGACGGTGGCCAGCGACCGCCAGACGGCCTACACGTTTGGCGAAACCGGCCTGACGGATGGGACGTGGTACTACCGCGTCTCTTCGTGGATCGGCGCTCAGCAGGGGCTGACCTCGACCGTCATCGTGACCACGACCTCGACCGATCCCCTGACCGCTACCGCCGTAGGCCCCAACGTCCTGGAATCCGGTTATCGGCGTGAGGGGAATCGTCACCTGCTGACAACCAAGAAGGGCGCGACGGGGGTCTGGACGGATTCGATGGTCCTGGCCTCCCGGCCGTGGACGGGGGACGGCTCGTTCACCACCCGCCTCGTGTCCCTCACGGGTTTTGGCGCCAATGTCAGTTCGTTTGCCCACATCGGGATTGATGTGCGGGCCTCCACCGCCGCCAGTGTGGTCTCGGCCTATAGTGGGCTGGCGACCTACGCCTCCACGGCCGAATCCTTCTACCGGACGGCCAACGGGGCCAAGGCGAGCCCGGGCAAAGTCGTGACTCCTCGACTGACCCTGCCGGTGTGGTTCCGCTTGGTTCGCAGCGGTAGCGAGGTCCGGGCCTACACCTCCCTCGATGGTGGGACTTGGCTGCTCCATGACACCGGGGCCGTGACCCTCACGGGCCTGCCGGCGTCGACGGTGGTCGGACTCCACCTCGACGCCCAGAATGACACCCTGACCAGTGCGGTCTTCGACAATCTCCTGTTCCTCAGTACGCCGGTGGCGACGTCCTCCTCTGGGGGTGTGGTCCTGAACTGGGCCGAGTCCCTGGCGGCGTCCTACACCGTGGAGCGGGCCGCCGCCCCCGAGGGGCCGTTCACGACTTTGGTCAGCGGCCTGACGGCGACTACCGCCACGGATACCACGGGAACCCTGGGTGCCTCGTTGTGGTATCGCATCACCGCCACCAGCGAGGACGGAGCCACCGCCACCAGCCCGGCGGTCCTCGGTCGGCGCGGCGAACCGGTGACCGTAACGTTGACGCCCGTCTCGGTCACCGCCGATGGCCTCGTCCACCAGCCGGCCATCACCATCAGTCCGACCCTCGCCACCACCGCCGCCCTGGAGTGGTCGTGGACGGCCTACACCGGGAACCCATCGGCGGGGGGTGTCCTCGACCCCAGCACCACCACCCTGGTGCCGCCCACCGCTGCCGGCTGGTATGCCGCCACGGCCACCGTCAGCGGCACCCAGACCGGTAGCGCCACCACCACCGTGGCCCTGCTGGCGGGTGCCACGCCTCCGATTCCCGTATCCGTGACCCCTGTCATGCCGTCCCTGACCCAGGTGGTCTACGATGGCACCGCCAAGGCCGTGGCGCCCACCGGCCTCACCCTGGGGAGTGGCGATAGCCTCACGGTCGCCTACCGAGCCTTTACGGGGGATCCGTCAGCGGGGGGCGTGGCCGTCACGGGGTCGTCCTCGACCACCCTCCCCCCGGTGGAACCCGGGTGGTATCACGTTCAGGCCACGGTGGTGGGGGCCCAGGCGGGCACCGCCACGGCCCGGTTGCGGATCCTCCGCATCACCCCCACCGTGACCTGGGCGACCCCCGCTGGCGTGCCCGTGGGTACCGTCCTGGGCGGCAGCCAGTTGAATGCCACCACGGCGACGGCGGGATCCTGGAGTTACATCCCGGCCGCCGGAACGACCCTCGCCACGGCGGGTTCCGTGGCCTTGGCGGCCACCTTCACGCCCACGGACCTGGCCCACTACGAGGCCGTCAGCACCGAGACCGCCATCACGGTCACGGCCCTGCCGTCGGACGGCACCGGCGGTACGCCCACGGCCGGTTCAGGGGGCGGAGGTGGTGGTGGTTGCGGTGTCGGCGGGGCCCTGTCCGCCCTGGTGGCCTCGGCCTGGCTGGTGCGTCGTCGGCGCAGGCCCTGAGGGGGTCGACCGCCTTGCGTCCGGGGGAGGTGGCCCACCCTAGCCACCCTCACCGTTTGAAGGAGCTTCCCGATGCGCGCTAGCCGTATGCACCTGTGCACCCTGCGCGAGGATCCGGCCGATGCCGAGATCGCCAGCCATCGCCTGCTGATGCGGGCCGGATACCTGCACAAGTCGGGCGCCGGACTCTACCTCTACGGGCCCCTGCTGCAGCGCGTCCTGGCCAAGGTCAAAGCCATCGTCAGCGACGAAATGGCCCGGGCTGGCGGTCTGGAAGTGACCATGCCGATTATGCAGGAGCAGGGCCTGTGGGAGAAATCCGGCCGTTGGGCGACCTACCAGGCCAGTCGCACGATGCTGACGGTGAAGGACCGCTCGGGCCAAACCTTCGGTCTCGCGCCCACCGCCGAGGAAGTGGTCACGGACTACGCCGCCAACGTCGTTACCTCCTACAAGCAGCTGCCGGTCTGCTTCTTCCAGCAGCACACCAAGTTCCGCGATGAAATCCGTCCGCGCTTCGGCCTGATGCGCGTGAAGGAGTTCATCATGATGGACGCCTACTCGTTCCACGACAGCGATGAGAGCCTGGACCAGACCTACCAGGCGATGCGGAAAGCCTACCACCGGACCTTCCGCCGCCTGGGCCTGGAGGCCTTTGCGGTTGAGGCCGACAGCGGTGCCATCGGTGGCAGCGGCTCCCACGAATTCATGGTCGCCGCCGCCGTCGGCGAAGACACCATCCTGTTCAACGCTGAGTCCGGTTACGGGGCCAATGTAGAACGGGCCGTCGGCCGCGTGGCCCCCGCCCCGGCTTGGGCGGCCCCCGCTGCCGCCGTGCGCGTCCACACCCCGGCGGTCGGTGCGATCACCGATGTCATGGGCTTCCTCCAGAAGAACGGCTACGCCGACGTCCAGCCGGCCCATGGCCTGAAGTGCGTGCTGTTCGTCGCCAAGACCGAGAAGGTCGAAGTGACGGTGGCGGCTTTCGTGCGTGGCGACCGCGACATCAACGAAGTCAAACTCACCAACGCCATCACCCGCCTGCTCGGCGACCAGGGCCCGGTGCTCAACCTGCGGCCCATGCACCCGCCCGAGGTCGTGACGGCGACCACTGCCCAGCCGGGCTTCGCCGGCCCCGGCGCGGGCCTGACGGTCGGCCTGGCCCTGTTCGACAAGAACACCCTCGATGCCGACACGCCCTACATCGCCGGGGCCAATGCCACGGACCATCACCTGGTGGGCTTCCGCATCGCCCGCGATGCGGCGGTCAAACTCCACTGGGACGACCTGGTGACCATTCGCGAGGGCGACGGCGACCCCCAGGGGCCCGGCGTCCTGTCCGAGAAGCGCGGCATTGAGGTCGGCCACATTTTTAAGCTCGGCACCAAGTATTCGGCCGCCATGCAGGCCCTGTACCTGGGCCCCGATCAGAAGCGCCATCCGTTCATCATGGGCTGCTATGGCATCGGCTCGTCCCGCGTGGTCGCCGCCGCCGTCGAACAGCACCACGATGCCGACGGTATCACCTGGCCGGTGTCCATTGCCCCCTACCAAGTGGTGATCGTGCCCGCTGGCAAGCCGGGGGATGCCGCCGTTGAGGAGGCCGCCGAGGGCCTCTACCGCGACCTCCAGGCCAAGGGCATCGAGGTCCTGCTCGACGACCGCGACGCCAAGCCCGGCGTCAAGTTCAAGGACTGGGACCTGGTCGGCATCCCCTACCGCATCGTCTGTGGGCGTGGCGTGGCCACCGGCACGGTCGAGGTGAAGCCCCGTGGGGGCACGAATGCCGATGTTCCCCTGGCCGAGGCCGTCGGCTTGGCGACGACCTGGATCCAAGAACGTCTGGCGGTCCTCCACGCCGCCGCTGAGGCCGTGCGCTGACCCATGTTGACGCACGCGCTGCAGGAATGGGCGGGGGTCTGTGAGGCTCTCGGTGATGGACGCTTGCTGCTGACCGCCCGCAAGGGGGGCATCCACGAGCGCGGGGGCGGCATGTTCACCCCCGAGCACCAACGATTCGCCCTGCTGCCTTCCTTTCTGCACCAGGCCCCGGAGCGGTTGCACCCGGTCTTTGCCGCAGACCTGCCGCGCCTGGTGCCACCCTCGGCCGGGATGCTGCGCATCAGCCTGTGGGCTGAAGTGGCGCAGGTATGGAAGGCCCAGGAACTCTTGGGCCTCCAAGCCCTGGGCCCGGAATTGCCTTGGACTCCGGATGAATTGGCGACCCGCTTCAATTACCGGGGTCAGCCGTTTCTCTACGTGCTGGCCCTGCGCATCCATCGGCTGCCCCAGCCGGTGGAGATCGTTGATGATCCTGCCTATGCCGGTTGCCGCAGTTGGATCCCCCTGAAGGCGGTGATTCCCACCGCAGGCTCCATCCCGGTGGTCCACACCGGCGAGTTCGGCATTCGCCTGGCCCGCATCGGCCGCACCATCGGCAGCCCCCGGGCGGTCGTTCCCTCCTACGATCCCGTCTCCCCATGATTCACGCGACCCTTCTCGTCAGTTGCCAGGACCGCACCGGCTTGGTGGCCGCCCTCTCGGACTTCGTGTTCCGCAATGGGGGCAACATCATCGACCTCGATCAGCATTCCGAGGCTGATTCCGCGACGTTCTTCATGCGGCTGGTGTTTGACTTGCAGGGTTTCCGGCTTGACCGGGAAGGCATCAAGGCCGCTGTCGGTGTGTTGGCCCAAAGTCACCAACTGACGACCCACCTGTCCTTCAGCGACCATCGGCCCAAGGTTGCGGTGTTCTGCTCGAAGATGCCCCACTGCCTCTACGACCTCCTGCTGTGCCACAGCCTGGGTGAGCTGCAGGGCGAGATCGTGGCCCTGGTCAGCAATCACGAGTATCTGCGGGGCGTGGCCGAGCATTTCCGCCTGCCCTTCCACCATGTGCCCATGGGCCCCGACAAGGCCGCCACCGAAGCCACGCAGGACCGCCTGCTGGCGGACCTCGGGGTCGAGATGGTGGTCCTGGCCCGCTATATGCAGATCCTGTCTCCGGCGTTTGTCGAACGTTGGGCCGGCCGGATCATCAACATCCACCACTCGTTCCTCCCGGCCTTCGTGGGTGCCAAGCCCTATCACCAGGCCCGGGAACGGGGCGTCAAATTGATCGGCGCCACGGCCCACTACGTCACCAGTGAACTCGATCAGGGTCCGATCATCGAGCAGGACGTGACCCGCGTTTCTCACCGTGACGATGTCGAAAGTCTGGTGCGTAAGGGCCGGGAACTGGAACGGGTGGTCTTGACCCGGGCGGTCAAATTGCACCTCGAACGTCGGGTTTTGATTAACGGAAGCCGGACGGTGGTATTCGGATGAACCTGGATCCGAACCTGATGGCGGGCCTCGGGGTGGCCTTCGTGTTCGGTACCTTCATCGGCTCGTTTCTCAACGTCTGCATCCACCGCCTGCCGCGCAATCTGAGCGTCGTCCACCCGCCCAGCCGGTGCGGGGCCTGCGGCACCAACATCCCTTGGCATGACAACCTGCCGGTGATCGGCTGGCTCCTCCTGTGGGGTCGTTGCCGAGCCTGCGGCACGCGCTTCAGCCCCCGGTACCTGTTCGCGGAGCTGGCCTGCGGCCTGCTGACGGCGGGTACCGTCTGGTGGGCCCTATCTCGGCCCCTGCTGGTCAGCAGCACGGCCTTCGACCCGTTCATGATCGTCGGCGGTGTGGCGGTCTTATTGGCCTTCGTGTGGTGGCTGGCGGTGTGCGCGGTCATCGATCTCGACCACACCATCATCCCCGATGAACTGACCAAGCCCTTCCAGTTGGCGGCCCCGTTCCTGGCCGTCCTGGCGGCCACCGGCCTGGCCATCGAGCAGGAGGCCCTGCCTATCCAATGGGGCATCCATCTCGATGTCTTCGGTGCCATCACTCACCAGCCCACGACCCTGATGGCCTGGATGGGGAGCCTGGGCGGTGGCGCGGTCCTTCTCCTGCTCGCCTCGCTTCCGCTGGCCCGGCGCATCTACGGCCCCCACGGCTGGACGGAGGAGGACCACCGGGGATTTGCCGTCGGCGTTCGCTGGTTTGCCGTTTGCACCACGCTTCACACCCTGGCCTGTGTCGGGGCGGTGGCGCTGTGGGGCGTGACCGCTTGGACGATCCTCCTGGCCCAAGCTCTCCTGGGCAGCCTGGCGGGCTGGTTCAGCCTCTACCTCGTGGGTTTCCTCGGCACCCTGGCCTTCCGCAGGAACGCCATGGGGTTTGGCGATGTGAAGTTCCTGGCCCCGATTGGCGCCTTTGTCGGGCCCCTGGGCGTGGTCTACCTGTTCTTCACGGCTTCGGTGGTCGGAGCCTTGGTGGGTATCCCCCGCCGCCTCTTGGGCGGTAGCCGTGAAATCCCCTTCGGTCCGTTTCTGGCCCTGGCGACCCTGGTGGTTCTGGTGGCCGGGGGCTGGATCCATGGTTGGTT
>CAIUVD010000061.1 GCA_903902515.1 uncultured Planctomycetota bacterium | reverse complement strand
GGTCCTTGTTGTTTCGTAGGGTTCGTGACAGTTCCGGCCCACCCCCGGCTTTGGACTTCCCGAGACCCCGGACCCCGTACCCCGGACCCCGGACTTCGACCATGCAAACCGTCTACAACACCCTCACCCGCCACGTCGAACCCCTGGTCCCCGTGACCCCGGGCAAAATCGGCATGTACCTGTGCGGGCCGACGGTCTACGACGACTGCCACATCGGCCACCTCATGGGTCCGGTGCTGTTCGATGCGGTGGCCAAATGGCTCAAGGCTCGGGGTTTGGCGGTGCGCTTCGTCAACAACATCACGGACATCGATGACAAGATTATCAACAAATCGGTGGAAACCGGCGAGCCATGGCAGGCCATCACCGCCCGCTACTCCCAGCAGTATTTCGACCTGCTGAAGCGCCTCCACGTCGACACCATCACCGACCACCCGCGCTGCACCGAATACGTCGGCCAGATGACGGCCTACATCCAGGACCTCATCGCCAAGGACCGCGCCTACGTGGCTGCCGACGGCGTGTACTACGACGTCGCCAAGCAGGGCGGCTACGGCAAACTCTCGGGCCGGAAGGTCGAGGAGATGATCGCCGGCGTGCGCGTGGAGCGCGACTCCGGTCTGCGCTCGCCCGCCGATTTCGCCTTATGGAAATTGGTAAAGCCCGGCGAGCCCTCCTGGCCCAGCCCCTGGGGCGACGGCCGCCCCGGCTGGCACATCGAGTGCAGCGTCATGACCCACCACACCCTGGGCCATTCCTTCGACATTCACGCCGGCGGTGAGGAACTGAAGTTTCCCCACCATGAGAACGAAATCGCCCAGGGTGAAGCCCACGGCGGCTGCTACGCCAAGGTGTGGATGCATAACAACCTGGTGCAGTTCGAAGGGCACAAGGTCAGCAAGTCTGACCCGCGCATGAAGGACCCGGCCTTCCGCGGCCAGTTCAAGGCCCTCAACGTCCTCGACCAGTTCGGCGCCCCGACGATCCGCCTGTTGCTGCTGTCCGGTCACTACCGTCGTCCGGTGGATTTCGGGCCGACGGCCATCACCGCCATTCGCACCAGCCTCGGACGGATGCTCACGGCCCTCGGTCCGGTCGCGGAAGAACCCTCGGCCCCCATCCTCGACGCCCTCCTGGCCTTGCCGGTCAGCGAGGCGGTGGCCAAGGCCCGGGCGGCTTTTGTTGCGTCGATGGACGAGGATTTCAACACCGGCGGAGCCATCGCCCAGATCCACGTTCTGCTGGCGGAGGCTCGCAAGGCCCCCGAGGCCGAGCGTGGGACCATCCTGCGCCTGGCCCGGGACCTGGGCCGCCTGCTGGGCCTGCTCATGCCCGGGGATGCGGCGACCCTGACCACCGAGGCCCCGGCCTCGGACGACACCCTCGACCAGGTCATGGCCCTGGTCCTGGAGCTGCGCCAGACGGCCCGGGCCAATCGCGATTTCGCCACCAGCGACCTCATCCGCGACCGGCTCAAGGCTGCCGGCATCACCATCAAGGATGCCAAGGACGGCGCGACCTGGAGCCGGTGAAGGGGCTCAGAGGCCTGGGGGACCTCGCGATCACCACCATCAAACGCTGACCTGAAACAGGAGCTTTGGTTTGTATGATGCCCGACACCCTTCCCGCCGATCTCCGCTGGCTGCGCTGGGCCGGTCTTGCCGAGGGCACCTCAACCCTGGCGCTGTTCCTCGTCGCCATGCCCCTGAAGT
>CAIUVD010000060.1 GCA_903902515.1 uncultured Planctomycetota bacterium | reverse complement strand
GGACCCCGGACCCCGGACCCAGTGATTACTTCGCCTTCAACGCCTCACAAAGCAGCAACAACGACAAAGCCTGGCCGTAAGCCATCTGGCAGATGGGAATCTTACGGTAGAAATCAAGGTCCCGGCCCATGCCGGTGCCGTAGGAGACCTCGGCGACGTTGCCTTCCTTGTCGATGCGCGACAGGACGGCGGCCAGGGCCTTCTTGCCAACTTCAGCGTAGGACGGGTCGAGGTAGCCGAGGCGGACACCCTTGAGGATGCCGTAGGCGAAGCCGGCGGTGGCCGAGGTTTCGACGTAGGAGTTGGGATCGACCACCAGGGTATGCCACATGCCGTTGGCGTTCTGGTACTTCTTCAGGGCCTTGACCTGGGCCTCAACGGTCTGGGCCAGGTAGCGCTTGGTGGCGCCCGAGAGGCCGACGATCTCGAAGAAGTCGTAGGTGCAGGCGGTGATCCAGCAGTTGCCACGGGCCCACAGGGCCTTGGCGAAGTTGTGGTTCCCCTCGAAGGTCCAGCCGTGGAACCACAGGCCGGTTTCCTTGTCGTAGAGGTATTTGATGTGGACGAGGAACTGGTACTCGGCCTCCTCGACCATGTCCTTCCGCTTCAGCAGCACGCCCACCTTGGCCAGGAACAGCACCGTCATGAACAGGGTGTCGTCCCACAGTTGGTTGCGGTTTTCCTCGCCCGAGACGACGTGCTGGAGACCACCGTCCGTCGTGCGGGGGAACTCCTTCATGATGTACTCGGCCCACTCGGTGCAGATCGCCAGCTGCTCCTGGTTGCCGGTTTCCTCCGCCAGGTGCGCCAGCGTCAGCATGGGCGCCATGGTGTTGACGTTCTTGTAGGGCAGGCCGTCCTTAATGCGGCGGTCGTACCAGCCCTCGATCTGGCCCAGCAGGGCCTGGTCCTTGGTGTCCTGGTACAGCTTCCACAGGCCGAAGAGACCCACGCCCTGGGGCCACTCCCACTTCTCGAAGTCGATGATGCCGATCGGGCACTCTTCTTTGAGACCATCGTTCTGGACGCGCATCATCCCCTGGGCGAGGACCGTGAGGGTGGCGCGGATGTCAGCGGGGGCAGGGGTCATGGAGATCAATCCGGTTAGAAAAGGTTGATTCTTGGACAGCAAAAACCCCCGCCCGCGGCAAAGCGAGCGGGGGTAAGGGGCTCAGCGCGCCAGCCAGCCGCCGTCGACCGCGTAGACGAAGCCGTTGCAGTACGACGAGGCGGGGCTGGCCAGGAACACGACCATGCCCATGAGGTCTTCCGGAGTGCCCCAGCGGCCCACGGGGATGCGCTCCAGGATGGCCTTGTTGCGGGCCTGGTCCTCGCGCAGGGCGGTGGTGTTGTCCGTCGCCATGTAACCGGGGGCGATGGCGTTGGTGTTGATGCCCTTGGGGCCCAATTCGCAGGCCATCAGGCGGGTCAGGCCGGCCACGGCGCTCTTGGAGGCGGCGTAGGACGGCACGCGGATGCCACCCTGGAAGGCGAGCATTGAGGCGATGTTGATGACGCGGCCCGAACCCTGCTTGGCCATGACGCGACCAACGGCCTGGGACAGGTAGAACACCGCGTCGATGTTGATCTTCATCACGTCATCCCAGTCCTTCTTGGTGAAGTCCAGGAAGTCGGCACGACGGATGATGCCGGCGTTGTTGACGAGGATGTCGATGCGACCGAAGGCGGCCACCGCAGCGTCAGCGGCCTTTTGGGCCACTTCCTGACCCTGACTGAGATCCGACTGGACGGCCAGACACTTGCGTCCGAGCTTCTCGATCATCGCCTTGGTGTCGACGGGGTTCTCAAAGGACACGGCGACAATGTCGGCACCGGCTTCGGCCAGGGCGATGGCCATGCCCTGGCCCAGGCCACGGGACGCGCCGGTGACGATGGCAACCTTGTCGGTGAGTTTGAACTGGTCGAGAATGGACATGGGGGGCTTTCAGAGGTCCGGGGTCCGGGGTCCGGGGTCCGGGGTCGAAGACAGGACCTGGGATCGGGTCGGTTGTTGGTGAGACGTCAGTAGGGGGTTGGTCGTGAATCGGAAGGTGTGGAGGCGCTGGGTCTGAAGACCCCGAACCGCTGGCCTCAGGCCAGCGTGAACATGTTGGCCATGTCCATGTCGTCGAAGGTCTGGTTCTCGCCGCCCATTCCCCACACGAAGCGGTAGGCACCGGTGCCGGCACCGCTGTGGCAGGACCACGACGGGGAGAGGACGATCTGCTTCTCGCGCACCACCAGGTGGCGGGTCTCGGTGGGCGTGCCCATGAAGTGCATGACCATGCCGTTCTTCGGCACGTCGAAGTACATGTAGACTTCGGTGCGGCGGTCGTGGGTGTGGGGCGGAAAGGTATTCCAGACCGAGCCCTCGTGGAGTTCGGTGAAGCCCATCACCAACTGGCAGGACTTGGCCCCGCCTTCCAAAGCGTGAATATACTGACGAATCGTCCGCTTGTTGGCGTCGGCCACCGAGCCCAGTTCCAGGCGGCGGGCCTGGTCCTTTTTGATCAGGGTCGTCGGGTACGTGGCGTGGGCCGGGTAGGAGACGATGTAGAACTGGGTGGGATTGGCCGCATCGCTGCTGGCGAAGGAGGCCGTGCCGCTGCCCTTGCCGAGGTACAGGACATCGAGGCTCTCCAGGGTGTGGGTCACGCCATCAGCGGTGATGGTACCCGTGCCGCCGCCGATGTTGATGACGCCCAGTTCGCGGCGCTCACAAAACGTTGCCGCCTTGAGGTCCTTGCCGACCGGCAGTTCCAGGGCCTTGTCCGTGGGGACCACGAAACCGGCGATGGCGCGGTCGAGGTCCGTGCGGGCGAGGGTCGCGGCACCGGGAACGCACAGGTCTTGGATCAAGAACTTGTCGCGCAATTCGGCGGTGGACAGGGTGCGGTAGTTGCAGTCGGCGGTGATGACGTAGCGCACGGAGGCTCCTGAAATGGACGGACATACTCCGGACAACAGGCTGCCGATGCAACCCATCGCCGGTTAATCATGAATAATATATGGTCGTTTCTGAAAATTTCAAGGGTTTACATCAGCCGCCGCCAGAAAGCCCTCCCGGCCATCCGGCAAGGCCACCACCACCCGCCCGGACCAGCCCGCCCGATCCGGCAGCCGAAGGAGGGTGCCCGCCGCCAGGGGCGCCAAAGGAACTCCTGCATGGTCAAGGAGATGCGTAGGTCGTACGGTGGCGGCCCAGTGGTGCTGACCATCCACGACGCCCGCCAGTTGGCCCGGCAGAATCACCACCACCAGGGCCGCACCGAGAAAACCGGCCGAGCGCCGATGACGTCGGCCAACCGCAGCCCACCCCAGGGCCAAGCCCGCGAGGGCCAGCAGCACCACCCCGGACCATCCCCGCCCCGGAAGCCCCAGGGGGCCGGCCCGTTCATGCCAGGAGGGCGGACATTCCACCCCCAGAGCCCGCAGGGCCCGGCGGGGATCGGCTTCCTCGGGCGCCAGGGTCATGGCCCGGGCCAGGCAGGCCACGGCCCGGCCCTGATCCCCGGCGGCAGCCGCCGCCAGGCCCGCGTCCTGCCAGCGGTCCCAATGATCGCCGGCCTGGGCGATCAGGATCGGCAGGGCTTCCGCCGGCCGACCCTGGGCCCAGGTCTGGTAGGGATCCTCGGCCACCCCGGTGCCCAGCAGCAGACCCAACAGGGCCAAGACGCGGATCATGGCACCACCTCCAGGGTCGTGACCAGGTCCGCAATATCGCCCAGGGCCTGACCGCCGAAGCGGGTGCCATCAATGCGCGCTTGCAGGCGGTCGGCCGCCGTGCGCTGGGCCTCGGTGGTCAGGGCCGGGCGCAGGGCGAGGAGGGCCGTGGCCAGGGCTGCCGGATCCTTACCGGCGGTCCGCAGGGCCCGGCCCCGGTGGGCTTGGCGGGGGCCGCGCCGGGCCCAACCCCCGGCCGCCAGGCCAATGATCAGGGCGCCAACGAAGACGGCCGGGGCCAGCCACGGGGCCGGACGGGGGGTTACCTGACCATGGCGGGGCGGAGGGAGGGTCGGGCCGGTCGGCGCTACGGCCACCGGGGCGGGTTCCGCCGACGTCGCCCCCACCGCCCCCAGATCCCGGGCTCGCCCGGGGAGGATGGTCAGGGTCAGGGGCTGCGTAACCGCATTGCGATAGGTCTTCCCGGCGGGGTCAAAATAGGGCACCGCCAAGGCCGGCACGAGGGCATTGCCGGGAGTGGTCGGCACCAAATCCCAGCGGAAGACGTGATGGCCCCCCTCGGCCTTTTCATCCTTTGGGTACACCTGAACGCCAGGAATCACGAGGGCCGGGCGTTTGACGAGCTCCACTTGGCGCCCACTGACCGTGAAAGACAGCACCACCCCTTCGCCGATGCTGACCCGCTCCCGCTCCAGGGCGGAGGTAGCGGTGACCGGGCCGATCAGACCGGTGAAATCCGCCGGCCGACCGACCTCTGGCAAGGACGCAACCGTCAGGGTCGCGGGGGCGATGGCCGTCTGGTGACGGGTCACCCGCTGATCAAAGAAACCGTCGCCGACCGAAATGAGCACTTCCTGCTGGCCGCGGACGGTGCGCGGCCCCGGTTCGGCGAAGGTCAGGGGCCAGGTAACGGTCAGGAGGGTCCATTCCTGGCCCTGGGCATCAAAGGCCCGGCCCTTGGCGATCTGGCGCTCCCCCAGGGAGATGGCGCCCTCGGGCGGGTTGATGCCGAGGGTCTGGACCTCGCCGCGCCGAACCCACAGGCGGTAGGTCAGGGTGGTGGATTCGCCGGGGACGATGGTGGCGGGTTCAAAGGCGACCTCGCCCATCAGGTCACCGGTCAGGCGCGCCTCTCCTGGGGCGACCCGCAGGGTGGTGGCCGAGGTACTCAGCGCGCTCCCGTTCCGCATGCGCACCGTGATCGGCGGGATTTCCAAGGTTCCGGCCTTGGCCGCGCGGAGGTTGATGCCGACCGTCAGGCTCGACGACGCCTGGCCATTGACGACCCGGGTCTGACTGCTGGTGCGGCCGAGTTGCCACGTCAGGCCGGGCACCTCTGGCAACTCGACCTTGGTGACCTGGCTCTCGGGATCTGTGACCGTCAGGCTGGCCTGCATGACCGCCCCGGGAATGCAGGGATCCGGGAGGTCGAGGGCGACCTCCGCCGACCACACCAGACCCATCAGCAACCAAATCCCCAGACTCCTCACCATGCATGGCCCTTTTTCTCAGCCGGTTTCTGCCCGCCATCCAGCAGTTGGTAGCGCAGCACGCCACGATCCTCTTGGGGGAGGTTGTCGAGCCAACGGCCAGCGGCGGTTTGGGAGATGCCTTCGGCAGCGTCCGGGGTCCGGGGTCCGGGGTCCGGGGTCCCGGATGCGGAGGCCTGGGGGTCGGTCTGGTCCTTCTTGCCGTCCTTAGCCTGGTCTTGCTTGCCGTCTTTGGACTGGTCTTGCTTCGCCTGGTCTTGCTTGCCGTCCTTGGATTGATCCTGCTTACCGTCCTTGGATTGATCATGCTTGCCGTCCTTGGACTGGTCCTGCTTGCCATCCTTGGCCTGGTCCTGCTTACCGTCCTTGGACTGGTCTTGCTGCCCATCCTGCTTTTGGTCGTCCTGGGGCTTATCCTCGTTCTTGGCCTGCTCGGGCTGCTCCTGGGGCGGGGTGATCTCGATCGGCAGTTCGGCCTGGGCCACGGCCTTCCAGGCGTCGGTAGCCGTGAGGGTGACGGTGGTCTTGCCCACGTCCTGGGGAGCACCGCGCAGGTGCCCGTCGGCATCCAGGCGCAGGCCTGCGGGCAGACTGCCGCCGACCACCGCCCAGGTGAAGGGCGGCGTGCCCCCCGTGAGGGGCACCGGGCGGTCGAGGGCCTGTTTGGCCGCCAGTTGAATCGGGGTGGTGTCGATGAGGGGCGCGGGATTGACCGTCAGGTGCAATTCCACGGTTCGGGAACGGCCATCGGCGGCGGTGATGGTCGCCGGCAGTTTCAGTTCCCCGGGCTGGGCCGGGGTCCCGCTGAGGGTGCCATCCTTGGCGATGCTGAGGGGCGCACCGCCGGTCCAGGCGTAGTCCTGGGCGGGGCCGCGCACCGTGGCCCGGAAGCGGTAGGGCGCACTGGCGGTGGCCGGGGGCAAGGGATCCTCTGCCGGGGCGAACAGGTCGCTGACCAGCAACTCGACCATCCGGTTGGCTTGGCGGGTACCGTCCGTGGCGTTGAGGTGGACCATGACCGACCCGAGAGCCGTCGGAGTGCCGGCAATGGTCCCGTCCGAAGTGGCGGTCAGGCCGGCTGGCAGCCGGGCCACCTGCCAGCGCACCGGAGTATCCAGGCCCACGGCCGCCAGGCTGGCCCGGTAGGGTTGGCCGACGATGGCCTCGGGCAGGCGATCGGTGGTGATGGCCGGGGCGGGCAGGATGGTCAGGGGCACCGTGCCGCTGATCTGGGCCTTGGCGGCATCGGTGATGCTGAGTTCCAGGGCCACGCTGCCCGCTGCCCGAGGCGTGCCCTTCAGACGGTCGCCGGTCAGGGTCAGACCCTCGGGAATCTTTGAGGTCCCGGCCACGGTGGCGGTGTAGGGCCCGGTCCCACCGGCGATGGGCAGAACGGCCTCATAGACCTCGCCAACCCGGGCCACCGGCAGACTGCCGGGGTTCAGGTGGAGTTTCTTGGCGGCTTCCTCAGCGGCTCGGCGGGCCTCGTCGCGGCGGGCCAGCAGCACGCGCCGGACCTCGTCCCGCAGCGGTGCCAAAGCCGGATCGAGGCCCACGGCCTTCTCCGCCGCCGCCAGAGCGTCTTCCCACCGACCCTGCTGGGCGCGGGCCAGGGCCAGGTTGTGCCAGGCGTCGATGGCGATGGCTCCACCGGCCGCCGTGGCCAGTTCCAACTGGGTCGCCGCCGCCGCCGGATCCGTCCCCATCAGCACCGTTCCCAGGTTGAAGCGGGCGGCGTGGAAGCCGGGATGTTCCGTCAGGATTTTTTCGAGGGCCGGCTTGTCGGACCCGGCGGCGGCCAGGGCCTCCCAGGGATCGGCGGCCCGGGCCGGGGCGGCGAAAACCGTCAAGGCGAGGAACAGAAGGGTGGGTGCCGCCCTTTTTAAACGTCCGGGGTCCGGGGTCCGGGGTCCGGGGTCCTGTGGGATCCAATACTTGGGGTATTTCGGATCGTTCTTCATCAGCGATCTCCAGCCACACGAGACCCCGGACCCCGGACCCCGGACCCCGGACGTGGGGCCGTAAGCCCCCGCCGCGTCCCCACCATCGCTCCCGCGAAAAGTACCCCAATCGCGGCGGCCAAAAGCCATTGATACCGCTCGCTGGCCACAATGCGCTGACGCTCCTCCCACGGGCGGGTGCTGACGGTGCGGTTGAGGTGCTCCGCGAGGGCCTTCACGTCCGCGTCATCCAGGGTGGCGTTGACCGCCAGGCCGCCGGTCGCCGTGGCCAGGGTGTCGATGGTGGTGCGGTCGCTGGCCATGACCTCGTCCTTGCCGTCGATGCTGAGGCTGACCTTTTTCTCCGGGTCGGCGACAAACAGACCACAGACCGGAATGCCCGCCTCCTTGGCCTTGGTGGCGGCGGTCTTCACCGCCTCAAGGTCTTCATCGGCCCCGTCGGTGATGATCAAGACCGCCTGGCCGCGTTCGACCTGGCGATTGAGGACGCCCAAGCCCTCGGTGACAGCCCGGCCGATGGCCGTTCCCTGATAGCCATGTTCCGCCGGAAAAAGATCCGGCGAACAGTCGAGGAGCATTTCCCGCAGGGCCTCGTGGTCACCCGTCAGGGGGCAGCGCAGCACCGGCACCGCCGCAAAGGGCATCAGGGCCAAGCGCGTCTCCGGGGCGACGCGCAGCAGATCCAGGGCCTTACGGCGGGCCGTCTCCAGGCGGGTCGGGTGCAGGTCCTGGGCGAGCATCGAGCGCGAGCAGTCGAAGAGGACGATGACATCGGCGCCCTGGGCGCTGCGGGTCATCTCGCCGGAACCCCAGCGGGGCCCGGCCAGGGCCACGGTGCCCAGGGCGAGACCACTCCACAGGAGGACGGAGCGAAGCACTTCTCGCCCTCGGTGGACGGTGCGGGTGTGGGCCGGCAGACCGGCACCAATGCCCGCCTGACGGCGGCGTTGAACCCGAGCCCAGGCCCAGCGGCCGAGGGCCAGCAACCCCAGGAGCGGCACCAGCAACAGTAACCACGGATCGGCCCAGGTCATGGCTGGCCCTTTGCATGTCCGGGGTCCGGGGTCCGGGGTCCGGGGTCTTGCGACCAGGCACATCGGTGATGAAGAGGCATCGGTACCATCCCAGCGACAAGACCCCACAGGACCCCGGACCCCGGACCCCGGACCCCGGACCGATTCATGACACCCCCCGCAGCCGAGGCTCCAACCCCAAGGCCAAGGCGATCAGCAGCAGCCCAGCAATAAGTGGCCAAGTAAAGCGGTCGGCGAAATCATCCCGAGAGCGCACGGTGCGCGGAGTTGGCTCCAAGGCGTCGATCTTGGCAAACACCTCGGCCAGGGCCTTGGCATCGTCGGCGGTGAAGGCCTGCCCCTGAGCGAGGGTAGCGATGGCCGTCAGGCGGCCGAGGTCCGGCAGCATGTCGCCGGACAGGGGCACGGTCTGCACCCGGCCGAACAGATCCCGCCGCGACATGGTGCCGTTGGGATTGCCGACGCCGATGCCGTACACTTTCACCCCCAGACGATCCGCCTGACGGGCGGCTTCCAGGGGATCGACCCACTGGGCCAGGCGGCGGGTGTCGACACCGTCCGTGATAAGGATGGCGACCCGGGACTTGGCCTTGGGATCCCGAAGATTTTTGAGGGCCGTGCCCAGCCCGAGGCCGAGGTTGGTGTTGCCCCCTAAAAGTCCGCCGCGCTCATTGGCCCACAGTTCCCGCTGCTGCTTTTCGGTGCGTTCCAGGAACTCGCGGACCGTCGCATGGTCGTGGGTCAGGGGGCAGGACGTCAGGGCGTTGTCGCCGAAAAACGCCAGGCCGATGCGGTCATCGGGGCGACCGGCGATGAAACGGTCAGCGGCGGCGAACACGGCCCGCAGGCGGTCGCTGCGATTGCCCTTGCCGTCGTCCAAGTCGTCGATCTGCATGCTGCCCGAGAGATCGATGACCAGCATCAGGTCGCGCCCGGCGTGGTCGCGCTCGACGATGGTGCGGCCGTACTGGGGCCGGGCGAGGGCGACGACCAGCAGCCCAAGCCCAAGGGCCAGCAAGGTCCGGTGAATCGTCGGCCCATGACTGGGCCGCAGCACCGCCGCCGCCAGGGGGAAAGCACCAAAGGCCGCGCCACCCCGGGCCGGACGCCACCACAGCAAGAGGAGAGGCAGCAGAAGGCCCAATAGGAACCACGGCTCAGCGAAGCGGAACATCATGGCTTTTTCGCCTCCGCTTCGGCGGCGACGCGGGCCTCGCGGGCGTCGAGCCACATCCGGCCTTCGCTGACCATCGGGAGCACCTGCTCGGCGGGCAAATCCGCCGGGGTCCAGCGCAGGTCGTCGAGGCGTTCCAGCAAGCGCACCAGCACGCGGGTTTCATCGGCCGTGAAGGCGGGGATGCGGGCCAAGGCGAAACCGATCTCCCGGGGCGTCTGGCCGGGGCCGTCGAAGCCGCCGATGGTGCCGGCATAGGTGCGTAGCAGCAGGGACAGGCCGGCAGCGGCGGTTTTGCCATCCCGCTGATCCAGGCGAGTGAGGGCGGCGCGGGCCACCTCCACCGGCGGGATGCGGGCGGCCACGGCCCGGCGACGCAGCCAGAAGGCCAGGCCAGCGATGACTACCAGGGCCGCGGCTCCGGCGGCCCACGGCCACCAGCGCACGGCGGGGGGTTCCGGCGGCAGGATCCGCAGGGCCTTGGCCGCTGGGAGTTTTGGCGGGGCGCTGTCGGCCCCCACCTGGATGACTACCTCGCTGGCGGTGCTGGTCAGGGCCCCGCTGGGGCCGGTGGCCGTCAGGGTGGGGCGGGGCAGGGCCCAGGCTCCACTGCGGGGCGCGGCCACGGTGTAGCGGAAGACCCGACGCTCGCCCTCGCCGGTGCTGGCCCGCTCTACAGGGGCGGCGCGGGTGACGAACTGCCCCGCGAGGTCCGCCGAGGGATCCGGCTCCCGGGCGACGGTCCATCCGGCGGGCCAGGTGTAGGTGATCACCACCTCGATGGTCTGACCCACGGGCACGGTGGCCGGGGAGGCCGCGAGATCGACCCGAGGTTCCGCCGCCATCAGGGCCGTGGCCAGCAATGCCAGGATCCCAACCCTCATCCCCGCCTCCCGCCAAAATACGCCTGAAGGGCCGCAAACGCCCCGCGATCCGTGGACAGGTCCACCAGATCGCAACCGGCGGCGGCAAACTGCTTGGTCGTCGTCGCCCGTGCCGCCTGGTAGGCCTGGGCATAGCGAGTCGCCGCCGCGCGCGACGTGGCCAGCACCGCTGATCCGCCCCCCTCGGGATCCTCCAGCACCAGGGGTCCCGCCGTGGGCAGGACGGCCTCGGCCGGATCGGCCACCCGCAGACCGATGAGGTCATGGCGCCGAGCGGCGCGCGCGAGGGCCGTGGCAAAGGCTGGTTGGCGTTCCGGCGCATGCAGGAAATCGCTGATCAGGAAACACACGCAGCGCCGCTTGGCGACGCGCACCAGTTCATCCAGGGCATGGGCGAGGTCGGTGGGCCGACCGTCCGGGGTCCGGGGTCCGGGGTCCGGGGTCCGGGG